>CALMWS010000261.1 GCA_937870795.1 uncultured Bacteroidota bacterium | reverse complement strand
TTTGTGCATTTTTGGTGTGGTGCCTTACATTGAGGTAAATGTAGTTGAACAACTCATCTACGGATATGATGTTGTCATCATTTGTATTGGCATCTCCTTTTAAGCCTTGAATCAAATAATGACTGAATACACCGTGTCTCATTCCGGAATATTCCAGCGAAACTTCATCTTTTTTGGAAGAGGTTATGATGGCAGTGCCGCCGGTACTTTTTGAAAATTTGGTGTAAAAATCTGTCAATGCCATTTGATAGGGCGTTTTTGATGCGTACATACTACCTGAATGACAAGCATCCGTGATGTAAATTTTATGCTGAGCCCTCGACGCCTCAATGAGCTGCAACATGTCTTCGTAGGCAAGCAAATTGTTACTGCCATCAAAGTCGTAGGGCACAAAAGAACCATCCAGCCCGTGGCCCGACATGTACAACAGAATTACATCATTTTCATCTGCCTTGCTAAACGTATTGCCAATTTCTTTGAGAATGTTCTTTTTGGAGGCTGCATCATCAATCAGGATGCTGATATGATCATCGGGTATAGCACCTCCCTCGGGGCTTTTCAGGAATGCATACAAATGGTAGGCATCGTCATCCGTATACCGCAACGAAGCCATATGATTGTAGGTGGCAATACCTACTACCACGGCGTATATTTCGGTCTCATTGCTTTTGGCATTACCTGCTTGTTCCTTGCTAAGATTGGCCAGGGCTTCGGTTTCATAAGATCGCTGCTTGAGCGCTCCAAACTCCCATATCCCACTAAATATACTGCCATCTTTTTTTGTCATGGTACCAAAGCCATGCGGACCATGGCTCTTCCAACTGCCCTTGTAAACATCGCCGTTGGCGTATTGACAGCTGCCTTCTCCGGCGGGTTTACCGTCTACAAAATCTCCTGTGTACATTGATCCGTCTCTGTACCTGTATTGTCCTTTTTCGCCATCGCAAAAGTTGGCATTACAATCTTTTGCCTTGCCCGAAGGTGCTGTTGGTTGACTTTTTCTATCTGCATCAGCAAAAATGGGTTGATTCTTCTGGATTTTTGACACCAGTACATTGTCTTTCCATTCTCCTTCATAACTCGAGCCATCGGCTTCTGTAAATCGTCCCCTTCCATTAAAATTGCCGTTTTCAAACAAACCGGCATAACTCGAGCCATCATGAAAAAAATATTCGCCCTGACCTGAAGGATAGTCGTGGTGCCATGATCCCTTGTAAACATCGCCATTGGCATACATCATCTTACCCTTTCCCTGCCGTTTGTCTGCTACAAATTCACCCTGGTACTCATGACCCGCTGCAAAAACGTATTTACCACTTCCTTCCTTTTTCCCACTTCTGAATATTCCAACAAAATAATCATTACTGGCATACCGCACCGTGCCCCTGCCATTGAAGTTACCCATTCTGAAACTACCCTGATAGACAGAACCATTTTTTGCCTTGTAAGTGCCCTCTCCATTGTAACAATCGCCTTTGATGCACTGCCCGCTCAGCTGTGTGAAGGCCAATAAGTAGACTGTGATTACCACTCCAAATGATCTCATAGTTGAATAATTATACCTTTGTGAATGTTTAAAATTGGTGTAGAGTGGCAGTGATCGATAAAAGCAAATTATATTTGCAAATATAACTGGATTCAATTTTCCAATATTGTTAATTTAATGATAAAAAAACCAATGAAGTACATTTTATTACTCAGTGTGACAGCAACCCTGTTTCTTGCTTCCTGCAAATCATCTATGAAAAGTACTGCTGCTCAGACAGGTATGCCTGTTTATGGCCAGGATTTTAAAGTGAGCAAGGTACTTACTTACGACCAGCTGCTCGCCCAACTCAAACCAGGCAAAGAGATGGAAGTGCAGGTGGAGGGCATGGTGGATGGTGTTTGCCAGGTCAAAGGCTGCTGGATGAACATCGTTTCTGAAAAAAATCCGGATGCGGATAAGATGTTTGTCAAATTTCACAATTACAGCTTCTTTATGCCCAAAGATCTCTCAGGTAAAAAGGTGATCATGAAAGGCAAAGCTTATGTTGAGGAAACATCGGTGGATGAATTGAAACATTATGCCGAAGATGAAGGCAAATCCAAAGAAGAAATAGCCAAAATCACCCAGCCCAAAAAAGAACTAAAATTTATGGCTACTGGCGTAAAAGTTAAGGGTTAACTGATGGTTGACCCGTTTTCCCAATCCTGACTGCAACTGATAAAATTCAATTTTCCGTCACCATCAGAGGCCATCAGAATCATACCTTTGGATTCTATGCCTCTGATCTTGCGCGGAGCCAGATTGGCCAACAAGGTCACTTTTTTGCCTACAATCACCATTGGGTCATAGTGCTCAGCAATACCGCTGACCACCGTTCTTTTTTCAAAGCCAAGATCCAATTCGAGTTTCAGCAACTTATCAGCCTTTTCTACTTTTTCGGCACTCAATATGGTGGCCGTTCTTAGATCCAGCTTGATAAAATCTTCATAACTGATTTCGGGTTTCAGATCAAGATGTGCCTTCTTTTGTGTTGCCTCACTGGCTGCAACTTCCACTGGCTGCTTGAGTTTTTCCACTTGTCTTTGAATGACTTCGTCTTCAATTCTGCTGAACAAATGCCTGGGCTCGTTGATGGCGTGTCCCTCTTCGATCAGTGCTTCGGCTTCACACAATTTTTCCAACAAATCATTTAACTCACCCTCTTCCAAAATGGCAGGTAAATTTAATAAGTCTCGCATTTTATCAGAAGTAAATGGAAGGAAAGGCCGGCAACAAACACTGAGCGCTGCAGCATATTGCAAACATACATTCAACACGGTTGCCGTGGTTTCAGGGTCTTCCTTAAACAACTTCCAGGGCTCATTGTACTGCAACAATTGATTGCCTCTGGTAGATATATCCATCAATTTTTTAAGCGCCGACCTGAAATCAAACTTCCTCAGGTGCTCATTCATTTCCTGAATTTCGTCGTGCAATACAATGAGTTCGGTATCAAAATACTCGTATTCATCTCCACCCGAACCAAGAAAGGTTGTATCCAAATCCAATTCCGGAACCCTGCCTTTGTAAAACTTATGAGTGAGTACTACCACCCTGTTGATGAAATTGGCAAGGTTGGCCACCAGTTCGTTATTATTGCTGTCCTGAAATGCTTTCCAGGTAAATTCACTGTCTTTGAGTTCGGGCATGTTTTTGATCATACAATACCTAAGCTCATCTACCATGCCCGGCATTTCATCCAGATACTCGTGCACCCATACAGCCCAGTTGCGAGAGGTTGATATCTTCTGACCTTCCAGATTCATAAACTGATTGGCTGGTACATTGTAAGGCAGACTATAGCCACCATGTGCTTTCAAAATTGCCGGAAAGATCAGACAATGAAATACAATATTGTCTTTTCCTATAAAATGGATAAGGGCACTGTCATCCTTACACCAGTAGTCTTTCCAGTCTTTGTTATGGTCCCCGGCCCATTGTTTGGTGGCCGAAATGTAGCCAATAGGGGCATCCATCCACACATACAATTTTTTGCCCTCATGTCCCGGTATTGAAGACGGTACGTCTACTCCCCAGTCCAAATCACGTGTCATTGCCCTGGGTTGAAGTCCTCCTTCAATCCAGGATTTACACTGACCCAAAACATGGTTTTTCCAATCCTCTGGATCATGGGTTTGGACCCCGTCCACCACACCTGTATTGATCCATTCTCTCAGCCACGTTTCGTATTTATCCAAAGGCAAATACCAGTGTTTGGTAGATTTCAATATTGGGGCCTTGCCACTTAGTACAGACCTTGGATTTTTAAGATCAGTAGGACTAAGGCTCGTGCCGCACGATTCGCACTGATCGCCGTAAGCATCCTGAAATCCGCATTTGGGACACGTACCTTTGATGTATCTGTCGGCCAAAAATTGACCTGCTTCCTCGTCGTAATATTGTTCAGATTCTATTTCTGAAAATTCTCCTTTGTCATAAAGGGTCTTGAAAAATTCCTGAGATGTCTCGTGATGCAACTTGCTGGAGGTGCGGTGATAAATATCAAATTTGATGCCCATTCGCTCAAAGGTAGTTTCAAAGAGGGCGTGGTATTTATCAACTATGGCCTGAGGAGTTAGTCCTTCTTTCAAAGCCTTCATGGTGATGGCAGCTCCGTGTTCATCACTTCCACAAACATAGACCACATCTTTTCCCATCAGTCGTAGGAAACGTACGTACATATCTCCACTCAGGTAAGCGCCGGCCAGGTGACCTATGTGCAATGGCCCGTTGGCATATGGCAAGGCAGATGTGACAATGTATCTGGAAAACTCTCTCATGTACAAGCTCTTAAAAAGGGCGAAGA
>CALMWS010000260.1 GCA_937870795.1 uncultured Bacteroidota bacterium | reverse complement strand
CTTAATGCCTGTGCCTATAAAACGTAGTTTTGTAGTGCAATGAAAAAAACATCACAAATCTCTTTTGTTGGGATTAAGTCTTTGTGTGGTACCTATTTAAGGCATTATCCACACATAGACCTTGCTCATCATAAAGAGATCCAGCAGCATTTAAACATTAAGCACATTGAGAAACATTAAGGGCTTGGGAGGTATAAAGGGATGTTACCTTAATTACCTTCATTTTCTTAATGCCTGTGCCTATAAAACGTAGTTTTGTAGTGCAATGAAAAAAATATCCCTATCTCTTACGTTGGGACTAAGTCTAAGTGTGTTACCTATCTTGCATTTTCCACATAAAGACCTACCTCATTATAAAGAGATGCAGCAGGATTTAAACATTAAGGACAATGGGTTATAAGGCTTGATCTTACCGTATAAAACTTAATGTGTCTTCATGCTCTAAATGTTTAAACAAAATGGCCAATCTCATTTCATGGAATAATGTCTAAATGGGGAGAATCTCATCCTTGGAAAAATATGAAAACTATTTAGTTGACCTGACAAGCTAAGTAGAGTTAGTTTTATTAGTCTTTGAGGGAATTGAGAGTTGAATATATGAATTATCTTTGCCCACCTTCGTTGGAAGCAATCAACCTTACTTCAACACTATTGCCTTCACCCTGTAAAACCGGGCAGCCCTTTGCAAATTCTACGGCTTCTTCTACGGATTCTGCTTTGACTACGATCAGTCCGCCAATGGTTTCCTTGATGTCGCCAAAAGGGCCATTGGTCACTACTGCCTTGCTATCTTTAGTAGTGATCACCCTGGCATTGTCAAATGGAAGTCCTGTGCCACTGACAAATTTGTTTTGGGCGGCGATGCCATTGATCCAGTTCATCGTCTGCTGCATCCATTCCTGCATTTGTTCGGGTGAAGCAATTTTACCACCATCTTCATGGCGCATGATGAGTGCATATTGTTGCATTTCGTTTAATTTTTGGTGTAAATGTAATGAAAAGAAATATCGATGATATGACAAATGAGTAAGAGGAATTTGGACAGAGAGGAAGAAAAAAAATGAGTTGGGGTTGGGGTAATAGGTTTTGTCACCATTTTTGATTGATGTTGCACATCTTCAAAAATGTCGCCAAAAATAAGGTGCCTGATATACCCGCCCCTACACGGCTATGCCGCGTAGGGGCTACGATGATTTCTGGCCTCAAGCCCTCATTCTTCAAATAATAAAAAATATTAACCTCCGCAAAAGGATATTTGGACAAGGGGGAAGAAAAAAAATCAAAGGGATTTGGATTATCCCTATTTAATGCCTTGTGGTTATTTTTTCTGTCAATGATCACGGTTTTAGTTGTCGAACACCATAGATTCCTGGTACACCCGGCCTCATTTCAAATAGGCATCGATCCATTGGATGAGCTCCTCGCCATGGAGGTTTTTGGCTATGATGCGACCCTCTTTATCCAGGAGATAGTTTGCTGGGATGGTGGAGATGCCGAGGGTTTGGAAGAGTGGCGACTCATCACCCAACAGGTGAGATGAGTGGAGCCATCTGTCTGCGGCATCTTTGGTTATGGCGTTTTTCCAGGAGCGATCATCGGAGTCGAGGGCGTAGCCAATAATTTGCAGGCCGGTGCTGTGGTATTTTTCCCAGATGGGTCCCAGCACTTTTTTGTTTTCAATTCTGCAGGGTCCGCACCATGAAGCCCATAGGTCGATGATGGTGAGACGGGTACCTAACAAGGAATGAACTTTTTTTAAGGTGCCATCGCTCATGGGTAAGGCATAATCAGGGAAGGTGTCCCCTTTTTTGGCGGCGAGGTTGCCGTTCTTGATTTTGCTGCATAGTTGGGTAATCATGACATTAGAGCCGGCCGGCTTCTCCCATTTTTGACAAAAGGCAAAGAGTTCATCGGAGCTTCTTTCAAAGTCGCCATCGGGCGTGGCCCAGCGCATGGCAAGAAGGGCCACTGAAGCATTGGGAGTAGAGAGGGCAAAGTCGAAAAGTGTTTTTTTAAATTCGTAGTGTGCCTTGTGTTGTTCGATGAGATTTTCTTCATTGACTGCTTCGAGGTTTGCGAGGTGTTGGCTGAATGCCCTATTCCGAGTTACGATGAGTTCGGCAATTTGTGCATTGACATCATCCGGATGGGCCCATCGCGCTGTCTTCTGAAATTGATTGGCATTAGCGGTCAGAGACATTGTTTTGCCGCTGAAGACGAAGGGCAGGTAGTTGGATAGGTTGGGGTCGTCATTGTACAGGTTGTTGGGGTATTTTTCGTTTGTCTTTTGGATGGCGAGGGCGTAAAATCCATTGCCGGGAATTTTGCTAAATGCAAAGCTACCGGTCTGATCTACCTTGGCAGAATCGAGTACTGTGCCCTGATATGGGGATACCAGTGATTCGTAGGTAGGGAATGAAAGGAGGTAAATCACTTTTTTCAAGTCGGCCCTCTCCCACTCGATTTTACCTGAGATGGGGGATTTGGTACAAGCGGAGCTGGTGATAAAAAGCAATAAAGTGATGAAGAGCAACAATCGGGAAAATGCAGTTGCGTATTGCATGAATAGGAATTTTGAACAAAGATAGGGAATATATGGGTTAGGGGTTAGGGGCTAGGGACTAGGGGGCTATAAATAGTACCTCTTGTTTACATTTCCCACCAATAGACCTATCTCATTATAAAGAGATGCTGCAGGATTTAAACATTAAGGGAATTCATCGAATGAAGGGCTTGGGTGGTATGAAGGGATGTTGCCTTAATTACCTTCATTTCCTTAATGCCTGTGCCTATAAAACGTAGTTTTGTAGTGCAATGAAAAAAAACATCACAAATCTCTTTCGTTGGGATTAGGTCTATGTGTAGTACCTACTCAAGGTATTGTCCATCCATAGACCTTGCTCATCATAAAGAGATTCAGCGGCATTTAAACATTAAGGGCATTTAGTTGCATTAAGGCTTGACTTTAACCTAGAAAACTAAATGTGTCTTCATGCTCTAAATGCCTGTGCCTATAAAACGTAGTTTTGTAGTGCATTTCAAAAAATATCCCAATCTCATGCATTGGGAACTGTCTCTATGTGGCAATTACCCACACATAGACCTTGATCATCATAAAGAGATGCTGCAGGATTTAAACATTAAGGGCATTTAGTTGCATTAAGGCTTGACTTTAACCTAGAAAACTAAATGTGTCTTCATGCTCTAAATGCCTGTGCCTATAAAACGTAGTTTTGTAGTGCATTTCAAAAAAAATCCCCATCTCATGCATTGGGAACTGTCTCTATGTGGCAATTACCCACACAAAGACCTTGATCATCATAAAGAGATGCTGCAGGATTTAAACATTAAGGGAATTGAGGGAATTAAGGGCTTATATCTTAATACTGTCAAGGTTATAAAATAAATTTAAACTAATCTAAATTTTTTGTTTAGTTTTGTATAAAATTTTGTTTCATGCTTTCTTTTACGGAGGAAAACTACCTCAAAGCCATTTTTAAGATATCAGAGAAGGAGAAAAAATCGGCTTCTACCAATTCGCTGGCGAGGCATCTGGATACTACACCTGCGTCTGTGACAGATATGTTGAAGCGGTTGGCAGAGAAGGAGATGATCCATTATGAGCGGTATAAGGGAGTGACCCTCACCGCAGAGGGCAATCGCATTGCTACTTCACTGATCCGAAGGCATAGGCTGTGGGAGGTGTTTTTGGTGGAAAAGCTGCGATTCGACTGGGAGCATGTACACGATTTGGCAGAGGAGTTGGAACACATTTATTCAGAAGAGCTGATTTCGCGGCTGGATGCCTTTTTGAATTATCCAAAGTTTGATCCCCATGGCGACTCCATCCCCAATGCAGAAGGGAAGTTTACCATACGTAGCCAGACACCATTGGCCGATTTGATGACGGGGCAGAGCTGTCAGGTTTTGGGCGTTAAGGAGCACAGCAATGCCTTTTTGAGATACCTCAACCAGATCAAGGTAAAACCCGGTACCTATATCAAGATCGAAGAACGAATAGAATTTGACGCCTCACTACGGGTATTGATTGACCAGAAAGAAAGATGTACCATCTCTGATTCGGTAGCACAAAGTCTGCTGGTAAAAAGAATATGAGATTATTATTTTGGACATTGGCCATATTGGGGACGCTTACCCTCCATGCAGAAAAACCGCTGGTGGTGGCTTCGGCCTCCATCTTTGCCGATATGGCGCGCAACATTGGTGGGGATAAGATTGAGGTCCGCTCCATCGTACCCATTGGAGGTGATCCGCACCGCTACGAAGCGACCCCTGACGATGCTGCCCTGCTGGCCAAAGCCGATCTCATCCTCATCAACGGTCTCACCTTTGAGGGCTGGATCAACGAGGTTATAGCCAACTCCGGTAGCAAGGCAATGGTAAAACTAATTACTACCGGCATTCAAGCCATCCGCAGTCAGATACACTCGGGGGCCACCGATCCCCATGCCTGGATGGATGCGGAAAACGGGTTGATCTACATACGCAATATCCGCGACGGCCTCATAGCCATTGACCCGCAAAATGCCAATTTTTATGAGCAACAGCACGCCCGGTACAGCCAACAACTGCAGGAGCTCCACCAATACATAAAGATGCGCATGGCGAGCATACCGCCCCAGCACCGCATCCTCATTACTTCGCACGATGCGTTTTCCTATTTTGGAAATAAGTACGGTCTCACCATCAGTGCCATGATGGGCGTATCTACCGAAGCCGATGCCCAGACCTCTGACATGGCCCGGGTGGTGGAGGCCCTTGAGAAAAACAAGGTGCCTGCCATTTTTATCGAAAGCACCATCAATCCCAAGATGCTGCAACAAATAGCACGCGACCACAAGGTGGTCATTGGAGGCAGCCTGTACGCCGACTCTGTGGGTGAGCCGGGCACACCGGGTGAAAGCTACGTGGGCATGCTGCGCCACAATGCCGATGTGATCTCCAATGCCCTGGGTCAAAGTCTGCCCGCTGATAAGATGGCCGGACAAACACTCAACTGGCCGCTCTATGGCATCCTCATTCTATTGCTGGCCCTTAGCTGGGTAGTGTTCATTAAATTTCTGAAAAAATGAAAGCAACAACATTGCCCATCCAGGTGGAAGGACTGTCGGTTTCGTACGGCAACAAACGCATCCTCAGCAATGTCTTTCTCGAAGTGGAAGCAGGACACATCTATGGTTTGATTGGTCCCAATGGGGCCGGAAAATCTACCCTCTTTAAATCCATCCTCGGTCTGATCGAAGTCCACGCCGGACAGATCCGCGTTTTTGGTGGCGATGTCAATGATTACCGTCCCCAACTCTCTTACGTACCCCAAAAAGATGAGATCGACTGGGACTTCCCCGCTACGGTTAAAGACATTGTGCTGATGGGTCGCTATCCGCACAAGCGCCTGCTACAGTCGCTCAATAAAGACGACCACCGCATCGCCCGCGAAGCCATGGAAGAACTGGGCATCTTCGATCTGGCCGACCGACAGATAGGTCAACTCTCCGGCGGTCAGCAGCAGCGCGTATTCATAGCCCGTGCCCTCTGCCAGCAAGCCGACCTCCTCTTTTTCGATGAACCTTTTGTAGGGGTAGACATGGCCACCGAAGAAAAGATAATCGCAATTATGAAACGCCTGGCCACTGAAGGAAAAACCCTTTTGGTAGTTCACCACGATCTTACTACAGTACCTCAATATTTCAGCAAGGTCATTCTCATCAATCAACGCCTCATTGCCGCCGGAAACACTGCTGAAGCCTTTACGCAAGAGAATATTGCCCTGTGTTATGGAGGGCAGATGGGGTTGTTGCAGCGAGTGAGGTAGGTGGACAATGCTCGGTGCTTTGCACCTCGCGCAATGCGCTTCGCTTAGTGCAATGCGCTTCGCTTAGTGCAATGCGCCTTCGGCTTAGTGCAATGCGGCTACGCCTTAGTTCAATGCGGCTGCGCCTTAGTATAACTGAGCGGTTTCAGCAAAGCTGAAAAAATTGATCCCTACATGCCGCTGGTATGTAGGGATCAATTTAATGAAGTGCTTCGGCAAGCTCAGCATCGTTCAATTTAGCAAATCAAGATTTGCAATCTCACGGAGAACCACGCGCTAACCGCGTGGCATCGACTAAACCTTTTAATCTTAGAGCATTAACTGTGCAAGGAAGAAGGTGTACAGTACAGATAAGCCATAATTAAATGGAGTGACTAAGCGAACTTTGTATTATATCATTGTTTTATGAATTTTTTGGCCTCTAGAAATCCATTATTTTGATCCCGAAGTTCCACGAAGTAAATGCCAGAAGGGAGGGAGGATATGTCTAATTGAACTGATTTATGAGAAATATCGGGAAGAGAGAAGGTAGTATAAATTTTGCCGGAGGCATCTAGTATTAGAATTGAACTGACAATGCTAAAATCAGCGTACTTGATTGTAACAAAGTTGTCTGCAGGATTAGGAAAGAGCAACAACAAGTTTTTTTTAGGATCCATTTGATCAAAAACAAGATTGAGATCTGTCTTTTTAACATTGCCGTTTTTATCAGTTTTTAACAACCAAGAATAA
>CALMWS010000259.1 GCA_937870795.1 uncultured Bacteroidota bacterium | reverse complement strand
CGCCCATATTGCCAAAGACCATGGCTTGCACGTTGACGGCGGTTCCCCACTCGTCGGGGATTCTTTCGATGCGACGGTATTCGATGGCTCTCTTGCCATTCCAGCTGGCAAATACGGCCCCCATGCTGCCCCACATTTGCTCCATGGGATCTTCGGGGAAGGCCTTGCCCAGGGTCTTTTTGATGGTAGCTTTAAAGTCTACCACCAATTTTTTGAGGTCGGCTGCGGGGATCTGGTCATCACTTGCATAGCCCTTTGAGGTGCGAAGTTGTTCCAGTTTTTCATCGAGCAGCTTGCGGATTCCTTTTCCGTTTTTGGGTTCGATGCCGGCGGCTTTTTCCATGACAACATCGGCGTACATCATAATGAGTCGGCGATAGGCATCGTAGGCAAATCGTTCATTGCCTCCGGATGCATCGATCAGCCCCTGGATGTTGTTTTCGTTTAGACCTACATTGAGCACAGTCTCCATCATGCCAGGCATGGATTTGCGGGCACCACTGCGGATGGATACCAGCAATGGGTTTTTGGTAGCTCCGTATTTTCTGCCCATGATGCGCTCCATCTTGGCGATGGCAGCCTTCACTTCTGCGTCAAGGGTGGTGGGGTATTTGTGTTTGTTTTGGTAGTAATAAGTACAAACTTCGGTTGTCACGGTAAAGCCGGGAGGAACAGGCAACTGAAGATTGGGGTGTCCTGCCATTTCGGCCAGGTTGGCGCCTTTACCACCTAAAAGGTTTTTCATAGATTCATTGCCATCCGCTTTTCCTCCTCCAAAAAAGTAAACATACTTGGGCGGCTTTTTGGTCTTAATTGTTTTGCTCATACGCTTAATTTACAAGCTACATAATTACGGGCATTTGTATGTTGCAACAAATCCCACTATCATAAAGAGCTATGATATTCATCAATGGAAGGTGCAGTGCTGTACAAAAGAATACAAAGGATTGGCATATGTCAGTTGGACCAGACAGCATACCGCTGCCTTCTCAAATCAAGGGTCAGGGCTTTTTCTGCTGCCAGGGCGGCTGCCTTACTTCGGTAGGTAGGAAGGTGCTCGTATAAGCTGGGCCTTAGGTACACACCATACTTTTTCACGATTTCCGCTGACAGATCATAACCTTTTTTACTGAGGGTGCCATTGATGTGCTCGTCGAATCGTTCGTAAGGGGTCTTGCTGGTCATGCCCACGTACAGGCATTCCAGCACCCCATTGAATTGGGGGTTA
>CALMWS010000258.1 GCA_937870795.1 uncultured Bacteroidota bacterium | reverse complement strand
GATAGTACAGCGATACACTCACCTGACTTTCTTCACCCGCCTGCCACCGGATGTCGTTCGACCATTTGAGCGATTGTTCTTTGCCCAGACTGTCGTTGCCCAGTTCCAGAGCCGCAAGCCCCTGGTGGAGGCCATTGGAATACAGCTCGTGGATCTGTGCCGCTCTGATCAGCCACGATACGTTGGATTTGATCTGCCACCGTTGGCCCAGATCTTTGCTAAGCCCAAAGCTGTACGCGTGATTGGCATCGTCCCGCCGGGGTTGATTGAGTTGCCCCAATCTGTCGAGGTAGCTCACCCTTAGCTTGTACCATTCTATCCTGCCGCCTGCTTCCCAGTCGATGTGTTGCCAATTGACACGGTAGCTGATGTATAGGGCTGGATTAAAAAGGGTATAATTGGGTATGAGCGGATAGATACCGGTGCCGGCAATGTTGCTGTTGTGGGTAAACCTGGGTTGAAGGCCCAATGACAGGTACCACTTCTCCGACTGCTCCCATTGGATGTAAGCATCGGCCCAGGCATTGTACAAAGAGAGGTCAAGCGCAGGCAGGCTATCCCTTCCGCCTCTTCTGATATCGTATTCTTGTCGCTGATTGATTTGAATGGCGCCATCCAAACCCAGCCTGACGGACTCGTCTATTTGTTTTTTCAACTCGGTTTTTACCAACCAGTGCTTCACCCTTTGACGGGGCGCGTTGATCTGGTAAGAAAAATGGTCCTGGATATAAAAGGGCTCAGGCCGGGAAAGGGCAGCCTCCAGATCGGTGCTGTTGCCTACATGGGCTCCTCTCAGTATGCCCGTTTCATTGTAATAAAAGCTGCCGTACAATGATCTATAAAATGTACTGCCCGCATCATTGGTGAGCAATAGCGACAATGCCCCTTGTCGGCTACCGGTATTGGTGAGGTAATAGGAGGAAGTGTGCTGGTCGCCCCCCATGGAAGTACTGCCTGCCAGTCGCATCCGCCCCAGACGATTGGTATTTTCCAGCTGAAAATGGGTCTGTGCCACCCTGCCATTGGTATGATACGAAAGGCTTACCTGCCCATGGACGTGGGGATCGGGGCGAATGGGTGAGGCCTCCAGCAAAACAACACCGGCCATGGCTGCTACCCCATATTTCACCGCTGCCGACCCCTTGATCACCGATATCTTTTGGGCAGACGATGCATCGATCTCGGGTGCATGGTCGATGCCCCATTGCTGCCCTTCCTGGGGAATGCCCTGGTTGAGAATCTGCACCCGGTTGCCATACAAGCCATGGATGATGGGCTTTCCCAGGGTATTGCCGGTGCGCAAGACACTGATGCCCGGTATAACAGAGGCAATAGAAGCAAGGTCTCTGCCCTGCTGTCGGTTTAATATGGTTTCGGCTATGGTGTAGTGCTGCAAGCCCACGCTGGTGCGCGTTCTGTTTTCACTTACCACTACCTCCGACAACATCTGAGAGTGGTGCTCCAATGAAAAGCTGAGGGTGGTATCTCCTTTGATGGTGATAAAAAATCGTTTGCTTTCACAGCCCAGGTGACTTACCAAAAAGTGGTAAGCTCCGGCACAAACCCCACCTATCTCAAATCGACCCTGTTCATCGCACTGGCTGCCCTGACCGCTTTCTTCGATGTAAATGGTGGCATATTCGAGCCCATGTTCGTGGTGTACGTCATCCACCCTGCCCCGGATGTTGAATTTACAATCCTGCGCATGACCCTGGTAAGCCGCCATGGCCAGTAGAAAATACAAGAAATTTCGTAAATGCAACATTGTTGCAAATATAGCATGTCTGGCCCTAAATATCAAGGCTTGTCGATAAATTTCACAAAATCATCGCTTTCATTGAACTTTTTTCATCATATTTTGTCTAAGTTTTAAGCAACAAATATTAAACAATATGTTAGAATCTCATACCGATGTCACCACACTGATCCGTGGCAACAAGATCCGCCTCGATGAATTATCGCACGACGAGATAGGCGATGATCACTTGTACACGGGCATCGATACCCCTTTGCGCAAAGATGCCTTCGCCCTTTCTGACAAAGAAAAGATGGACAAAATTGCCTACCACTTTGGAGAAATCATGCACACCCTGGGCCTCGACCTCACAGACGACAGCCTCAAGGGTACACCGGCAAGGGTAGCTAAAATGTACGTTCAGGAAATCTTCAGTGGCCTCAACCCCGCCAATAAACCCAAGCTCGCCCTGTTCGAAAATAAGTACAAATACCACCAAATGCTGGTGGAAAAAGACATCTCGTTTTATTCCAACTGCGAACACCACTTTGTACCCATCATCGGCAAAGCCCATGTAGCCTACATTGGCAAAGACAAGGTAATCGGTCTTTCAAAACTCAACCGCATCGTGCAGCACTATGCCAAACGTCCCCAGGTACAGGAGCGCATGACCATGCAAATTGCCGAAGAACTCAAAAACACCCTGCAAACCGAAAACATTGCCGTGATCATCGAAGCCAAACACCTCTGTGTCTCATCGAGGGGTGTCAACGATGATACATCCTCTACAATAACCTCCTTTTATGGAGGCAAATTTTTAAATGAAAACACCAAACAGGAGTTTCTTAAATATCTATCATAGTTGCGCTTTTAAAAATATTTTTAAGTTGTTAGTAATTGGGTTTTGATGAAGGGTCATTATTTGACCCTTTTTCTTTTGCCCTCTGCCAATGCTTCCTCTTTTTTATCTTTGCAGCATGTTAGCTGAAAATCCAACCCCTGAGACCCTGATCCAATCATGGCAACCCATCCCTATGGGCATCGAAGTATCTTTCGCCACCGGCCCCATCCGCCTCTACGTGCTCAGCGATGGCATCATACGATTGCGTTATGCCTCCGGCCCGGCCTTTCAAAGAGACTTCAGCTATGCCATAACGGATCAACACCCATTCAAAGGAGCCGATTTTTCGGTCCATGTATCAGACGATGTACTCTATCTCTCCACCACCCAACTCAAACTTACCCTCAGGGGCGACAAAACAGTCACCATCCAAAACACAGAAGGCCTCACCCTCCTTGAAGACCACCTGGCTCCCACCATCACCGAACATTACGAAAACGGTACTACCCAACTCCACCTCCAACGCAAAATCCAACACGGCGAACACTTCTACGGCCTGGGAGATAAACCCGGCCACCCCGATCTGCGCAACCACAGCTACACCATCTGGGGCACCGATC
>CALMWS010000257.1 GCA_937870795.1 uncultured Bacteroidota bacterium | reverse complement strand
AAATGCATTTATGATGAGAGAAATCTTTCAGGAGGCGGCAATACATTGATAGTCCACATATAGACTTAATTCGTAACAAAGAGCTCGGTTTTTTTTTTGAATCATTTAGAAAATTAAGGGAATTAAGGAGGCTATCATTTTAGGAGAAAAGTCTGAATTCACTCAATTCCCTTCATGTTGATAAAAAATAGAATGCTTTTATGATGAGAGATATCTTTCAGGAGGAGGCAATACATTGATAGTCCACATATAGACTTAGTTCGTAATTAAGAGCTCGGGCTTTTTTTTGAATCATTTAGAAAATTAAGATAATTAAGAAGGTTGTCCATAAAACAATGTGAAGCCCTAAATTCTCTCAATTCCCTTTATGCTTTAAACTTGAAAAATCTCATATTGATGGAAGATATTTTTTAAATGTGGTAAAAATTACCTTATGTCAAATCTTACCGACTTGTACCTTCATTCAACAACTAATTCCCTAGCCCCTACTTGTCCCATCCGTAGTGATGGGAGCCCCTACTCTTCCCAAAAGGCTGCCTCTTCCAATAGGTAAGGCAACGCCACACCCATTCCAATGGACCAAAATAATAGTATCTAAGCCAGATTGGACTTACAATCAATTGAAAGATCCATATGCCGAAAACGAGGTAATAAAGTTCATATCTCTGTAGCATACCGAAATAATCGAAGCCCAGGAAAAAGATGTTGCAAATGATGGTATGGGAGATGTAATTGGTAAGTGCCATCTGACCTACTGCTGCCAGTGATTTTTGTAAAAATAGCAGCCAGCCTGATCGGATGAATAGCATGATTACCCCTATGTGCCCAAAGACCATGCCCAGTCGGCCAATGTGATAAGTTTGAAAAGATTTACCGAAAGATAACATGTCAAATTGGGTGCTGATCAGCGTACTCGCCTCCCAATAATTGACACTCAAACCAATGGTATATCCGATTAGTATCATCAGCAGGTAAAAACGATTGCTGCGACCCAAGGTGAGGATTTGCAATCTAAACAGAGCCATGCCCAAAAGCATCATGGCCAGCACATCAAAAAAATCATAGCGATAGATAAACGTGGTTTGCATCCATTGGTTTTCGGGTACTTTGTGAAATACAATGCTGATGTAGTCCTGATGATGGGCTTCAATTTCTTCTTTTATCTTTTCTGGACCCGGCTTATTTTTTTCGAGTTTTTCCTCCCATGAAGTTATGCTTGTAGAATCTTCTTTGGTAAGTGTAAGTCCTTTGGCCTTTTTTGCTTCGGCTTCTACAGCAGCTTTGTTTAATGCTACATCACCACTATAATCTGACATCTCCCACAATACCCCACAGCTGATAAGCAGAGCTGCAAAAATGATCAGCTTCTTGGGCTGCATATGCCGAAAACTAAAGGCAAACATACCAATGATGGCATAAGCATACAAAATTTCCCCATCCCAGAGCAATAGGTAGCAGTGGATAATGCCAAATAAAAACAGCCACCACAATCTACGGAAAAAAAGATCCACCACCTCGGTACCACTTCCCACATTGGTTTTGGCAGTGAATAAAATAATGCCCACCCCAAACAGCATTGAAAACATGGCCCGCATGGTACCCTCAAAAAACATTGAGGTGGTTAACCAGGCATATAGGTTCCAGCCCTCACTCCCCCCATTAATGGTTGGGTCCATATAGGCATTGTACAGCCCAAATCCCACAATGTTCATCAATAAAATACCCAGAAGTGATATACCCCTCATTACATCGAGCGAGTTGATTCTGTCGGCTCTGCCGGTAGGAGCTACGCCGGTAGCTGCAGTGTTTTCGTTTTGCATGGTTTTTCTGATTGTCAATTAACAAAACCATCGGTCCCAGGGATGGGAATTATAATCAGTACCAATGTACGGGGATTTTGGATAGGATGTATGCATTGTGCCTCGCTAAATTGTCACGCCTCCCTTTCGTGAAGAAAATTGTTGTACCGCAGGGCCCTGTTGTACTATCGGCGTTGCCTGGCTAAATGTTGCAGCGCAGGGCCCTGCGTTGCGCTACGCTGGCGCTGCGCTAAATGTTCACGTCCCGCTATCCCGTGACTAAATGTTCATATAACTTAAAATATACTGGAGGAAGAAATTCTCCATAACTCAGACAGATGGTAGATACTCGTATCTAAATAGGAAGCCTCAATGATATGAACATAGTTCCTACAACAGTTTACTGATGTAGGAACACCTGTCCCTACGGCAGGTTACTGATGTAGGGGCCATATGAATATTTGAACATATATCCCCTTCTTGTCCCATCCGCAGTGATGGGAGCCCCCAGCACCTAGCCCCTATCACCAATCATTTACATCTTCCCCCTCTTCTTTTCCCTCTCTATCATCTTCAGACCGTATTCGCGCATGGTGGTGATGAGTGCAATCATCTCTTTGCCTTGTTTGGTGAGTGAATACTCGGTTTTGGGAGGCACTACAGCGTATACTTTTCTTGTGATGTAGCCGTCGGCTTCGAGTTCTCTTAGTTGGGTGGTTAACATTTTATCGGAAATGTGGGGAATGTCTTTGCGGAGTTCACCATAGCGCATCACTTGATCACGGAGGCGCCAGAGGATGGGAGCCTTCCAGGTGCCGCCAATTTGTTCCATGACGAGTTGGACGGGGTTGTAATATACTTTGCCTTTGTAGATAAAATCGGGCATTGGAGCTGATTTTGATAGATTAATAATGGATGAAGTGATGCAACAAAGGTAAGTAAAAAATGGATCTATCTGCCTAATTTTATTAATACTTACCAATAAGTATGTATCGAACAAATGGGTAATACTATTTACTTTGGACGGTATAGCATGCATTTTTGCAAAAAAATTAACAATGAAACAGATACTGATTTTATTCTTATCAATGACCCTGATTGGAAGTGTGCAGGCACAGAAAGCAGGCAAATCAAAAACAAGCAAAAAAGATATGGTAAAAGAACAGGTACAATATGTACATTTTCACGGTGCCCCCTCCAAGGGCAAAATACTGATGGTGGCCAGCTCTCCATCCGTAAGTAAACAGACGGGCTGGCCGATTGGGTTTTGGGCTGCTGAGCTGACCCACCCCTTTCACGTATTTCAGGAAGCGGGATATGAGGTTGAACTGGTGTCAACAGAAGGAGGTAAACTGCAGATGGATGGTTACTCCAATCCCACCGATGCCAGTGGCTACTCGGCCCATGATGTGATTACCCTGGGCTATATGCAGAAGCCTGAGTTCAATCAAATGTTGGCCAATACCAAAAAGCTGACGGAAGTCAATCCTGCCGATTATGCTGCCATTTTCCTGGTAGGAGGTCAGGGGCCTATGTACACTTTTAAAGGTAACAAAGACCTGGAGAAACTGTTTGTGAAGTTTTACGAGAGCAACAAACCCAGTGCCGCTGTGTGCCATTCTACCACACTGCTGCTCGATGCTAAAAAATCGAATGGAGAATTGCTGGTAAAAGGCAAGACCTGGACCGGCTTTGCAGATGCAGAAGAAGAATTTGCGGATAAAGCGGTAGGCATGAAAATTCAACCTTATCGCATCGAAACAGAAGCCCGAAAATTGGCCAATACACAGTTTAAGGTAAGTGCTCCTTTTAGCTCTTACGCAATACAAGACGGCAATCTGATCACCGGCCAGCAACAAAATTCTGGTGCTGCTGCTGCCAGAATGGTAGTGGAAATGTTGGAGAAAAACACGAAATAATGATGGCCAGGATTTGGGTAGTAATTGTATTTATCATCATGGGTCAGTTCATCGAGGCCCAGATCCCTGCCGAAATCTTTGTGGGTGAGAAGAGGGCAACCATCGATGTGATGTTTTTTAAGTATTTTAAAAATACCAAAGAAGAGAACTCCCGATGGTTGTTCTTTCACCGCAACCGGGCATCGGTAGATGTACTTACATCGTTGCGCCAACAGTCGGTACTTTTTGGGTTTACCGAGGCCATAAGTTACAATGCTCCCAGCCTCAAAGGACTGGCTCCTGTTGCGGTGCTGAGTGTGCTCAATGGTGGCCTCACCCCCAAGGCCGGTGTGCAGTATGTTTCGATCCATCCTCAATTTACCCTCTTTACCTGGGCAGTTGCCTCCTTGCAACAAAACACGGTGTTGGATTATTTTTTACTGATGCGTTATACACCCTCTATATCAGCAAAAACAAGAGCTTTTTTGCAATTGGAAAGTGTCAATGCCATTGCCACTCGGGAAGCAACTTCCCACTCATTTACCCTGCGTACACGAATGGGTCTGAAACACCATCACTTTCAATGGGGAGTGGGCTTGGATCAGTCATACATAGGCAGAAATGATTTTCAAAAATCAACCAATCCCGGTATCTTTGTGAGATATGAATTTTAATCCTCAAAATAAAAAACAATGAAAATAGCCATCATAGGAACAGGAAACGTAGGCGGAGCCCTGGCCACCAACTGGTCTAAAAAAGGCCACCAAATTTTATTGGGCACCAACGATGTCCAGAATTTCAAAGGCAAGGACCTGCTTCAAAACGACAATACATCCGTGCATACCATATCGGATGCAGTAAAGGAGGCAGAGGTAATACTGATTGCCACTCCACCTACCGCTGTATTTGAAATCATCGATCAAATGGGCGATGTCAGCGGCAAGGTCATCATCGATGCCACCAATTCCATCATGAAAGGCCCCGACCCCTACAAAACCGTTTATCATTGCCTGGCAGACAAAACAAAGGCCCACGTAGTCAAATGTTTCAATACCACAGGCTTCGAAAACATGCTCAACCCTATCTACCACGGCGAACCCATCGACATGTTCATGGCCGGCGATGATACAAAAGCCAAAGAGGTCGCCCACCAACTGGCCCTCGATTGCGGCTTTGGCAGCTGCATCGATTTTGGCAAAGCCGATAGGGTAGAACTGCTTGAAAAGTTTGCCCTCTCCTGGATCAATCTTGCCATCTTCCAGGGACAGGGCAGGGATTTGGCGTTTAGGGTAATCAGAAGATAGGGTAGTCCCGCTGTCGCGTGACTAAATGCTAACGCTCGGCGTTGCCTCGCTAAATGTTGCAACGCAGGGCCCTGCGTTGCGCTACGCTGGCGCTTCGCTAAATGTTCACGCTCGGCGTTGCCTCGCTAAATGGTAGATTCTCATAATAATGAGCAACCCCCAATGATATGAACATAATCCCAACGTCAGGTTACTGATGTAGGGAACATTTGAATATTCTTGTGCTGATAAAAACACAGTTTTTGTCATGCATGAATAAATATATAACTAACCTCCGCACTTCTTACACGCTTTACCATCACTGGATGACCCACAATCACCTTTTGATTTTCCAAATTGATGGCATGACTTGTTATGACGGACCTTTGTTGAATTAGTAATCCAATAATCACAACCCTTTTCATCCAAATCATTTCTATATTTTTTTTCCTCCAGTTTTTGACTTTCAAAAGAGCCCCCAAAATCCTGAGGATAAAACCATACCTTGATTTTGTCCCCTATCTGGGCATAATCTATTGTTGATTGGAGCATGATGCCATATTTGTAATCACCTTCATCTTTCATTATAAGTATGATGCCGGCTTTTTTATTGGTCTGGATGCTATACCAAAGGGCCTGGCCGATGCTGTGTTTCCAATTGTTGGCCCACTCCACCTCGATGGCGTATTCATCAGTGACGATATCCACCCGGCCATTTTTTACTGATACTTCCGTTTGACCACCCAGTTGTTGTGCCAGTTTTTGAACATAAAAGGCTTCAGTTTGGGCGAGGGTGGGAAGGGTGATGAGGAGGAAGAAGAAAGTAAAATATTTCATGTGATTGAGGTTGTGGGATCTATTATGACAAACCATTGAGAGGGTATCCTATCTGTTTGTAGCAATATTTTTTTCAATTTGCAAAGACAAAAGCTGATTTAAGAAATGAGTGTAGTGCAGAATTTTTACCGATCTGTGTCCTGGTAAGGTGCTTGGTTCTGATGATCTACTAATACCATCGTCTGCTTGAGTTATATAAAAGGATTCCGCAGTGTGATTATAAACACAAAATGAAATTTTATGCGAATCAAAGAAAAAAGGAAGGACTTGCAGTTTTTTGAGGTACTCTATTTGTTCCAGATTATCAGAGGTAAAATCCTCCCAGAAGTAGGGGATGATGATTGCAAAACGGGTATAGATACCTGCCAGATTTTCCAGGCGTTTAATGCGGGATAATAAATCCTTGTGATTTGAAGCAAATGTTTTGGCATCTAATGAAATCAATTGGCCATTATAAAGATTGAGTAAAATATCGTGCTCGCCATCATTGTTGTTTTTATCTCTGGCTATAATTTCAACATTTCGATGTGCCTCAAATACTGCTTTCTTATGATTTAGATTGATATAGTCTAACACTTCGTTTTGTACAATTTTTTCAAAGTAGATAGGAGCCGATATTTGTGTTTTATATTTTTCAAATTTGTCATTAATTCCTAAATTGAAATTCAATTGCCCTAACAATATGGATTTAATATTTTTGGCAGAGAATGCAGTTGTAACTTTGGCATGTAAATTGGGCTTAGAGGGTTTAAAGGGTGGGAAGTGAATTTTTGCTTTTGGATACTCCTTTTTAATATCATTTTTTAATGATTCCTGAAAATCGTAACAGGTTTTTTTCAAATTGGCATGATAACTAGTAAGTTCACTCAAGATAGCCGGATATAGGTCTTTTCTAATTTCATTTGTGATTTGTAAAATTGAATCCACTTCAATATCAATTTGCGTTTCAATAGATATTTTGGATTCATCTGAATCCGAGTATTTTAAATTACGCTCATTGTTTGCATTTATTTTTTGATAAAAAGCCATTCTAAATTCGAAATCATCAAAGTGGTTTGATATGTCATCAAATTGTGCTGACACTGTCTTTTGTCGAACCTTATGGTCATAAAGCTTGGAAATTAGTCCTAGTTTTAATTCAGCTCGAAGTATTTCAGTAGAATGGCCATTGGCACTATAAATATCAATGCATTTTTCCTCCATATTTGGATATATCACCTCCCAACCCAACTGCCAATTGTTTTCAATGGCATAGGTCCAGATGCTAAGGGCTATGGCCTTAACCCCACCACCAATGTTGATGACTACTTCGTTTTCACCTCTTAAATTTTCTGCCAATAATTGGCCGGCCGTATTGTAGTCGGACATCATCAACCTTTTGACAGTGATAGGCGTAACTCGTAATGACGGATCATTTAGAAAAGCCTCCAACAAATCTGTCCACAATTTCACCTTGCCTTTTTCTGAGGTGAGGATGGTCACTTGTTTAATGTTTTTTAGTTGATACCTGGTTTCTGTGAAAAAAGGCAGGATGTTGATGCTGTTTTGAGCAGTGGCAATGCATACGTAGTGGATGCCTGCTAAGGTCTGGTTTTCGTTCATCTTTGGTGGTTGATAGTGGGATAAAGATAGGGCAAATATTGATCCCGAGACCCAAACCCAGGTCATAATAGTTACTACAATATATCAAGTATAATGAAATCTACACTTAGCAATCCAAATTTCATTGTCTCGAAACTGATAGATGAGCCGGTGTTCGTCGGTAATGCGGCGTGACCAAAACCCACTGTATTTAAATTTTAACGACTCTGGTTTTCCCAGTCCCGTATAAGGATTCCTGGCAATGTCATTCAATAGCGCATTGATTTTGGCTAAGATTTTTTTATCGGTCTCCTGCCAGTATAAATAATCTTCCCACGATTCATCTGCAAAAACGTATTTCATGCATTTTTGAGTTTTCTCCCAAATCCTTTGCCTGCCTTCAATTTTTCAATGGCAGCATCGAGCCGCTGTTCGTTGGCAGCCGATGATAACTCATGTTGTGTAGCAGTGAGCGCATTGTATTCATCTAAGGAAATAATTACTACCGCCGTATCATCGCCCCTGTTGATGATCAGTGTTTCAAAATCCTGGGTCACACTGTCAAAATATTTTTTAATGTCTTTTCTAAAGTTTGACATTGTTGTGGTCAACATGGCATTACAGTTTTATGTACATAAATATGTACAAATATGGGTATAAAATTGAAAATAGTCAAGATTTTAACGAAGTAACAGTCGTTTTATAGGGTTTAATGGAGTTTTTCAAATTAGGATAAAGGCAAGAAATAATATAAGAGATTAAGGCAGCTTGCTCCAATGCTTATAAATATTTTTCATCTTGGTCACAATCTTAATAAAATTCACCTTTGGCAGTGGATAGATGACGCCCTCTGTTTCAATAAAATAGATAAGCTTTACACCTTTGCACAGCATTATATTTTAACCAACTTGTAAATACCTGTTTGACCATTGGCTATTAATTTTACAAAATATAAGCCATTGGGATACGAACTAAAATCCAATTCCCATTGCTTTATTTGGTGCGTTTTTTGGAATGAAATAGTCCTTAACGATGCATCGTGAATGCTGATAATGCCTTCATAGGGATATTCAAAATCAACTTTGAGCATATCTTTTACAGGATTTGGATACAATGTAACTTCGTTTTGACTAAAGAAGGTATTTTCTGTGTTGGTTTGAAAATCGATAATATCGTTGAGATCTACGGCAAAAAGGTAATTTCTTTCTTCCACGCCTCCATTTGCCATGGCCGTATTTTTTTGGGCACAAATAACGATGGTTTCATTCTCAGTAAGGGTAGAAAAATGGACGTTGGCGAAGCTAAGCTCTGTATTATTAATATTTTCTGTTATGGATCCAATAAAATCCAAAACATTTTGATCCAAAGTAAAGAGATCGTAACCTAACCTTTTTGTGTGGGAAGGGAAACCGCCATAAAGATCTTTTCCTTTGTATTTACCAAAATAGATTAGACGGGATGAATAGGCATTCTCTTGATATTGAAGATGCTGATAGTTTTCAAATATCTGACCTTCCAGGTTTATTTTGATCAAATAGCGAGCTTTGTCATCCAATGAGTTTGGATCCACTAAATAGTAATTGGATAATACGATGTTTTGGCCGTCAAAAAAATTGTATTCAAAACCATTTATGGCAAATGGTTCAGGGATATGATCTTCAAGATTAATCCTGAACACTTCAAATAGATTATCAGGATTTTTAATATTGATCAAAGCCAATTGGTAACGATGTTTTTGGCTAATGTTTCCCAGCTTAAATGATCTTTGAAAATGAAGTACTGCTACAAGGGTATCATTTACTTGAATCTGTTGTGGAGGGCTAAAAAATGACCAATGTAGTGAATCACCTGTTATAGGCTTGTAGTAAAATTTCTTTATTATTTCATCTGAAATTCTGCATGCGCCATCAAAGGTTTTAAAATAGAGAAACCCAAGCGGTTGATTGCCCACATATTCCGAATTAACGCCTGAAAAGAGATAATTTTCATCTTTTATCCTTTGGTAAATAAAATTATTGGCATGACCGGTAAGCCCAGTCATGTAGCCACCATCTGCTGATTGACTGTTGTAAAAATTTAGAACATTGCCATGCTGCTGATCCAGCACAACGCGCGATGCATATTTATAGTTGTTGATAAGAGCAAGGTCCAAAGCAGTAGCAGCCATTAATTCAATCTGACCTCCTTCAACTTTCGCACTGTGGAATGAATAATTATCCGTAAAAATGGCATCCTCGTACTTGTATAAATTCTTTTTCCAATCTACCTTGCCCGACTCCAAATTCATTTTCCTGATTTGGTTGCCACAAACACTCCCTTTTGAATTTTCTGTCAGCGCGAAATTAAGAATAGCATTTTCTTCATCTTTACTATCTATGATTGAAACACCATAAATACTGTTAAAGCCATTTTTTTTGCCCATAATCGGATAATTTTCTATTTGAAGCAATTCAGACCACTTCAATTGTGCTTCATACAGTTTTGGGGCTTGGGAATAGGACGCAAAATTTATTGATAAAATCAAGATTAGGCAAAATGAGTATTTCATATTTTTTTTGTTGGGTTATGTAGAGAATGCAAATGTATTATTAAAAACAATAATTGTCAATAGCTGCCCATCAATTTACTCCATACGATTATCAAACTTAAAGCCTCCATTGTCAAGCAGTCGGGCGGGGTGCATTGTCAAAACTCACCCCCCCTTCCCACAACACTTTTTATACTTCTTACCACTGCCACAGGGACAGGGGTCATTGCGACCAATTTTGGGACTACTATTTACGATGGGCTCATTTCCGAACATTGGTATGATGGAAGCGTCGTAATCAGGCTCATAGTCAAAGTCGTCGTTTTCATCATCAGACTCTCTAAATGTCTCCATATAAACCTTAGCTCTTTGAATGGGATCAGCCACCGGTGTTTCCTCTCTTAGGCTGTTGAGGCTGTGTTCTAACAGTGATGAAAATGTAGTAAGCAGTGGAAAGGGTTTAGAAAATTCACTGTTTGTTAGGATACATTCCTTTGTACCGAAAATTTCTTTTTCAATTAAGCCGCTTGCATAGGCCCGCTCAAATTCTTCTTCAAAACCGGTAAGTCCATAGTCATAAATGGGATAAAAGCACCAATTGGTCATTTCTTTTACCCCGTCATTGATGTAGCTATTAAACAGGTCTTTTAGAAATTGATGGCCTGGATGTTCAAGATCTCTGTGCTTTACCAGGCTGCCCAGACTTGTAAGTAAAATACTTTTGTTGTACCAAAAGTCGTCACCACCTTTCTTCAATGATTCAAACGTAGAGGAGGACAGCTCATCGTCGAATAGAGTTTGAAAAGCCGGACCCAAAAATTCATGGGCATAATCGCCGCTCAAATAATCATTTATTTCATCGTTGGTACATATCAGCCGGTCAATAAAAAACGGATACAGTTCACGGAGTTTATAGGCAACCGTGAGGTAAAAGGCATGGATAAAAAAATCCAAATTGATCAAACTATCATTGCGAATAGCCCTAAACAGACCTTGTTTTAGAAGCCATTTTATAGCTGAGGTTATTTCTTTTTCGCCAAAGTTTGTTTGATCCAACTCCAGAGCAATTGGTACAATCGTTTTACTAAGATTGACATTCAATATGCTGTATAGGATGTCATGCACCGGCCTGTTATCCACATTTTCCAATATTGGATGATCAAGGCATTCATCCAACCACTGGTAAGAAGATTCATCAATTTCATGCAAAAATGGGTTATATTCACTATTATCACCCAACAAAGCTGCAGCAACTTCAAATTTTGCCATACTGAAACTTGTATCCTCTAAATTAAGATACAAAGATACCAACTTATCCTGCATGCCATTTTCCTCATAAAATGAGGCAACAAATTTTATCCAACCTTCAAAATCATCATCATACATAAGATATGGCAAATGAAAGCCATCCTCCGTACATGCCATTTCCTCGCCATACATTTTATAAAAGAAGGCAGGATTTTCCCTATCAACATTGTCCAGACTATTTAATATTCTAAACCAAAAAAAGTTGGGAAACAACAAAGTAGCTTTTTTCAATTCCCTTTTAAACTTAACGAGACTTTCCTGCCTCATCACTTTATCATAATGATAGTGCGGCAACTTAGCCAATTGAGCAGCCAGCACTGGGTCTTTCACTTCCAGACTGCTTCCACCTAACACATCTTCAATGGCATCTGGATAAATGAGTTGGCTGTAACGGATGTTGAGCATGTTGTGAGTTTGAGATTCAAAGATAGGGAGAATGTATTAAATCTTTGGATCCGTTGGTAACGTGGGTTCAGGTTTCAAAAGCTAACAAATGGCTATATGACATTACCCATTTTTTGCTACTGAATTCAAGTTAACTCACAAGCCTCAATAACAACATAATTTCACGTTCTCTATTTAAATCATGTGTACAAGGCAGCACTCCGAAGGAGTGGCCATGTTATAGCCCCCGGTGAAGCCGGGGGCGGGAAAAAAAGAGAATGCGTTTTGGCGATATTTTTGACCCCTATTGAGGCGTAGCAGAAGTAGGGATCAAAAATGGTGACAAAACACCACAAGTGTTATAATTCAGAATAGATCAACCTTGCTATGTTTGGACGAATAAAAATATTGTTGTGAATTTTGATTAGTAATCTACCATTAATCGAAACTACATATATGTCAATGGGTAAATAGTTACTTCTTTTTCACAAATTTCACTAGTCGTTGATTTGCAATAGTTTATAGTTTTCCTCTCATCCGATTAACCGGACTTTCATTCCTTTCTGATCACATAACTTTGCCTTATTAAATCATTTAAAAAAAACTTTCATATGAGACCATTCAACGAAAAATACCCAATATTTTTAAAAGGCTGCCAAGCCACTATCACCCTTTTGGAACGCGCAAAAAAGGAACACCAATGCCTTAATTCCTGCGATAATCTCAAATTTCAGGATTACAAACCCTACCTAAATTCAATTGAACAAGCGCTTAGCTTAGGAGAATCTGTATTAAATAGAATTTCATCGCTACAATTTAGCACTTCCTCATTTAGTGCCGACATTCAATATCTTAAACTAATTTCAGAAAACGCTTATGGATTACAAAGACATGTAAATACGCTGTGGTCTTCTCAGCCCACAGACCTGTTTTCTAGTAATAATGCAATCGCATTTAGAAAATTGCGTTGTTTATCAGCAAGTGTTTTTCAGGAATTGGATTATTATACAACCCATTTCATATATAAATGCCTTGATTTTGATGAGGAGTGAGATATTCCATTTCAATTGATTATATATTGTGATAGCGAACTGCTGGCTCATGCCTGCAGCAAGGAGAATTCCAAATTGGTTTGGTCGATGCCTCGCGATACGCGCTCGGTTCCTTCACTAAATTGATCTGCCGATCAATTTT
>CALMWS010000256.1 GCA_937870795.1 uncultured Bacteroidota bacterium | reverse complement strand
AAAAAAAATATTTGGTTTATAGACCAATTTTGCCATTGAATCGACCAAATAAATTATCTGCACGTTGCCATCAGCCCTTCAGGATGGTTTCTTGCTTTTTGCTATTATATGTTTATTTTCGTCATCCAATTTTTAAATGGTTACCATGCGTCTGATTTTCGGCTTGATTTTTTGCCTTTGCGCCTTCGCCATGATGTCCTGCAGGCAATCGTCAACTACCACGCATGTACCCGCTACTACGCCCTCCAATACAGCCCCTTCGTTGGATTTCAGTACTTTGGATGACATTCTCAATGCCGAACAAAAGCTTTCACCCCAACCCGCTTATGCCATTGGCATTGTTTACCGTGGCCACGTGGTTTATCAGCAATTTCATGGCAAAATCAAAGGTAAATTTGACGGAGGTCCCATTAATGATGAAAGCATATTTAGGATAGGCAGCGTTTCCAAGGGTTTTGCCGGAGTATTGGCTGCAATGTTGGCAGAAAAAAAACTGATCAACATCAATGATCCGGTCTCAAAATACATACCTGAATTGCGATTGAAATCCTCGGTACCAGGCGATTCATTGCGCATCTGGCACATCCTGTCCCACAGTACCGGACTCACCGAACACGCTTTTAGCAACCTCATAGAGATGGGCACTCCCAAAGCAAAAGTGATTGCCGCGCTCTCAACATTGAAAGCCCGCGACATTACCGGCCAGGATTATGCCTATCAAAATGCAGCTTATTCATTGATCGAAGAAGTGATAGCCAAAGTTACGGGCATGACTTACAAACAAGCCCTCCAGGCCTTTATTTTCCAGAGACTGGGCATGAGCCATGCTAGTGCTGATTTCGACAGCATCGCCAATAATCCACATTTTGTCTGGCCCCAGCACGCAGGAGGAGCTGTCAGGGAGTTGGATACCTGCTACTACAACACCCCATCTGCAGGAGGTATCAATGCAAGTTTGGCAGACATGGAAAAATGGTTGATTGCCATCATGGGTTTTAAGCCGGAACATCTTTCTCATGCTGCGCTGAAAATGGCATTTGAACCCAGGATATCTACATCCTATGACGATAAATACTTCAATTTTTGGCCGGGTGTAACCGATTCGCATTACGGCCTGGGTTGGCGTATACTTGACTTTGGCGAACAACGTCTTATTTTTCACGGGGGGCAGGTTAGCCACTACAGGGCAGAAATAGCCTTTGACCCCCAAACCAAGCTGGGCATTGTGGCCATGTTCAGCGAGCCTTGCAGGTTGTCGAATGTCATAGTTCCCACCGTCTTTTCAAATGTTAAAACCCTTTGATTCATTTTATTTTACAGATTCACCGAACATTTTTACAGTTTCAGGCTTTGTTTCAGTGATAAAATATCTTTATCCTTATTTTTGGAGAATGATCAAAAGAGTCATCTTCTGTGGTTTGTTTTGCATTTTATTTTTTCCGGCCCAAAGCCAGGTATACAAAACACTTAAGGCGAAGCTGAGCTTTGTTTCCGACGCTCCCCTTGAAGTTATCAAAGCTACCAATCATCTGGTAGCAGGTATTTTGGATATAAGCTCCCAACAGTTTTCTTTCAAGGCAAATATGAAAAATTTCGAGGGCTTCAACAGCCCCCTTCAGAAAGAGCATTTTTTTGAAAATTACATGGAAACCGATCAATACCCAGAATCTACTTTTACAGGCAAAATTATTGAACCCCTGACTTTGAAGGGAAGACAAGTAGTTAGGGCCAAAGGCATGCTCACTGTCCATGGCATTGCCAATGAGGTTTTGATAGAGGTGAACCTTGAATGGACACCCAAAGGCGTAAATTTTCTTTCGGAATTTGTCATCCTGCTCGATGATTACAACATCCATGTACCACGCATTGTAAGTCAAAAGATTGCCAAAGAGATTAAATTAAAATGTAAAGGCAATTTGCAAGGATGAAAAGCCAAATTTGCATGGTCTTACTCATTTGGTGGCTTTCTTTTCCGATTGCTTCCCAGACCATTTTAACGCGCCAGATCCCATTGTCAGGGGAATATAAAATCAATGCCATGGTGCAAGACAACTTTGGCTTTCTATGGCTGGGTACAGACAAGGGCTTGATTGTTTACAATGGCTATGAAGACGAAATCCTTGCTTCGTTGCAATCATTTGAGATCGTATGTCTCAAAAAAAACAAGGGTTACATTTATGCCGGCTCCAGAACAGGGCAAGTTTTTAAAATTGATGCCGGCGATCACAGTCGCATTGCTACCTTGCCCACTTTTACCAAATCGAAAATAAGCGACATTGAGGTCAGAGGACAAGACGGTCTCTGGATTGCAAGTTATGGTGATGGTCTTTTTAGGGTGGATCACGACAGTCTCATCACTCAGGTGCAGGCAATAAAAACCAAAGATATCTACGACCTCAATACTGCCAACAATGGGTCTTTGTACATAGCATCTGACCAGGGCGTTGCATTTCTTTCCGGAGGCGGACCGAATGCTACAGTAACCACCATACCCAATCTGCCCGATTACATCATCGTAAAACTATGCAGATCGGCCAGAGGTACCATCATTGCAGCCACTTACGACCGACAGATCTTTGAAATTGGCGCTGACAACCGCATTAATATACTTTTTGATAATAAAAATGGAAACAAAAATCAGAACCTTTTTTGTGCAGATGAGCGATTGATCTTTCATACCGGCAATCAGATTTTGGAATGGAAAAACGGGGTGATTTCCCAGCTTAACATGCCCGATATACAGGATCGGATTTCTTCGGTATATGTTGACCCGGAAAACAACATATGGGTTGCCGGAGGTAAATCATCACTTTATAAGTCAGGTCTTCATTTCGTACAATTTGAAGTAGCCCCAATTGGCGACATTCAGACTACTGAATACGACGGCCATCATTTTTACCTGGGAACAGCCTCAGGAGTTCTTGTTAAAAATAGTCTATTGTCTGATGAAGGCAAATGGCTGCTTAAGGGAGAAAACATTACCACCATACACAATGTCAATGGGCTAATCTGGATCGGAACCTTTTCCAATGGCCTCTTTGTTTTTGATCCGGCCAAATCTTTAATCCAGCACTTTGGCCGCTTGCTCGAAACCGATGACAATACCATTCTAGACATAGAAAAGACGGGTGATGCCAATGTGGAAATTTCTACCCTGGCAGGCATCCTTAGTTTGCCTGTTTCAAAAGAAGGCAGGCCGGTGCCTATGACCAATGTTGCACAGCGAAGCACCCTCAAAGCTTATGTTTACGATGTGTATAGAGACCATGAAGGTGGTGTGTGGTATGGCAAAGACCGCAATGGCGTAACCTTGCGAAAAATGGGAAAACTCACAGATTGGAAAGAAATTATCAATAATAAGGATCAGAAAATATACAAGCTTGGCTCCGTTTTTTCGATTGCTGAGGGTAGGGCTGGGGAAGTATTTTTTGCTTCTTCCAACCTGGGTCTCGTGCGCAATCGCGATGGCTTGTGGGATATTCTTCCCCAAAGTTTTTCTGTAAAAAACCAAATCGTTGGTCTCAGCAGGTTAGACGAATCACATCTTTTATTGATCAGAAACCATTCGGTTGAAGTGATGGAGATAGCTACCGGACATGTACTCCCTTTTCAATTTACTTCAGGGGGTGATCCGGGTATTTCATTCCTCAACAATTTTACCATGAGCCAGGGTGATTGTTATTTTGCACTTGGCAATAGCTTGGTCAGGTTTTCACCGGGGGCAGCTCTGCGTAAAAAACATCCGTTCACCCGTCTGGATAAAATTGAGGTCAATCTCGAAAGCATACCTCAATCACAGAATCAATTTGAACAACACCAAAATAACCTCAGGTTTTCTTTTACTGCCGGTTGGTTAAACAATCCTGTAGGTGTACAGTATGCCTATAAACTTGAAGGCTTTGACACAGATTGGAGGTACACAGGTGATAGGGTAGTTTCTTATCCACACCTGGCTCCAGCCAATTATGTTTTCAAGGTAAAAGCCAGCGAAAATAAGTCGTTTCAGGATGAACCCATTACAGAATATACCTTTCATATCGAGCGTGCTTTCTACAATACCGTTTGGTTTTACTCACTTCTTGTGTTGCTGGCGATAGCCATCCTGTGGTTGCTGCAGCGTCGGAGCAAAAATGTGGCCTTACTGAGGTCAGAATTATCGCGCATCAAAACTGAAGCTGAACTGATCAACCTCAAAAGCCAGCTGGACCCCCACTTTTTATTCAACACCTTCAATACCCTCATCGGCCTTATCGAAGAAGACCCACTCAGGGGAGTGAAATTTACAGAAAACCTTACCCAATTTTTTAGATTATTGTCACAAACCAGCCAAAAAGAACTTATTGCATTGTCAGAAGAAATTCAGCTGGTAGAGACATATACCACCATACTTAAGGAAAGATTTGGGAAAAATATTTCCATACAAATCCAGGCCGAGGTTCATTCTTGCGGTGAAGCTGCCATGGTGCCACCCGTAGCCCTGCAAATGCTAATTGAAAATGCAGTCAAACACAACGAAGTGAGTAAGGCCAGACCTTTGACGGTTACCATTTCGCTTGAACGCGATTTTCTCAAAGTGAGCAATATTAAAAATCCAAAATTGGCCGGCGATCATTCGCTTGGTATCGGAAATAAAAACATTTTTGAAAGGTACAGATTGATGGATTTGCCGTTACCTTTTATCAAAGAAGATTCCAATACACACAACTATTACTTACCCATTATTAAAAAAGGCTCTATATGAAATACATCGTTTTGGAAGATGAAATGATAGCCGCCCAACGTTTGGTGCGGATGATCAAAGAAATCAACCCTGAGCTTGAAAATGTTGGCATTTTTGAATCGGTAGAAGAATTGGCCGGTCACCTGCTGTCAAATGGCCAGCCCGATATCCTTTTTTTGGATATTCAGGTGGCAGATGGCAATAGCTTCGAATTATTCAACATTGTGGATGTGCGCAGCAAAGTCATCTTTACCACAGCCTATTCTGAATATGCCGTCAATGCCTTCAGACACAATGCTATTGACTATCTGATGAAGCCAATCAATACAGATGAATTGGCAAAATCGCTAAACAAACTGTCCTGGTTTGATCCCGTAAAAAACAAAGAACTGACAGAGCAGTTTACAGAATACAAAAACCGCTTCCTCATCAAATTTGGCAGCAAACTTACCGTGGTCAATACCCATGAGATTGCTTACATCTATTCAGAAAATAAAATTGGATATTTTGTACAAAAAAACGGACTCAGAGTGGCGTCGGATTACAAGTTGCAAGACCTGGAAATACAATTGGATCCCAAGGCATTTTTTAGGGTCAATCGTCAGTTTATTGTTCACATAGATTCCATAGCGCAAATGAATACCTATTCCAAGGCCAGAATCAATTTGAGGCTCATACCGGAATTTAAAGAAGACATCATCATCAGTACGGAAAAAACCCCTGAATTCAAAGAATGGTTAAGACAAGGCAAATGAAAGCAATTCTTAAAAACCACTTAACCGATTCAGTATCGCTTTTTTCTAATTGAGGGATGCCATAGTACACTTTGCCAATTTTTCGTCGTTTAAATATTGATCTTTGCAACATGAAACTAAAACAAAAACATTTACTGGCTTCATTGCTGTTGGGATGGATCATCATTCTCCTGATACCTGCGTGCATGCACCAGCCTGTAATAACGCCCCTCGATCCAACCGATACAATGGATATGGATACTACCAAGACCGACACGACACCCATCGATCCGGGCCCGCAATTTGACAGCACCGGGGTCAAATGTGATTCAAACATTGTCTATTTTGAAAAAGACGTCATGCCGATTTTACGACAAAATTGTGCCTACAGCGGCTGCCATGGTGGCGGTACTTACAAAGAAGGTGTAAACCTGGAAAATTATCAAAAAACAATATCAACCGGTAAGGTACGTGCCTTCAATACAGCAGGCAGCGAATTGTATAAGGTGATAGTTACAAATAAACTTAACGATTTAATGCCACCTCCTCCCAATGCAAAACTCACATCTGATCAGATCAGCCTTATTGCCAAATGGATCAACCAGGGAGCGAAAAATGAAATTTGTAATCCCAATTACGGTCAACCCATAGCATGCGCTGCTGAGGGCATTACCTATAGCGGTTACGTACAAAAAATTGTCAACAATCAATGTGTCGCTTGTCACAAAGCATCCAACCCTTCAGGAGGAATTCGACTTGACAGCTACAACGCAGTTTTGGCATCGGTTCAAAACGGAGGATTCTTAGGTAGTATCGAAGGCAAACCTACTTTTACAAAAATGCCTTACAATGCGAACTCATTGGATACTTGTACCGTTAATAAAATTAAAAACTGGATCAGTAATGGAGCGAAAAACGATTAAATGGCTGTTCATTGGCTTGCTTTTTTTGAATGCATGCTACTATGACAATGAAGAGGATTTGTATCCCAATACAGCTGAATGCGTAACAGATAGCATGAGCTTTAAGAATGATATTTTCCCCATCATCAACAACAATTGTGTTGGTTGTCACAATTCCGGTGCTTTGCAAGGGGGTATTACCATGGAAACATACGAACAGCTGACACCTTACATTGAAAGCGGAAGTCTCATAGGCAGCATCAAGCACCAGTCAGGCTACAGCGCCATGCCCAAAGATGCCGAAAAAATGACCACTTGCCAGATTTCAAAGATCGAACAATGGATCTTTCAGGGGGCACAGGACAATTAGTGACTTTGTTTATCAAAATTGTAAAACAATGAAAAAATATCTATGGTTGGTATTATTGCTGGCGGTCCTCGGAGGCGGCTATGGGTACTACCAATACAATCGACCGGTTGCCAGTCTGGAAGACAAAGAGGCAGATGTAATCTTGTCGGCTCCCGATCTCTTAAAAGTTTTTGAGTCAAATGAAGCAGAAGCCAATAAAAATTACCTCGATAAAGTAATTGAGGTTAAAGGAGAGGTAACCAAAATTGAAGCAGACAGCACCAAAAAATCGGTTTACCTCAATACTGGCAATGAAATGTCAGCAGTCATCTGCGAAATGGAAGCAGGGGCAGACACCGAAGGGTTGACCCCGGGATCATCTGTTGTTGTAAAAGGCAAATGCACCGGCTATCTTATGGACGTAGTCCTGGTGCAAAGTGTAATTAAAAAATAAATGTATTTATATATGAAAAAATCTTTGTTCCTTTCTTTGCTGATGTTTACTGTCATGGGTCTCAATGCCCAGAAATATTTTACCAAAGAAGGTAAGGTAAACTTTGATTGCAGTACCAGCATTGAAAAAATTGCAGCTGTCAATTCCAAGGCCACCTCTGTAGTAGACTTTGCTACGGGTGCTATCGAATGGGGCGTATTGGTGAAGGCTTTTAAATTTGAAAAAGCCCTCATGCAGGAGCATTTCAACGAAAACTACATGGAAAGCAATACCTATCCAAAAGCAACCTTTAAGGGTAAAATCGACAACGTTGCATCCATTCAATTGGGCAAGGACGGTACCTACAATGTAGTGATCAAAGGTACACTCGACATGCATGGTGTGAGCAAACCGGTTACTGCCAATGCTACCTTCGTAATCAAAGGTGGTGCTATTTCAGCAACTTCCAAAATTAAACTGTTGTTGGCCGACTACAATGTCACCATTCCATCTGTTGTCAAAGACAGCATCTCCAAAGAAGTGACCATTTCCATAGCTGCAGACTACTCTGTATTTAAATAATAGACATGAAAAAAATCTTGCTGGCATTTTTATTTGCCTCCTCTGTAATAAGCCTTGCCCAGGCTCAGGAAAGTGATTTACTTTCAATGCTGGGTGAAGAAGAAACAACCGATTACGCCAATGCTGCTTTCAAAACCAATCGGGTGATCAACCTGCATTCATTGGAAAATACTGCAGCCGGTGTTTTTGATTTTAAAATTTCACACCGTTTTGGCTTCGTCAGCGGTGGTGTACAGGAGTTGTTCGGGCTGGATGCGAGTACCATACGCATAGGTGGCGATTATGGCATTACCAACCGACTGATGGTTGGTTTTGGACGCAGCAGCTACGAAAAAACGTACGATGTTTTTGCAAAATACAAGCTGTTGAGACAAAGCTCAGGCAAAAAGAACATGCCCATTACGGCTGCTGTATTTGCCAGTGCGGCAGTCAAGACCGTTCCCTTTTCCAACCAGGATAGAGAAAATTATTTTTCATCGCGCCTGTATTATACCTGGCAAGTCATCTTAGGTCGTAAGTTTTCGGAAGGATTTTCTCTACAACTTTCACCAACCCTGGTGCACCGCAATCTCACAGCTACCAAAGCTGAGAAAAATGATGTTTACGCCATTGCCGGTGCCGGTAGGATCAAATTGAGCAAACGAATAGCACTCAATGCAGAATACATTTACGTACTTCCCGATCAAATTGCTTCCAGGTATCGCAATTCACTTTCTTTGGGTTTTGATATCGAAACCGGCGGCCACGTCTTCCAACTCCACTTTACCAACTCTACATCTATGATAGAAAAAGGTTTTGTGACAGAGACAGTGGGCAATTGGCTGGATGGTGACATCCATTTTGGTTTCAACGTTTCACGCGTTTTTACATTTAAATCTTACGAGCACGAATAATTAAGCTGCCTCCGGGATAATTTGTATCTTGACTTCCCATAAGTCAATCACATGAGTATCCTGATCTTATACAATTCCTTCTCCGGTAATGGTAAAGGAAAGATTATGGCAGAAAAAATGAAGGCCAACCTCCAGGCATTGGGGTTGGCCTTCGTTGCTTTTGAAAACCATTGGCCTCCTTCCCTCGAAGGTTTTGACGAGGTATTTTTATTTGGAGGCGATGGTACACTCAATTACTTTATCAATCATTACGGAGTACCCGATCAGGTTGTCCTTACCTTATTTCCCGGTGGTACGGGCAATGACTTACATTGGAAGTTATTTGATCAGACTAGCGTAGAAACGCAAATGCAAAATTGGCAGCAATATCCAATAACATCCATCGATGTGGCAAGATGCAACAATGAATATTTTGTCAACATGATTGGACTAGGCTTTGATGGAGAAGTTTTGAGGAAAATGAAAACTGTTCGCTGGATTGGCGGACACCTGGGCTACCTCCTCGTTGTGATTCGATTGATTTTTTCTTACCGGGAAAGATGGATGACATTGCAATGGGCTGGCAGCCCATTGCGCACACGATTGTTGCTGTGTCAGGTTTCCAATTCCAACAGAACGGGCGGCGGCTTTCTTGTGGCACCCCACGCCATTATCAACGATGGCTGGCTCAACCTTACATTTTGTGAACCCAAAACCATTTGGCAAAGATTGCTTTTTTTACCCAAAGTGGAAAAAGGCAGCCACTTGTCGGAAAATGGCGTTTGCACGCATACAATTCAGAAGCTGGAGATTAATGCCGAAGAAGATATTTACTACCAGCTGGATGGAGAACTGAGGTGCAGCAAACATTTTACCATTGATTTGGCAGAAAGAAAACTCAGGGTTAGAACTACCATGCTCGCTTAGACAGCTGACGTTATTTTATATCCCCGCTGCTTGAGCAATCGCAACACACCTTTTTGACCGGGTAGATGGGCTGCACCTATAGCCACAAAATTGCCTGCCACCCGGATTTGATGATGGATGGTTTCAGCCATGCGTTGATTTCGATCGTACAATAGAATTTGTCTGAAGGCTCCAAGTCCGCGTTTTCCCAACTGATACAACGAAGTGAGTTCATTGTTGGCATAAAGCACTGCCAGCTTATTTGCCTGGTGACGAAATTTATCAGGCTTACCCAGCATGCCATCCAGTTGTTGAATCTGGATACCCGCATCAAGTGATTTGGCGATGGTATATTGATCTTCAGGACTTTCAATGCCTTTGACTGTCATGCCCTGTTTCATTGCATTGTCAAGCAACATCTGGTCAAGGGTTTGCGGCTGCTCACTGCCAAGGCAGGAAGACATCATGAGTCCTTGTAAAAAAACAGGGCTCACTCCCTTCAATGCATCGAGGTCCAAACCAAAGGCTTTGTGAAGCATGGTTTTACGCTTTTGGTATTTGCCCGGCCCCCACACCCGGTCCAGTGCCAGGTCGGGAGGTAATGTAAATGCCTGCTGCCACTGTGCGGCGTCGATATGGTTGGTATTCATTTCAGGACCAAATACCTCACATTGTTTCATTAGCTCACAAGCTTTGACATAAAACGTAAATGCCCTGATGTCGCGGCTATGCATAGTCCCCATGATAAAAGATGGAGCAATTAAACCAGGATGTGAAATGGAAAAGATCATTTTGAAAAGAGAAACTATTCAGAGGGCATATCAATAACTTAAATACAACTGAGAAGTAATAAAAAAGGCCGATTCAGTGAATCAGCCCTTTATTTT
>CALMWS010000255.1 GCA_937870795.1 uncultured Bacteroidota bacterium | reverse complement strand
ACAAAAGACCATTTTTCCAACTAAAATCTATTACCATGAAACAACTATTTTTACTAGCATTCATTGTTTTGACTGCCTTTGGATGTCAAAACTCGAAAAGTGCTGCTACTACAGAAGCCTCCTCATCCGGGGGAGAAACCCAATTGACCGGTCAATCGGGGGTAAAAGACGATGTGTCAAATCCCAATATCGTTCAGGTTGCCGTACAAAGTAAAGACCACACAACTTTGGTGGCTGCTGTGAAAGCGGCTGGACTTGTTGATGCATTGAGCAATGCAGGGCCATTCACCGTATTTGCACCTACCAATGCTGCTTTTGACAAACTGCCAGCAGGTACCGTTGAAGGGCTGCTGAAGCCTGAAAAGAAAGACGCACTTACAGATATACTGGGTTATCATACGTACGTGGGTGTTTTAAAAACATCTTATTTAAGCGATGGTCAAAAATTTGAACAAGTGAATGGAGGCTATGTAACAATTGGCAAAAAAGATGGAAAAGTAACTGTAAACGGCAGTGAAATTGTGGCATCCATACCCACATCCAATGGCATCATCCACGTGATCAACGACGTGCTGCTGCCACCTTCCAAATAATTTAGTTTTGTTTTATTGCAATAGCTCCACCCACAAAGTGGAGCTATTGTTTACAAGTCTTTGAACCTGAATTTTTTAGTTGAAAAATAAAAAGGTATGAGCACCCAAAGAGTGAGTAAGCCAAAGGAAAGCCATTGACCTTTAACCGAGCCAAAAAAATCTCTGAACAAGGCACCCGTAAATCCCATCAAGGCAGAAACATCCAACTGAAGCAGGATCAAAATTCTACAAAGATCTACCGGGCTAAATGCTGTGAGTCCGATCATGGTTTTCTCTATGGGATAATCTGAAAATTGAAAAAGAAGGAGCAGCATTAAGCCGTCAAATATCACAGCAAAAAACAACCATACAAAAATGGCTGCGCTAATACCCCTGGCCTTGTCCCTGGTCAGGGCAGAAACCCATAAGCCGAGGGACACAAAAATCAGTGACATCATCACCCCGGTGGTGAGCAAGACCGTCGCCATAGAAAGATCGGCATATAAAAATAAAGGCAAGCCCATACCCATTAACAACGCCACTACCAATGCCGATGAAAGTCCCAGGAAAAAACCAATCCAGATGGAAGTCCTCGTAAGGGGTTGGCTGGCCAACAATTCTATAAATTCGGATGCATTGTACATGTAAATAGTAGAAAAAATAACGGTTACCAGTGGCACCACCAGCAAAACCACATTGGTCAGAGAAAGTACGGCTTTAGCCGAATTGTCTTCAAGGCTAAACAAACTCCATGACAGAAGGGCGAGTAAAATCGTATACGCAACAACCAATTTGCTTTTAATGATATCAAGCATCACGTATTTTAATATCCTAATCATTGGGCTCTTTTCTATGAAGTATTGAAATGATGGCTTTCGACAGCTTGTTTTCACCTGTTTCATTCATCAATTGATCAACGGAACGATGGAGAATGATTTGACCTTCCTGCATAAAAACAACCTGGGTAACGAGCTCGTCTAATTCACTCAGGATGTGAGAAGTGATGAGCACCAGTTTGCCTTTTTGCACTGTCTTTTCAATTTTCATTTTTAAAATTTCAGCCGAAAGTGGATCCAGTCCTGCTGTTGGTTCGTCCAGGATCAGGATGTCCGGATCAAATAAAAAGGCTAAGATGGCACTTACTTTTTGGATGGTACCGCCCGATAAGGCCGACATCTTTTTGGATAAGATGGCATGTATGCCCAACAAATCAATTAGCTCTTCGTCGTAGTGGTTCTGGTGTGGACGCAGATTTCTAACCATGTTTATCAACTGTCCGATGGTGAGGTTGCCGGGATACCTCCCAATCTGTGGCATGTATCCCAGTTTTGCCCTGTGGCTGTGCTGGTGGATGGTGGGATGGCCATCAATCAGGATTTGACCTTGTTGTGGCACCACCAGGCCAAGTATACATTTGATGAGTGTGGTTTTGCCGCAGCCATTGGGTCCTACTAAAGCCACGCATTGCCCAGACTCGAGCATAAGGTTGATATTGCTAAGTGCGGAAAACTTGCCAAACTTTTTGTGAAGATTTACTACTTCAATCATAAAAAGACCGGTTTCATTCGGGGATAAAGATCGATAAAATTATCGGGAGTGATACTGGGCATGACTTTTTCGCTCCGATCCATCAGTACCACGATAAAACTTCTGAAAAGCAACATAGCCGAAGGGTTGGTTTCAGCAATCTTAGAAAATAAGCTGAGCGGGTGGTAAGGCACATCGCCTATTTCATCTTTGTTGAGGTCATAACCCTCGTATTTTTCCCAATAATTGCGTTCAAAAGTATTGAGCACCAAATCGCCGTTGGTACTCACATCAAATGTATTGCTTCTGAATTCGTTTTCCCTGATGACATTGTCCATGCAGCTGGCCTGGATCTTCATGCCCCAGCCATTGTTGTTAAAAGTGTTTTCATGGATTTGCGCTCTACTCACTCCTTCCAGGTAAATGCCCGCGGTATTGCTGTTGAAACGATTGCTGATGATATGACA
>CALMWS010000254.1 GCA_937870795.1 uncultured Bacteroidota bacterium | reverse complement strand
CACTTTTACCCCTGTTAATCCTGCTGCAGATAAATTCAAAGTTCAGGGCAACGGCATAAATCACGGCACGTTTTCCTATGCCGATTTGCCCATAACCATAGATGGCCTTCCAGGCAATTGCACCACACCTTATGAGTTTGTGATAAGAGACCTGGAAAAACCTGAATGCAGTGCGGTTTATAATTTGGGAAAAATATGTTGTACCACAAGCAATTGTGAGGTGCAGGTAATAAATCTAATCCAAAAAGAGTGCCTTGAAAATGAAATTTACAAAATCAATTTTGATGTATTGCCACCAACACCCGGCAGCCTTGGCTTTGATGTATTTTTGAATGGCAACTTTCATTCTTTCCATAAATATGCGGATACACCTGTCGAAAATCTGGTTATTCCCAACCATGGTCAAGATTTTGACACCCTTGTAGTATGCAACAATGACAATACATTGTGCTGTGACACCCTGATTCTTTCTAATAAATGCAGCTGTTTTATTGAAAATGCCAGGTCACAAGTCATCGAGTGTAACGCAAATGAAGGAAAGTATTTCCTTCGATTGAATTTTGATCATGGTGCACAATCCGATAGTTTTTTAATCGGTGGGGCGTCAGTTTTGTATGGAACATTTGCTTACAAAAATTTGCCTGTTTTTATTGGGCCTTTGTCATTTTCAAATGCCCCACTAGATTTGTTGATAGCCGATAAAAATGATGTATTTTGTTTCGGGGGGCTCACACAAGGTCCTGTCCAGGAATGCAATGGGTGTAATATCAGGGATGCTGCATACGAAGTATTACCTTGTAACGCGCAAGGTAAAATTTACATTAAGTTCAAATTTAAAACCACTAATCCTGGTGTAAAAGGATTTGTGGTGAGGGGCAATGGTGTGATTTATGATCAGTACAAATATGGAGAGGACTACTATTATTTGGGTCCAATCACACCAGATTGTAGCAAAAACTATGAGTTTGTTATCGTAGACAATACCAACAACAGTTGTAGTGTAAATTTGGCAAACAATGTAAAACTGTGCTGTGGAGCCTGTGAAATAGGTGCGCTGACGATTGACGAAAAATGTGATCAAAACAGCCCTGCTATAAGTCTTCAATTTGATAAAGCGGGTGTTCCCGATGATAGCGTAGCTGTCTATGTAAACGGAACCTTAGTAGGTAAATTTAAAAAAGGTGCCGATCCTCTTATGATCAATTATCCATTTGTAGAGGATGTATCTTATGCTGTCAAAGTCATTGCGTTTAAAACCGAAGGGTGTTTCAGGTTGGCAGAATTTACTTACAACTGCAATACCAGTGAGCCTTGCGCTTTTAAAGAACCCCAAATAGAATTGTCGGAATGTAACGGAGACAATTTATTTAAGATTTTTATAAAATTCATTGCCAGCGGCCCTCACAGCGATCATTTTAATGTAACTGTCAATGACCAAAATTTTGGGCCGTTTACCTATGGCATGACCAGCTATACCATCGGCCCCATCCACATGGCATGCCATGGCATCAGGATCGTATTGAGAGATGCCGTAAATGAAAGTTGCAAACTGGTGATTGAGAAAGACGTCAATAAATGTTGTGAAGAGGAATGTGAGCTTTCACCCGGACAACCAGAAGCCATTTGTTTTGAAGAAA
>CALMWS010000253.1 GCA_937870795.1 uncultured Bacteroidota bacterium | reverse complement strand
ATGCCTTGTTTCCATTCATTGGCAGATATTGTCATATCTTGGCTAATGGTACCTTGAAAAATAGATTTTCCAAGTAAATCTGTTACAACAATTGTTCCCTCTTTCTCTTCATTATAATTTATCGTAAGTTGATTAGTAAATGGATTAGGAAAGAAGCTAGTTGAAATTTCCTTTTTCCTTTCACTTCTTGGATTTGAGTGAAAATCGAAGAAAGCTGGCAAATCTGATTGAAGTAGTTCTCCTGTGAGGTGATAGTATAGAGCTTTAGCATATCCTGCATATGGATGTGTTTTTTGTGCTATTGCCAACACTGTTGACAATTCTTCACTACTTGCTTGATAAAACGGACCATATGGCAATCTATTAAGATTAATCTGTTGGATGATTCTAAAATCACCTAGTGGTTCACTCGTACTCCCTAAACTCTGTAGATAATTGGCCGCACCAGGCAAATTATGCTCATAAATATAAGATGCATATATTGCAGTTTTTGCTTCATCTCTGTTATCATTTGCCATAAATGCCCTTGCATCAGGATATAGTCCTTCAGCCAAAAGAAGTTCATATTTCATCCATGTCAATCTTTGTAAACATCTTTTGTACATAGCAATAAACCACTTCTTTTGCCAGAAAGATAAGTTTGGATTGTTTTGAATTTCAATGATTTTTGCGTTGAGCCAATTTATTGCATCAGTTGTTGCTTCAATTGATTTTAATGGATTACATGGATTGTATTGAGGTGGTATTGTTTCACCAGTGCCACTAGTTTCACAAGGATTAAACGGACCGTTTAATTGAATTTTGGTTACATTTGGATGAGCTTTAACTGCATCTAAACAGTTTAAGGCACTCTCAATTGGTTCAATATAGTCTAATTGATCTGGATTGCCTGTGATATCAAATACAGTACTATTGACATTACCTAGATGGGTAAAACAATTGTTTGCAGCTCCAACAGTTCCGGCAGACACAATTCCAGATATTTGTCCTTCTATATAGGAATCTGAAAAGGATGTTGTAAAACAATTTTGATAAAAATTATACTCCATATTGCTTCCTAAAGGTGCTAAACCAATGAAATTCCCAGTAAACCTATTATCAAATACCTCATTTGAGTGAATACCATTATCAATACTAATTGCTCCAAAGTCTGAAGTAATATAATTGTCTCTGATCTCATAACTGTTAACCCCATCCATGAATATATCAAATTCTCCAGTAAGAAATTGGTTCTCTTCAATTTTGATTTGGGCAATTGTAGTTCCAATAGCTCTTATGCCGGTACTTTCCCCAAGAAAATCATTCTGTTTGATTATTGTCCCAAATCCTGGCGATACATTAGCAAAAACTATATCATTTTTTGCACTATGAAATTCATTTCCTTCAATAAGGAACTGTCCTGTTTCTGTACCAATACAAACATCTGCAATATTATTGAAGACATTGTCCTTCACTTCTACGCCTATACAATTCCAATTTGTAATACTCCATTTTCCTCCATTTTGTGTACAATTTCTAATGTATGAGGTATTGAATGAAGGCTTCCAAGCCATCATTTCAACTATTCTTCTAGTATTGTTAAAAGTAGTGTTATCTGCATGAATGATACCATTGCCCCATTGCTGTATTTCTGGCCAAGGCTCTGGGGCAAACATGGAGACAGCTGCTTTGCTAGTATTTTCTACTACAGCTTTGTTTGTAAACTTTACATCGAAATCAGTATTTCCCCCATAGACAACTATCCCTTCCCATGTGTTTCCACATCCATTTGTTAATTTACCACCATCGATTACTAGTTTAGCATTAGGTTCCACAATTATTCTCGACCGTTCGCTTAGATAAATTTGAGAATTTACGGTTAAGGTTATCCCAGATTTTATTATTAAATCTCCATAGACACTAAATGGTCGGTCGATTGTTTCATTTGAAACAACTTGAACGGAACAAACTTCTGTAAGTTCACTACAGTCGACGTATTTATGATTATTTGTTGTAGCTAACGTTTTGTGCAGATTTTCTAATTGGTCAGGTGATAAATATTGAGCTCCTGGATCGTAACCAGGAGTACACCCTCCACCAACCATTAAATTATGGCAGGTGCAAGTATGACCTTGATTTAATACTGAATGACCTAATTCATGGTTTGCTAAATTATCTAAATCATTTAAGTGCCAAGATAAAATCGTTTGATTCGAAGGATTGTTTGGCAAGTTCGGATAATATATTGAACCAAAGTGCTTTCTCTTTAAATATTCAGAATATACATCTGCCATAATGATAAATTGATTACCATCATTATTATAACTGGATGCGAATTTTGAGCACCCGCTAAATATATTTATATTATTAGGATCATTCCAGGGAATGTGGTTTGAAGTCTCCCCTGCTGCAATAGCATTTTCCAAATAAGTTAGCAATGTATTGTTTTCTACAAAAAAGAAATTAAAAGAATTTGAATGAGAAGAATTGTAATCATCAATTACTTCATTTAAATCAGGCCAAGTGCTACTATTGTCATCATCGACATCATATGGACAAAATGTTGTATTATCATATGCTGTTCCCAAAGAAACGGCTCTACTGTAATAAAAATGCATCTGTATTAGAAATATAATCGTATGAAACATCTAACCTTAGTTTTGAGTCAATCGGATATCCTTGATTGGGAGAACAATTTGACGGATCAACAATAGAAGACCACAAGTTATTCATCCCAGATACCATATCTGATATCTCACTGCTATTATTTTGGAATGTTCCTGTACCATTATCTCTTGTTAAAAACACGAAATTACACTTCAAAATGAGTTCATTACAAGCATTACTTTGGTCAAAAAATTTTAAGCCTTGAAATCCAGTTATTTCTGAACTTTGTGTTCCGCCTGGATCATCAAGGCCACAGATATTTCCCTGTGAAAAAATTTTTGGTGTAAATAACAAAACACCAAAAAGGAGAAAATGAATTCTCACTTGATTGATTATCAATTTTTTAGTAATCATTTTTAAAGGATTTGATATTAAAAAAATACCAGATCTGTAGTCACAATAAAAATTCCTATCTTTGCAGCCTCTTTAGCGAGAGTGAGGGTCTGCTTTCCCTATTCGATGGGTGATCGTGGACTCTTTTTTGTATTTTACATCTCTGACGGTTAATTTACGAGTTTTTTAGTTATAATTCCTGACATCGGTTTGGCTATGTGATAAATGAAGTGATAGAAAAAATATCATTTCAACCATTGTTACTTGATGTTATTTTTCGTATAATTATTTTCATTTTTAAGCAAGTAATCTTAAATTAATAAAAAGTTAAATATCATTATATATATTTATTCGCAACTACCTCTCTTTCATTTAGTTTCCTTAATATTTTTATAACAGACTGTATTTCAGTGAAATTATGTATTTTCAAATGTAAATGAATATTTAGTTTACTCCAAAACACTCGTTCTTAAATGTCTATAAATGTTTTTAACAAGCTTTATAGATGACCAGTTTTTCCTATCCTGCCAACCAAGCTGCAGAATCATTTCAATATAATAGATGAAAGCATTCATGTTGCGGGTGAAACATTTTAGTACTTATTGGTACTGTAAATGTAATTATTTCTTTCAGAATTTAAAAACAAAACCAGGTTTTTTTATTGAGATTATATTTTGCCAAATAATATTTGGTCGGTGCGATATATTTAATACTGACGCAATACAATATTTGGATTTTTGCCTGGTTGTTGTGTATCGCCCCCTAATTAATGCGAACAAAAATAATTATAAAATTTTTGTTAACAT
>CALMWS010000252.1 GCA_937870795.1 uncultured Bacteroidota bacterium | reverse complement strand
GGCATTGAAATGGTCAATGCACAGCAGCCCGACTTATTGCTTTTCACCGGTGATTTGGTCAATTCTGAAAAAGATGAGATCAATCCGTATATGGACATTTTTACACTGCTTGAAGCAAAACACGGCAAGTATGCCGTATTAGGCAATCACGACTACTATGGTTATTTTGGTGTCCCTGAGTCCGGCAAAAAAGCCTACTGGGATGATTTCATGGGCAAGTTTGAAAAAATGGGATTTCGACTCCTCAACAATGACCATACACGCATTGAAAAAGATGGCGAAAATTTTGTACTTGCAGGTGTGGAAAACTGGGGAGCAGGCAGGCATTTTCCAAAAATCGGTGATCTCAACAAGGCCATTCAGGGCGTAAAAAAAGATGATTTCACTGTGCTGATGAGCCACGATCCCTCACATTGGGATCACCATGTTTTGCCCCACGATCAACATGTGCATTTAACACTAAGCGGACACACACACGGCATGCAATTTGGCATTGATATGCCTGGATTCAAGTGGAGTCCGGTCAAATACAGATATCCAAGGTGGATGGGCTTATACGAAGAGAAAGGTCAATACCTTTATGTGAACAGGGGCTTTGGCTTCCTCGCTTTTCCCGGTCGTGTGGGCATGTGGCCCGAAATAACGGTCATCGAATTAAAGACAGCATAATGGGGCAAAAACCTATTTTCGGGATAGCTGGCGCACAGTAATAAAAGCACAAGTCATAGAGTCCAAAACACGGCTTCCTTTTCTTAATAAAACATCAGGATAACGTGTTGATGTAAAATTGATGCTATCCTTTGTCTGAAATTGATAGTCCTTGGTATTTATTAAATCCGCTTCAAACTGTTTGGCGCATTTAGAGCAGTGAATATTATATTCCTGATAAACACATTTATCATTCTTAAAGAGCCATAGCATTTCCATAGGAAGATTGGCGTGGTATCCTTTAAACATAATAGTGTCGCCACCAGCAGCTGTTATTAAGCCGGCGTGTGTGCTGCGGTGCATATTCATGATCATACGGGTATACGATTGTACTTTCTTGCGGCTGCTCCCAATATGAATCTGGGCAAGTTTCTCGTTGCATGAAGTTAGCATCACGATCAGGAAGAATAAGAAAACAGATGTTTTTAGCTTTTTCGACATTACTTTCACTTTATGAAGGAATTAGCGGGTCAAATTTTTCTCACCGAGATAGAGTTACACCTGAATGAGTCCTTATCCACACCTTCAGTCAATCTCAATATAATTTTAGGATTTATACCCGAAATGTAATTGACTTTATCAACAGCTTTGAATTCATAGTCCCTGTCTTTCACGATATCACCCATCATCTTATCGGTGCAGGGTCCACAATACAAAATCATTTCCTGATATCTGCAAGTGTCGTTTTTGAATAGATAAATCATTTCAAAGTGTTGGATGGGTGATATTGCAGAAAAAATAATGGTATCTTTTATGTAGAGTGCATCTACTTTAAAATCCTTTTTGCGAAGTTGTCCTTCAGCTGTGAAAAGGTAGTCTTTGACTTTAGTGTAATGGAAGTTCACAAAAACCGGCGCCCTCTTTGTATAGCAGGAACTGAAAGAAAGTAACGTTAGAAACAAAATAACCGGGATGAATACTCTCATTTCTTTTCACAATTTAGGGTACAAGCTTATTTTTCGGAGGTAAAAATAGAATAAAATCCTATTGTCCGCAAACTTCTTCCAACAAGGTTCGGAAAGCTGCAAACTTCCCCCCATACATTTGTTGCGTCTTTTGTTGCAGACCGGGGGCCCATTCATTTTGGTATTCCAGGTAAGTGGCCAGATCCGGTGCCGTATATTGAATGGCATAAGTGACCCCATCCGGATTATGGTCTTCCAATATTTTCAACATCTTCCACGAGGTAAATTTACCCGTTGCCATCACTTCGGGGATGTGGGTATTTTGCATCCAGTCCGTCCATTCGTCGTGTACGGTGTGATCAATGATGATGGTTACATTGTACAGTACCGGCATGATCAGGATTTTTCCATATTATCACCCCTCAATACGCGATATCGTTTTCGGGCATCAACTACAAACGTACTGCCTGTATATTCGGTAAATAATTTAAAATAAAGCTCCTGCGCTTTGGCAGAATCGTTGAGTTGATAATCGTACATACGTGCCATTTCATAAATGGCGTTGTCAGCCCGTATCTCGTCTTTGTATTTTTCTATGATCAGGTTGTACATTTCAATAGCCTTATCGGGTTGCTGCAGTTTTTTATAAATCTGTGCTTTGGTATAATAGATATCGTCGATCAAAGAATGTTCAGGGAATTTGGTTGCAACTGAATCAAGTTTAATAAAAGCTTCGTCAAACTTGTTCTGGAATACGAGCAATTCGGCAGTAGCAAACATGGCCAGGGTTACATCTGTAGTATCCAGGTTGAGGTTGTCCATAATAAATACCGACATATCGATGGCGTCATTGGCAATCAATCTTGTGGTTGCCGATTTCAAAATATCGAATTGCTGCTGGGCCCACTCGAAATCTCCCGTAAAATAAGAAAGCCTGGCGTTGCGATAACGGGCATCTTCTCCCAACACACCCTCTTTGAAGGCCTTATCTACCTGAGAATACAGCAAGGAAGCCTCCCATCGGTCGCTATCCATCAAATAATAATCGCCCAACTTCAATTTGGCAGCAGCCACATCGGTGGGCGCCACTCCTCCAAAGTCGATCACCTCCAGCAAAATTTCCTGCGCCTTTTTGAGGTTGTTCATATACAATGCTTCAAAATCCGCAAACTCAGTCATAAGGGCGGCGGTCTGTGTATTACGGCCATATTCATTTAAAAAGGATTCGTATTCCAACTGGAGTGAAATCAAATCTTCCTTTGTGTAGTTGAAGCTGGAAGTAATTTTTTGCTTTTTGCTGTTGAGCAATGCCCTTTTGGCGCTCAAATAATAACCCGAATTGATAGAATAATTCTCAATGATGTAGCCATAAGCTTCGATGGCTGTATTGTAGTCTGCATCATCATAGGCAATGTTACCAACCTGAAAAACGCGTTCGCCCATGCCATCAACTTTCAAATCTATGGCCCTGGCCTGCCTGAGTGCTTTTTTGTAATCCTTTTGCTGCAAGTATGACCATTCCAGTAATTCGGGATACAAAATTTCATCCGGTGCATTTTGCATCAGGGTGAAAATCTGGGCCTGCAATTCCTTGAGCTCATCTTCATTCAGATTTTTCTCAAAGGTCTGTTTGAGGTAGTCCATGTTGTTTCTAAACTGGTCAACCGACAACAGGTAATAATAAATCATCTTTTTAACATCACCCGTCCTGCGGTACAAATCGCCCAGACTGAAGGCATAAGGTTTTACATTGCCCCCTACTTTACCACCCCTTTCATACGCCTCAATGGCTTCAGGAAAAAGGGAGTAACCAATGAAAGCCCTTGCAAGTTCATCGGTACTTTGCGGCTGTTTATCCAGTCGGTTGATGGCTGTAGTATATTGCTTTTTGGCATCTTCGCCTTCATTCATGCGATCGTATAAGCTACCCAGGGTAACGAGCAATGAAATCACTTCGGGTTTCTTTTTGATCTCTGCCTGCACAAGGTCTTTGGCTTCATCGTATTTGTGCATGGTGATCAGACATTCGGTCACTCTTTGAAAATAGAACTCATTCATGGGTTCCTTTTCATACAGCTGTCTGTAAAGCGTTGCTGCTTTCTCATACTCGCCGTTGGCAAAATACTGGTTGGCCAGTCTCGACTGCTGGGCTGCCGCCAAAAAGGAAAGACATAAAAGAAAAATAAAAACGAAACTACGTTTCATATTAGGTAGAATATGCTGCAATAACGGAATGTAGTGCCGCTTAGTTTCCTGCTTTGTTGAAAAATCCTTCAAATTAGATCAGATTTGTACGCCTTCATCACTTTTTCCCAATATCTCCCAGGTATGATCGGCCAGTAACCTTGCCGTAGCTATCCATTCATAGGGCTTGTTTTTACCCCATTCTTCCGGAGCGATCATCGACAGTACCCACTGGCCGTTGGGTCTTTCGTACAAATGATACTCGTAGCCAATTACGGGTTTAAAACCCATATCAGCCCTGTATATTTTCTCCGATATGTCAATCCTGTCGTGCAAAGCCTGGGCCTGCCGAATCAGCGTTTCGACCTGTTCTTTGATTTGCTGCAACTGGTTGCCCGTTTGCTGGTACATGGCCGTCATGGCATTGCCTTTTGTACGCCCTTTGTCGAGGGGCCTGATAATGGCACTGCCCACATGGTGCGCATAAGGCAGCAAATTGGGAGCCTCGGCAGTTTTATCTTTGTCTATTGGGTTAAAAAAATCTTGCATATCCATTAAAGTGTAAAAATACCAAATAGTTCAGAATTAAAAATTTTTGTGAAACGGGAGCCAGCCATATAATATTTTTATCAGCTCCATTTTTTGCCATACTTACCAAATAATATTGCCTCATAGCTTACTTTTTGATCAATATTTTTGGGGAAATGGCTATTTTTGTGGTTACAACAGCGATCAATGGAATACAATCACCGGGCCATAGAGGCCAAATGGAAAAAAAACTGGGACCATCAACATACGTATAAGACCCTCAATGATACGGCAAAGCCAAAGTATTATGTGCTCGATATGTTTCCCTATCCATCCGGTTCCGGTCTTCACGTAGGTCATCCGCTGGGCTACATCGCATCCGATATAGTAGCCCGTTTCAAAAGACAACAGGGCTTTAATGTCTTGCATCCAATGGGCTACGATGCCTTCGGACTGCCCGCCGAACAATATGCCATCCAGACCGGTGTTCATCCGGCTGTTTCCACAGAACAAAACATCCAAACCTATCGCGCACAGCTCGACAACATAGGATTTTCATTTGACTGGTCAAGAGAGGTAAAAACGTCCGACCCCTCTTATTATAAGTGGACACAGTGGATCTTTCTTCAGTTGTTCGAACATTATTACGATCAAAACGCCAACAAGGCTAAGCCCGTTTCAGAATTGATACAACAATTTGAATCCGGGGGCAGCAGCGGTGTCAATGCATTCCACAGCCACGACGAACATTTTTCGGCTGAGGAGTGGCAAGCCATGAGCCCCTATCAAAAAGACCAGGTGCTCATGAACTTCAGACTGGCCTACCGCAAAACAGGATATGTCAACTGGTGTGAAGCATTGGGGACCGTTTTGGCCAACGATGAAGTGAAAGACGGCGTCTCAGAGAGGGGTGGACATCCGGTAGAAAGGAAGGCCATGATGCAATGGTTTTTGCGCATTACTGCTTATGCCCACCGTTTGCTGGATGATATGATCGGACTCGACTGGCCCGAAGCACTGAAAACCATGCAAAACAACTGGATCGGCCGCTCAGAGGGTGCCCAGCTGTTTTTTAAAATTGATGGTCACGATACAGAACTTGAAATCTTTACTACCCGACCCGATACCATCTTTGGGGCTACATTTATGGTATTGGCACCAGAGCACGATCTGGTAGGACAGCTTACCACGCCTGCTCAAAAACAAGCCGTTGAAGCCTGCATCCAGTATGTAAAAGGCAGATCAGAAAGAGAGCGTATGGCCGAGGTAAAAGAAATGAACGGTGCCTTTACCGGTTCCTATACCATCCATCCTTTCAGTGGTGAAAAAGTTCCCATTTGGATTGGGGATTACGTATTGAAGGACTATGGCACAGGAGCCATCATGGCCGTACCCAGCGATGATGAACGCGACAAAACTTTTGCGCAAAAATATAACCTGCCCATCGTAGATGTGGTGGATAAAACCAACTACCCGGGATCCACACTTCACGACAAAGAAGGCATCATCATCAACAGCGATTTTCTCAATGGCATGGAAGTACCCGATGCCATCCAGCTCATGTTTGAAAAAATTGAAGGCATGGGCATTGGCAAACGCAGGGTCAACTTTAAATTGAGAGATGCCAATTTTTCAAGACAACGTTACTGGGGAGAACCTTTTCCCATTGTGTATGATGCAGACGGTGTAGCCCATGCATTGCCAGAATCAGAACTTCCACTTACCCTTCCCGATCTCGAGGATTTTAAACCCACCGCAGATGGGCAATCGCCATTGGCAAAGGCCACAGACTGGGTGAAGTATGGAGCATTTACCAGAGAGACAGACACCATGCCGGGCTTTGCGGGATCCAGCTGGTATTTTTTGAGGTACATGGATGCCAACAATGACCAGGATTTTGCATCTACTGAAGCATTGGCCTACTGGCAGGATGTAGACTTTTACATCGGTGGTGCTGAGCACGCAGTGGGTCATTTGATGTATTCCAGATTCTGGCACAAGTTTTTGTACGACAAAGGCCTGGTACCGGGCAAAGAGCCATTCAAAAAATTGGTAAACCAGGGCATGATCCAGGGCGTGGTAGAATCCATCTACCTCTATAAAAGTCATGATGGCAGCCACCAGTTTTATACAGAAGAACTTGCCAAAGAACACAGCGATAAAGAGTTTGCGCTCCTTCCGGTGCATGTTGATTTTGTGACCGAATACGGCAGTCCCAGGAGCCACCTCACCAAAGCAGGTATTGCCCAATTTTTGGAGTGGAGGCCCGATTACAAGGGATCCGTTTTCCATTTGAGTGAAGGCGTATTTACCCTTGAAACCCTGCCCGAAAATGCACGGCTCACCACCAAATCAGAAGTGGGTAAGATGTCGAAAAGGTATTTCAACGTAGTAAACCCCGACGATATGGTCGACAAATACGGAGCCGATTGTTTCCGTATGTATGAAATGTTTTTGGGGCCAATCGAACAGTCCAAACCCTGGGATACCAAAGGCATAGAAGGCGTATCGAAGTTTATCAAAAAACTGTGGCAACTCATGCACAAAGGAGAGGCCTTCCTTGTTTCTGATGAAAAAGCCACAAAAGAAGAGCTCAAAGTATTACACACCGCCATCAAAAAAGTAAGCGGGGATATAGAAATACTTTCGCTCAATACCTCTGTGCCTGCCTTTATGGTTTGTGTCAATGAGCTGAAGCGACTGGAGTGCAACAAACGTGAAATCATGGAAGGCCTGGTAGCCCTCATTGCACCGTTTGCACCTTTCATTGCAGAAGAGTTGTGGAGCAAGTTGGGCAAGACCACCTCGGTGCACCATAGTACCTTTCCGGTATGTGACGAATCATATTTGGTAGAAGACAATGTAGTTTATCCCATTTGCATCAACGGCAAACGAAAAGGAGAACTAACCTTCCCCAATGGCGCCGATGCTGCTACCCTGGAGCAGATGGCCATGGAAAATGACTTTGTTCGAAAACTGCTCGAAGGCCAGGCTCCCAAAAAAGTGGTTGTAGTACCGGGAAGAATGATCAATTTTGTGATTTAAAGAGAAGAATATTTCATGCAAAATAATAAACCCAGCTTATTGGTTCTGGCTGCAGGAATGGGCAGCAGGTATGGCAGTCTCAAACAAATGGATGCCTTTGGACCCAACGGTGAATCCATCATCGATTACTCAATCTACGATGCCATCGAAGCCGGCTTTGGTAAGGTGGTATTTGTGGTGAGAGAATATTTCCTGGAAGAATTTAAGGCCATGTTTGATGCCCGTTTTGGTCATAAAATAGAACTGTGTTACGTAACCCAGGAATTGACTTCTATACCCGACGGTCTGGTGTTTAATCCTGAACGACAAAAACCCTGGGGTACAGCCCACGCGGTTTATGTTGCCTATGAAGCCATACAGGAGCCCTTTGCCGTGATCAATGCCGATGACTTTTATGGCAGAGATGCCTACAAAGTTTTGTACCAGTTCCTTACCCATGACCAGAGTGCCAATTATTGTGTGGTATCTTATTACCTGGATAATACCCTTTCAGAGCACGGCACCGTCAACAGAGGTGTTTGTACAGCCGATGATGAAGGCAACCTGATCAATGTGGTAGAATGCACAAAGATTGAAAAAGACCAGGCAGGAGTGATTAGTTATCCTACGGAAGAAGGTCGGACTGAATTGGAGCCAAACACCCTTGTATCGATGAATATGTGGGGCTTTAAACCCAGTTATTTTGAATACGCAGAAAGGCAATTGACCAACTTTATCATAGAAAAAGGGCATGAACTAAAATCAGAATTTTACATACCCAGCCTGGTTGACAAACTCATCCACGATGGCGACCTGAAGGTCAATGTACTCAAGACCACCAGTTCATGGTTTGGGGTGACCTACCCTGAAGACAAAGCGGCGGTGCAGGAACAACTCAAGGCACTCATCGACAAAGGAGAATACCCCCAAAATATTTGGGATTAATACATGACAGAAGCAGGAAGATGGCTGATCGTCATTGGACTTTTGGTGGTTATGTCAGGATTGCTGCTCTATTTTTGGGGCAATCATTTCCGTTGGATCGGCCACCTTCCCGGTGATATACGCATTGAGAAAGAAAACTTTAGGTTTTACTTTCCCTTAACTACCATGATTTTATTTTCAGTGCTGGTCAACATTGTTGTGAGACTGGCCCGATGGTTGTGGCAATGGTTGGCCTAATACCTAAGCAGCGCAACGAGTCCTGGCAGTGAGCCCAGCGTGTGTTGTTGCATAACAACGACCTCACCTTTGTGGTCATATACATCACACAATAGTTCATTGATGTCGTAATCGCGATTATGGTAGTTTTGTTCCATGAGCAGTGACCTTACCCTTCCTTCCCGTGCTGCTTTCACAATTTCGCGAATGTCCTGCATACCTTTGCCATAACCGATGGCTTCCGTAAAATCTTTGACCCTTTGTTCATTGAGCCGGGTTATGTGATCTACCATGTGTGGAAAACACAACTCACCCAATTCGCCCTCTGATTTGTGGGTATAATTGCCATGGATGTGTGCTACGATCCTTTCTTTGTGGTGGGTAACCTGATCGTAGATGCCCAACTCTTCGATGGGTGCCGCTACGATGATGGGGCTTTGGTCATGGCTTTCCTTGTGCAGGTGTTGGTCAACTACCCGAAAATAATCGTGGATACGAATCTCTTCCATCACAGATTTGTCTTTTTCAAAACCTTTGACATTGGCCTGGGGAGCATAAGACGAAGCGCGGCCGGGTTTGGCGTATTCATGGGTTTCTGCAAATACATCGGGAAAATCAGATGAGTGAACCTCTTTCAGTTGATTGAGTTGCCCGGAAAATAAGCGCACCTTTTTTTCACTCAACAAAAGCAGGTGGTAGGGCAGCGACAAGCCCACCAGGTAGGCCAGTTCACTCCATTCAAACTGATCGTCGATCACGATCTTTTCTTCCACTTCAAAAGGAAAAATCACTTTCACGGCGAGGCTTGGAGAAATGTACAAAGCCAGCCCTTTATCATTGTGCAGGTAATCTATGGTAGCGCTGAGTTCATCCAGTTTGTCCCACAAGTGTTTGTATTCACCGGCGTGGGTATGGAGGGCCAGCTTTTCTTTGGCCTTGTGGATGGCATTTTTGATCTCAATTTTATCGTTGCGTCGCTCTCTGGATACCTCATGGGTAGGTACTACTATGCTAAGGCAGGTTTCACCGCGTGTGCGCAGCAATTGTTGGAAAACATCTGTATTCATAATGTTAGATTTAATAAAGAATTGAACGCCACATCTTGCCTTTTGGCTGTAGTAGTAAGTTAGCCACAAAGAGCCATGATATGCCATGATGAAGAAGGCTGAAGGCAATGATCGTAATCAGAAAACGGGCATCGGGTGCAAACACATTATGATATTATATCATATATATAATTTTGATTTTCTGCATCTTAATTTTAAACCAAGCCCAAAATTTTCCTTTTAAATTGATAAAAAAGTATTATCTTTGCACCTCCTTGATCCGACCCCGTAGTTCAAGGGATAGAATAGAAGTTTCCTAAACTTTTGATCCAGGTTCGAGTCCTGGCGGGGTCACTTTCCCTTCTAAATTCCACACATCATGGCAGCTAAAGATTTCTTATCCAACTTATTTCAGAAAATTCTGGCTGTACTGTTCCGCAACCTCAAAAAAAACATGGCCGGACCCACCCATGTCCAGCATGTAGTTCCTTACGAAGGCGCCTGGGCCATCCGCGCTGAAGGCAGTGAAAAGGTCACCGCAACCTTCGACACCCAGGAAGAAGCCATCGAACGGGCCAAAGACATTGCCTACAATTACCGTTCTGCCGTGGTTATTCACCGGCAAGATGGATCCATCAGGGACCGGGTAAATTATTGACCGATCCCTAATCCTCTTTGGAGGTGTAGGGACAGGCCTATCATTTTTTGAAACACGTGTGGGGACGCAATGCATTGCGTCCCCACATTCATTTCATCCCCACATTCATTTCATCCCCACATGCATTTCATCCCCACATGCATTTCATCCCCACATGCATTTCATCCTCACATGCATTTTATCCCCATATGCATTGTACCACAAATGCATGACATACCATTCATTAAACCCAATTTGTTCATTTAATGAATGATTTTACATTCAAATGTATGATTTTTTGAATTAATTATACTATCTTTGCATGGTATACCATTCACTAATAGCTATATTTTAATATTATGACTGATAAATCATTCAAAGAATGGGCTTCTATGAGCGATAAGGTTTTGGCTGAAACCGTGGGCAGCTTTGTGAGGCACCACCGCATGGGACAAAACAAAACGCAAGATGAGCTGGCATCAGAAGCTGGGATTAGTAGATCTACGCTGAGTTTGCTGGAGCGGGGCGAAACCGTAACGGTCACCACACTGATACAGGTGCTGAGGGTTTTGGATCAACTGGCGGTTTTTAATGCTTTTGAGGTCAGAGAAACCATCAGTCCGCTGGCTTTGGCAAAGCTGCAAAAAGAAAAACGCCAACGGGCACGGAAAAAAGCGGGGCAAGATCTCAACATAGAAGATACCAATTGGTAAACCATGCAGGTAGCAGAAGTAAAAATATGGGGTAAGCTGGTAGGTGCCGTGGCATGGGATCAAGACAACGGACTGGCTACTTTTGAATACGATCCCAAGTTTAAGTCGCTGGGCTGGGAATTGGCTCCCTTAAAAATGCCGGTTTCCGGTAATCAAAATCAGTTTTCATTTCCCGAACTTCGAAAGGATAAAAATGCTGCATACGACACTTTTAAGGGTCTGCCCGGCTTGTTGGCCGATGCCCTACCCGACAGATACGGCAACCAGTTGATCAATCTCTGGCTGGCACAACAGGGAAGGCCACAAGACAGCATGAACCCCATTGAAATGCTTTGTTTCATTGGTACACGGGGCATGGGCGCCCTCGAATTTGAACCGGTCATACTAAAAGAAAACAAAAGAACATTTTCCATTGAAATCGACAGTCTGGTCGCTACCGCACAACAGATGCTCGACAAAAAGAAAGCTTTTAGCACCCATCTCAGCAAAGACGAAGAACAGGCCGTCTTGGAGATCTTAAAGATCGGCACCTCAGCCGGTGGAGCCCGTCCCAAAGCCTTGATAGCGTGGAATGAAAAGACAGGAGAAGTAAAATCAGGTCAAACCAAAGCACCCAAAGGATTTGAACACTGGCTTATCAAACTGGATGGTGTAAGTGATGTACAGCTGGGCAGCAGTCAAGGCTATGGCAGAGTAGAAATGGCTTACTACCACATGGCCACTGCTTGTGGCATCCACATGATGCCTTGTCGATTGCTGGAAGAAAACGGCAGAGCCCATTTTATGACCCAACGTTTTGACCGCGAAGAAGGCGATGTCAAACTCCACGTCCAAACCTTTTGCGCCCTAAAACACTATGACTACACCCTGGTCAATAGTTTCAGCTACGAACAACTCTTTCAGTGCATGCGCGAGTTAAAACTGACCTATGCCGATGCAGAGCAAATGTTCAGAAGAATGGTATTTAACGTGATAGCCCGAAACTGTGATGACCACACCAAAAACTTTTCTTTTTTACTCCAGCAAGGTGGCAGATGGACCCTGGCCCCCGCCTACGATGTATGCCATGCCTACAGACCCGGCAGCGAATGGGTAAGTCAGCACGCATTGAGCATCAATGGCAAAAGAAAAAACATCACCTGCGAAGATTTACTGGTCATTGGCAAATCCATTGGTTGTAAGAAAGCACCAGATATTGTAGACGAAATCAATACCACCGTCAAATTATGGAAAAAATTTGCCGATGAAGTTCAGGTCCACCCCAGGTTGCGGGATGAAATTGGCAAAACACATTTGAATTTGTAAAAGCCTGCCCCTTCACCTTCATAGAGGTGTAGGGGCAAGCCCATCATTTTTGGAAACCATGTGGGGATGCAATGCATTGCATCCCCACAATGACAAAAAATTGCATATTATGTTGAAAAAGTTATTCAAAAAGTACTTATATTTGTACATAAATAGTAACTTATTTAAATCTTTCATTATGATAGCGGCGAACTTTACAGAGTTCAGGACGAATTTGAAACAGTATCTTGATGATGTTGAAAAGAACAACGAAACCCTGATAATAAAACGAGGATCGGGAAACGGTACGGTGCTCATTTCTTTGGATGAGTATAATTCTATCCTTGAAACGGTTCATTTATTAAGCTCAAAAGCCAATGCGGATCGTTTGTATGAATCCATTCAACAAATGAAGTCAGGCAAGTCGTTTCAAAAAGAATTAATTGAGTAATAATGAGAATTACTTTCTCACAAAATGCCTGGGAGGACTATATTTCCTGGCAAACTGATGATCGAAAAATTCTAAAAAAAATAAACGAACTCATCAGAGACATTATGAAAACACCCTACTCGGGCTTGGGCAAACCAGAAGCGCTAAAGTATGATTTATCCGGATATTGGTCCAGGAGAATAGATATGGAACACCGGTTGGTTTACAAAGTCATAGATGACGAAATATTAATTTATGCTTGCCGGTATCATTACGATCCCTAAACATCTGTGGAGGATTAGGCCCAGACCTCCCATTTTGAAACACCTGTGGGGACGCAATGCATTGCGTCCCCACATGCTTCCCCCCCCAACATGAATGACATACCATTCATTAAAATCATATTATTCATTTATTGAATGATTTTTAGTTCAATCATATCATTCTTGGAAACCTTGTAGCGCCACATTATTTTACGTCTGCCCTTCACACATCTTTCGAGGTGTACGGATCTATCGTTGGGCCAGAGGCCTAACATCTTCGTTACCCCTACACCTCCATAGAGGTGTAGGGGTGGCATCACAGGTTTTGGCGATATTTTTGTCCCTGCGTCTGCGAAGCAGAGGTAGGTTACAAAAATAGTGACAAAACCATACGACCCAACCCAAGGTGTCATCCTCCTTTAATTTCTTACATTTAACTTTATTTATTTACTTTGATTGACGAGACAAACAAATATGTCTGCCTCAATTTGACCAATAGAAAGTATAGTTTACAAAATGGAGGTAGAGGAATAATGAAAAATAACGCATTCTTAATTTTGACAATGCTTTTCACAGGGTTTACGATGTATGCCCAAAATCCCTCTGAAATTGTGACCGACAGACCGGATCAAACAGATGGTGCCTATGTCTTACTGAAAAATTACCTGCAAGTGGAAAATGGAGTGCTTTTTAATAATAAAGGAGTATTGAACAACTTCATGGTTAGATATGGATATTCTGGAAGTGGAGAAATCAGATGCTCAGTGGATTTAGGAAAAGTTAACAGTAATTTTTCAATATTCCCGGTTCAATTGAGCGCCAAACAAAGACTATTGAATCCATCTGGAGCCATACCTTTAATTACCCTCATTGGCTACCTAAATTTTGGACCCATAGCCAGTGCCAATGTAAAAAGCAATGAAATTGAAGGAGCACTGCTCTTAGCCTTTCAACATGACCTCAATGATGATATGGCCTTTGAATGGAATTTTGGTAGTCGGTCTTTTAAAAATGACCTGCACTTCACTTTGTTATATTCCTATAAAATTTTTCACAACACAACCGTGTTTGTAGAATATTTCTCGGACTATGAAAAAGCATCGAAACCGACCCACAACGCCGATTTAGGGATATTATATACTGCTTCCAACAATGTAAGTCTGGATATAGGCTTTGGCAGCACACTAGATTCAACTCTACCCAACTCAACTTTTTTTACATGTGGCGCATCGTATAGATTTCAACCTGCTGATTGATTTTGAGGAAAAGAGGGGCAAAGAGATGGGGCTGATGTGTATGGGGAAAACACCACGACAATGCACCAATTTCCCTCAACCTTTCCGCACAAGGAAAACTCATATTTTAAGAAAGGGACCATCCTCCTAAGAGATCAATAAAACATACCCGTCCCTACACCGGCAAGGCCTATGTAGGGACCAGCCCATCATTTTTGAAAACCCTGCTGCGATGCAAAATATTACGTCGCCCTTACCCCCTTTTCGAGATGTACGGATCCTTTGATGGGCCAGAGGCCTAACATCTTCGTAGCCCCTACACCGGCAAAGCCGGTGTAGGGGCGGGTTGTTTGGTATCACAGGTTTTGGCGATATTTTTGTCCCTACATCTGCGAAGCAGAGGTAGGTTACAAAAATGGTGACAAAACCCCATGACTCAACCCAAATACTCAACTCTATGGGAAAACCTTTATAAAAAACCCCGAAATCAAGTATGAAATCTACAGATGCCACCCATAAATCGTGTATCCCTTACCTACAATTTGCTATATTTGATTATAAGCTGAATAAAATCTTCAATTCAAAACCAACGTGCCTAAAAACCAAAAAATGAAAACCAAAAAATCTATTTTTGTGATACTTGCCCTCCCCCTGATCCTGGCATACACCCTCCCCCTTCTTGACCACTACCTCAATCCCATACCTGTTTATCACTATCAATCTACGGATGCCAAATTTGAATATATTTGTTACCCATCCAAAGGCAGAGATTATTTGGCCATGGAAAAGGCCCGGCAGGACTATGAAGAGAAAAACAAGGTCAAACTGACCCTCTGCAGGAAATTTAAAGCGAAACCCTTGCATTTTTGGGAATGGTATAAATATTTGAATAGTCCTTATTATGTAGGCTATGTGGTTTGTGAATAAATAATTTATGCGGGCACTGAAAAAAAAATACCCCAAAATATACCCAATATATAAAATTATATTATTGATATTCTGATACTTATATATATTTTAAAATATTTGGTGGGTGTGCAGGGTTATTGGTAAAAATAATAATAATGTTTTCAAAAAGACAACAATAAAATATTAAAACCATGAAAAATGTTGCACTTTCGGGCAACTTAATATAAATTTGTAACGTATGAGTGATATAAAGCTAAGAACTGTAACCTTGTATAAAAACTACTGTTCTGACTTCTTCCAAAAACAGAAGCAAAATGTTAAAGACAAAATTTTATGGACATTCAGACTTATTGAAACTCAAAAACAAATCCCTCCGAATATTTAAAACATCTGGAAGGTACAGATGGGCTATACGAAGTAAGAGTGCAGCATGGCAATAATGTATTTCGCATTTTCTGCTTCTTTGACGAGGGAAAACTGATTGTATTGGCTAATGGGTTTTATAAAAAAACACAAAAGACGCCCAAAATTGAAATCGAAAAAGCATTAAAAATTAAAAGAGAATATGAGCAAGAAAAATAACTTAAAGACACTTGACCTATTTGTGGATGAACAATACGGCGAAAAAGGCACACCCAAACGTGACAAGTTTGAAAAAGGCTACGAAGCATTTAAACTAGGCTTTCTTATACAACAAGCACGACTTAAAAAAGGAATGACACAAGAAGAACTTGCTGAAAAATGTGGGACAAACAAGGGATATATTTCCAAAATTGAAAACGACATTAAAGAAGTACGGATTTCAACACTACAAAAAATCGTGGAGTTAGGACTAGAAGGTCAACTGGAACTATCCATCAAACTCTGACAATAATTTGGACAACACAGCTTTTAAAGTTTTCGTATTACAGCACCTAAGGACTACCTAACTCATCAAAGATATTCAACAGCAACATTTAGCCAAACAGACGTTACGTGACAACACCTACAAAGACAAACTTAAGCGCCTTAAACGACCGACAACAGGAAGCGGTCGTAAGCGAAGACAAACGCCTTTTGGTTTTAGCAGGGGCGGGTTCCGGTAAGACCAAAACCCTTTTGCAAAAACTCATCTACCTGATAGAAGAAAAAGGAGTTAGCCCTTCCAGCATTTTAGCCATCACGTTCACTAAAAATGCGACCAATGAAATGATTGACCGTCTGATTATTTCAGCGGACCATTCAGGTACGTACGAAAAGCTGTTGTACGATAAAAAGGTAAGTCAAGCCGACAAGAGCAAAGAACGATACCTACAACAAAAAAAATACAAGTGGATAGACGGCTTAACCGTAAAGACCTTCCATTCCTTTTGCTACAGTGTTTTGAGAAGCTACGGCGTTAATGAGTTTGACAATAAATTCCGCATCATTGGAGACGAGAAAAGAGATGAAGAAGACGAACTTTCAAAACACGTTGCCCCCGAAACGGTCTTTGAGGTAATGCACAAACTCGTCATTGAAAAATGTGAGGACACAGCTTACTTGTTACAACTCAAGCGATATGTTCTCGATTACATCATTGACAAGATCCACATCAAAAAAGCAGACCAGCATTTTTTTCCTACAGACGGCAAATACTATACAACGCTGGATGGAACCAAAGTGCGATCCAAGTCAGAACAATTTATTGCAGATTGGTTTTACAGGCACAGTATCAAGTATGAGTACGAACCACTCTTGAATATCAAAGATTTTTCTTTTCATCCCGATTTTTATATTCCGGATGCCAATCTATACATAGAACACATCAGTGACAAAAGTTTCTCCACAAAAGATAAAGAAGAGCAATTTCAAAAAGGAAATTTATTGCTGGTGAAGACCTATGAAAGCATGACCAGGGACTCTGCGCTCTTTAATCATACACTTGACAAAATAGTAAAGAACAGATTACCCGCCAATTACCACAAAACGGTAACCCTCAACTTCAAAGAAGAATTTCACGGCTACCAGGAAGATGTCAAAGATTTTGTGCAACAAGTCATGCGCATTACAGACATGATCAAAGTCGAAAATATCGACATTGACCACGTACTGGAAAAAGCCCGCAAAGACCAACATGAGCGGGTTCGACAATTCTATGAACTGGCAATACCCATCGTCAAAAATTACATTCACTATTGCACCGATAAATCTTATCTCGACTTCAACGACCTAATATCAAGGAGTACATCCCTTTTTCAAAACCATGAAGACATAGCCACTAAATACAAAAACAAATACGATTACATTCTGGTGGACGAATTTCAGGATGTCAACAATTTGCAAGTTGAGTTGATCAAACTGCTGCTCACCGACAAAACCCAGCTGTTTTGTGTGGGAGACGACTGGCAAAGTATATATGGATTCAGGGGATCCAATGTCAGTTACATCGTAGAGTTTGAAAACCACTTCA
>CALMWS010000251.1 GCA_937870795.1 uncultured Bacteroidota bacterium | reverse complement strand
GCTAAAGCGTCATATCTGGCTTATAAATATGTAGTTGGTCGGATGCTTACCTTGCAATCAATATTGGCATGATTGCCTGCCTCCGCTCCCGGATCCCTACATCTGCTTCGCAGTTATAGGGACACGTGCTCCGTTTCCTACACAGGCTATGCCTGCATAGGGACAGGTGCTTGGCACTATATATGTTCAATTGTGTAGGTTTTCGGCTATTCTCCAATTGTCACAGATTTTACTGCACAAGCTCTAAAAATACTTCTGCTTTTTTCTTGATCTCACCTATTATCACAGCATCCTTATCTGTCTGTTTCATCGCCCAGTATTTGTTTTCATTCCATTCAAATACTCTTTTCTTTTTCACTACCTTTTGGTTGAAAAAACCCCAAAACCAGAGGTCATCCCATACCTCGATATCGTCTCTTTTATAATGTTCCTTAACAAAGCTATTAATACTAGTAAAATTCCAAGTTCTGTTAGGGTGCATTTGTTTGAATATAGCAGTAATAACGGCATCTACGGGTAAATAGAGCTCGTCATCTTTTGATACTTTTTTTGGTACATCCGGCCATATTTTAAATATACTGCCATAGCCTTTGTTGTGAAGCCAGTATATGTTTTTTACAAATAATGCGGCTGTTTTGGGTCCCCAACCATCTTGATTTTCTAATACCTCGAATAAACTTCTGAAGGATAGCGGCTTTGTCTGGTCAAAGTGCTTGATAAAATCACACATAGTGCTTACACAAGCTTTGTGCTGGTGTAAGGCCATGAAGAAGGTGCCTAACTTGTCAATATCCGGCTGCGACTGGGTATTGGCAGTATTGTACAGCAGGGCTAGGATCTTTTCTGGCTTGGTTTCATATGGTAGCAAGGTTGCCTTGTAAAATTTGAGTTGCAGGTTCTGGTTGTATTGACGATTGGCAGATAGGAAGTGGAAGAGGGAAATGAGTCTTAAGGGTAAAGAACTGTTTTTCATTTTAATAGATTTTTTCACAAGTAAGGATTGGATTATTTAAGTGTTGAATAATAGAAATTTTATAGCATTGTCCATCAAGAAAATTATATATTCCACCTCCTTTAACTGAAATATTATAACCTTTGAAAATTAACCTTATAAAATCATTCTCCTTTTCTTTGCTGCTTAAAAATAGATTATTTATAATTTCCTTGAATTCTGGTCCGGAATAAATATCATTAATTCTTCGACAGTTGCTTCCATTAAAATAATATGATAAATGGGCAAAATTTGTGCTATTTTCTGTGTTATATGGTGTTATATTAAATTCCAAATTAGTATTTTGCGTATTTTCGGTTGGAAAATGAATATTTACCCAAAAGCCTTCTTCATTTATTTTCAAATACTTTGTTGCGTTTTTATGGTAAAAACTTATTCTTGTTGAAGCTAAACGGACAAGAGCTATTTCGCTATTTTCGATATTGATCATTGGGCAATATGATAGCCAATTTAGTTTTATTAATTCTCCATCTTTATTTTTACCAAAAAGTAAATTAACATTCTTGTCCGCAACGAAAGTTGTAATATCGTTAAATTGATGACTTTGCCAATTGTAGTTTGAAAAGTTTTTTTTAGTTATGTAGACAGTTTCATATGCAAATTTTAATAAAGAATTATCTTGTTGTTTTTTGATTTCTATTTCTAATTCTCTTTTTTTGTGATCAATATGATTTTTTGTGATTTGTTCAAATTCACTTGCATGTTCTGCTTTTATTTTTTCAATTTTAGGCCTATATTTTTTAGAAAATATTTCTAGTTTGTTTAAATACTCACTATCTATTTTTGAGGCTTTAAGAATCCAATTTTCAATGATATTTAAAAAAATTGATCCTTCAAATGTGAAAGGAGGAGTAACACTAGTTTCTTTATTTTTTTTACCTGCATAAGTGAAATTTTGTGATCCTATTACAATGAATTTTCTATCAATTAAAAGTATTTTAGCATGTAAATCTTCTAAATGATATATTTCAGCACCTGTTTTTAAGCAGTTTACAAGAGATCTGACCTGATAAGGTTTGTCAAATATTGTGGATGAATCAACTCTAGATATTATTTTTAACTCGGTTAATTTTTTAATATCAGTATTTGAAATTAAATCCTTGAGTGCATTATCAACATATGGAGAAAAAATTACAACTGAAGAGTTTGCTTTTTTTATATATTTAACCCATTTTGGATATATGTCTTTTGCAAAAAAATACTTTGTGTCCATTGGAATCTAATTTATTCGTTCATTTATGAATATTCTACTTCAAATTTTCCCATGTATTGATCAAAAGCTCAATTGAGCTTTCATGCCAAATCTTTATTTTCTTGTAACTCTTTAAATCAATATTTCCATTGATTATTTCACATGTGAGTATATTAAAACTTGCATCAAAATCAGGAGATCGAACATGAAAATGTGGAGGGTTGTGGTCTTTTGGATAAATATATAATTTCAAATTTTGAATTTTGCCCACTAATTCTCTTTGAGCAAATAAATTGCCATAATCATCTACAATAAACATATTGAAGAACTGATTTAACCTAAAGTTTAATAATTCAATTTCACTCACTAGCTACATAGATACTTTTTATTGGCTTATAATCTCTGTCTTTTTAATTCTACTATTTCAATCTAACTTTTAAGCTTCATTTATATTACAATCTTAGCTTACTCCCCTTCCACAATTCTAATCTCCTCCTCCGTCAACCCATATAACTCATATACCAATTGGTCAATTTGTGCTTCTTCTAAAATTGTTTCTTTACCAACTTTTTTCAATTTAATAATTGTTGAAACGAGAGCAGAAATATTCTGACTGTCCCTTAATGCAGGTATTGGTATTGCTTTTACTCTACTAGGTTTTACTTGTGCTAAAATTCTACCACCTTCTTGTGAAATTTCTTGATAAAAAAAAGATATTAATTTTGAATTTAAAATACCAAGTATTAAAAGATTAAGATCAATGTCGATTGACTTGAGTTTAACAATATTAACTGTATCAATGGGGTAATAGCCATCTTTGCTATCAAGTGCTGCAATGATTTTATCAGCGGTTTGGCGGATTAAAATTTTTGGAGTTACATAATCACTTTCCTCTCTCGGTCTAAATAAAATGTGCCATTCCCGTTTTCCCTGCTTTTTTTCAATTGATCTTTCGATTAATAATTCTTTGTATGGTTCTAAATATGCCATAGCTTTAGGAATTTCCTCCTTTACTGTTTTATTGGTTATATAAACAACAAAATCATCTACTTTATCATCAATCCAATATCTGTTAAAATTACTACCTCTGATAGTTTTTTTGGCAACTAAATGTTCAATTTTATGCTTTTTAACAGTTTCACCATTTACTATATAGACCTTGTCACAACTCGTACTTATGCCATTAGAAATTGTTGTTGATATTTCTTCAAGAGTTGTAAAATTAGATATTAATTTTTTCACCAAATTTGATTTTTCTGATCCTAGAATGTAAATATGATTAAAATTTGCCTTTAATGAATCAGAACTAACTCTTATTAGAGTATCCGGATTGATTTTCCTTTCTCTAACTTTTTCTCGAATGTCAGCCATTAAAACCGAATACTTTTCTTCAGTTTTATTTTGTATTTCAAGTACTGCGGATGAAACAACAGCATCTTCAAAAACATTATCACCTAAATTTATAGCTGTAAGCACCTTCTTTTCTGTCAAGAAATATTTCCTTGCTTTTGTCATGTAAATTTGAAACAATATTTCATTTGGAACAATGTAATTCAAAATACCCTCCTTAGCAGTAACCCCCAAACCACGACCAATAAAATATAAAAATGAATTTCTTATTCTTTCGACTAAAAACTCATACTCTGTTTTAAGAAGCTCCTTTTCTTTTTCATTAAAATCAATTCCATACGGCGGATTCCCAATCACCACATCAAACCCAACAAAGTCCCCATTATCATTGAGCACCTCCGGAAACTCAAATCGCCACTCAAAAGCATTTTCGTAGATTTTGTTGGCCTTGATCTCTTCGATCTCTTTTTCGAGGGCTTCGATTTCCAGCTGGAGTTTTTTGACCTTTTTTTCCCATTCTGCTTTATCTTTAGGGGTATAATCAAAGAGCTTGGTTTGGTTGGTGAGGTTGAAGAGGTCGCCACGGAGTTTATATAATTTTATAACCTTTGAGTCGTTGCGGCCGATCTCACTTCGGAAGTCTGATTTGATGGTTTCTATCAGTGCCTCCATTTCCCTTTTTTGCTCTTTGTTTTGTGCGTTGCGGTAGGTATCTACAGCAATGCGGTAGCTGTCTATGGTCCACTTGCTTTTTTTGAGGGCCTGGCCCAGGTCAGCATCGATCGCAAAGCGACTCACCAATGAGTTGCCACACTTGATGTTGATGTCTATGTTGGGCAGGGTCTCAAGCTCGGTGGCATTTTTGTAGTAGGCATTTTTGAGCAGCTCTATCCAGAGGCGGAGGCGGCAGATCTTTACGGAGTTGGGGTTGATGTCCACGCCAAAGAGGCAGTTTTCTATGATGGTCTGCTTTTCGTGGAAGAGGGTCTCCTGTATGCGCTGGCTTTCTTTTACTCCGGGTTTGTATTCAAAGAGGCCGCCATCGTCATCGGTTACAATGAGTTCGTCATTGACGACTTCTATGTTGTAATCTCTAAGGCGTTTACCTTCTCTGTCCTGCAAAATTTTAAGGTCGTTTTTTACAGCAATCACCTCATTGAGGGCCGATACCAGAAAGTGGCCGGATCCCACAGCGGGATCACAGATGTGCAGACTATTGACAATTTCATTGGCTTCTTTGCGGTCTTCTATCTTATCATAGAGCTCATCAAAGTTTTCGCAGTTCCATTGTTTGGCCTCGTTGAATTTTTGTACCACGGCACGACGTATTGTCTCCCGGCACATATACATGGTGATAAAGCCGGGCGTAAAGAATGAACCATCCTTGTAGCC
>CALMWS010000250.1 GCA_937870795.1 uncultured Bacteroidota bacterium | reverse complement strand
TCTTTAAATTTGAAAACATCCAACAATATTTGAATAACCGCATCAATTATCTGGCAGCCTTTCATCCACAGTTCGACAATCGAATGAGGCTGGGCTTCCGGTGGTTGTTGCTCGATTAATTAAAGCAAAATGGAAGACAAAGATCAAAGCACCCTGGCATGGAGAGAGGCTATTACCGGCAAAACCATTGAGGATATCCGTCTGATAATGATTACTGAGCATTATCTCGAATATGAAGACAATCGCATCTGGCTGTCGGACGGGGGCTTTGAAATTCAATGCACGGATGCTGTTTTTTCATTTTGTTTTCACGATGAATCCGGAAATTTTGCATTTCATACCGAGCCCCTTGAAACCTTTCTGGAAGGCTTTGATCATTATGGAATTGACCTTTCACCGAGCCCGCTCTATGCACAAATGAAGGGAGCGGTCATCACTGATTTAAAAGTAAGATGGTCGGGATATGAGATCCACGATTATGATGGCAGTGTTAAGGAGAAGGTAGACATTCCGGTAGAGTTTGTGGTAGAACTTGATAATGGTATGAACATACAATTGGCCACGATTGAATTTACCCTGAATCCCGAAACCATGAGTTTTTCAAAACTGGATTACAACATTGAGGGTAATATGCTGGTTTGTTTAGGAGAAATTTTTGCCATTCCCATTGTAGAGTAGCATAAAGCAAATTTCTTTCAACAGAAATATTTCTCTTTGTTGGTAGATTAAACTTTGAGACGTTTCTCTCCTTTGTTAATAAAGAAAGCCAAATAGCCAGATGGGAATCTTGTTCTTACTTCCAAAAATGGTGTCGTCTACTGCCAGAAAACTTTGGGATTTGGCTTTGATCTGGTCGAATTTTTTGGAAGGGCCGCCCACTTCAAATACATACCGATCATCCACCAGAAAATCACCCACCGCAGTGAAGTTTACCTTGTGAGTGGCGCTCAGCTGGTTGAAAAAGAACATTTCCCTGAGCGTGCCTTTGTCGGCTTTTTCAGCATGGATGGCATAAAGCAAGTTGGTGTTTTGCAAATATACTTTTTCAGGTTTCGAAAGCAGACTGTAGCTTTTTCCTGCATCCAACAGCAAGAGCAGCAAGCCGGCTTCATGCAAATAGTGAATGTAGCTGCTGAGTGTGTTTCGGTTGATTTCAAGACTGGCTGCCAGTTTGCTGATATTGGGTTGGAAGGGCACCGACGTGGCAAGGTGGTAGAGTAGCTTTTTCATCTTAAAGATGTTGACTGCATTGATTTCTACCATGTGGGGAAGATCTACATCGAGGATGGTATTGATGACCTGCTCCAGGCGGAACAAGTACTGATCTGCATTATCTCTGTAAAAGGGATAATAACCATACCTGAGATAAGCGTCAAAGTAGTCAAATATTTTTACCCTGGACGATATTTCTTTAGCCAGCTCAATGTGGTTATCCAGAATAAAAGCAAGGTTATACGACACCAATGGCAGGCCTGTTTCCATCACCAGGAATTCTCTGAATGAAAGTCC
>CALMWS010000249.1 GCA_937870795.1 uncultured Bacteroidota bacterium | reverse complement strand
TAATATTGTAGAATACGTTAATGTATCATTATATGGTTTTGTATTTTTACACATACAAAAATCCGGATTAGAAGAATTTTGTCTACTATTTAAACATAAAATAATGAATGTTAACATAATTAATATATTGATCTTCATTTTATTTTAATTTTCCAACTGGTGTTGCAATAATTGATATTCCAAACATTTCATTTCTCCTGTATTCATTAAAAATTTTAAAAAATCCTTTGAAGTCAATCTTTGAATGTCGTCCACCAGGCAATGAGCTCCACAAATTATTAGTCAAATTTAATGCACCATTAAGATTATTAGAACTTAGATAATCTTTTGCCTTTGAAGGGATTAACAAACTAGCTCCTTTATCTTGGTTTTCAGGTACAAAATCAGAATTTAAACCAAATCTACCTACTAATTCTTTGTTCCAGGTCTTTCTTGTAAATTGATATGCTCCAGCTGGCGTCCCACCATTAATACTTGAGTTCATTAAAGGGTGTTGGCAATAAGCCTCTGGACACTCTTCATATGTATTTTGTGTAAATACCCCACCTGGTCCACCCCCTCCATATTGTGAATTGTATCCAAGAGGGCTGCTTTGCGGCAAGTTTTCAGTACTTCGAAGAGCCGATAGAAATGACCTTAAGTTAAGTTCAGAATTCGTAATACCAAGCAAAGCAGCAGATCCACTTTTTATAACACTTTTTGATTCTTTCGTTGTAAGGAATTTATCACTATTAGTATTTAGGAAGTACGCCTTATTATCCATAACACCATCATTACCAATATGAACACCTTTATTATTATAAATATCACCTTCAGTTTCCATCCCATTTGGATCAACCAATCTTATAGGATTATTAAAAACATAAGTAAACGGAGAGATTGCCGGATACTTCTCCGCCAACGGATCCACCCCATGCCTCAAATATAAATCCGGTCGTTATGTAACTTTTACCAATTAATAAATTGCAAAGATAAATATTTATCAGTACACCTTCAAATACTCCTCCCAACTATCGGGATATTGCCTCTTTGCCATCTCTATTGTTTTTTTGGGTGGTATAACCCCTCGATAGTCAACGCCACGCTTTTCTAAAAAGTCTATTACTTTAAGTTTATACTGGTATTCTTCACTCTCAAGGTCTATCAACTGTCTTTTCATACAATATTCTAAAGATAGATTAATGCCACTGAAATTTGTAAATATGGGTTTTTGATAGTTCAATCCTACATTCAACAAATAATACACCAATTTATAATTTTGACTTAATACTGCGGCATTTAAGAAATTTGAATTATCATTTTCATCATATTCCAGTGAAGCTCCTGCTTTTACAAGTAATTTTAACTTTTTCAATTGGTCATCTACATTTCCACAAAGTACACTGAGAACGTTTTCTGAATCTGCTCCTACTGGGGGATGTGTCAAAGCATTTGGATCACCACCATATAGTAGCAAAAGTGACAACACTGTTGTATCATCATTATGCTGAAAAACCCCAACGGCATCATGCAAAGCTGTCTTTCCTTCTGCTCTACTGTAATGATTAGGATCTGCTCCTAATTCAAGCAATTTTTGTACAGATTCATCCAAGTTATTTAATACTGCTATTTGCAATACACTTCGTCCATATTTTGGCTCTTCATAATCTACATCAATTTTAGAATCAGTCAGAATTCTAGCAAATTTAGAAGTATCCTGATTTCTTACAGCTTTTGCAAGCTTCCAGGCAGGTGTATCTTCAAATAATCTAAAATCATTTCCTATTAAGTTGTCTTTGCTGACTTGACAAGAGACAGTATTAATATATAGCAAAATAATTATTAAATAATTTTTCATATATCTATTTTATTCACACAAATTATCACATTGAAATTTTTTCTTCATTTCGTATAAAAAATTATCCATACTGTGCCCATTGTAGTAAGAGGAAGTTCTTGTCGGGTTAATATAATTCCTGGTACCATCAACATCCGGTATGGTAAGCCCCAATCTACCCTTGTTAGTAAAAGGATTATTATCATTTTGTATGCTATTTAATGGATCAGTTTTCATAATATAAGCTTGAATCATATCATTCATACTTCCCTTTTTATTTGCAACACCATAATTCGTTAGAGTTGATTGACTTACTCCTGCTGCATTAAATGTAATGGCTGAGTTACCTGTGGCGTAGGCACTAGCAGCAGCAAGACCGCCACCAAGCGAATGCCCTACGAAACTCAATTCATAATAATCGTTACCTTCAAGAGCTTGGTCAATAGTCCTTGAATTTTTAATTGCTGTGGCATATTGATCAGAACTACCAAATGCCTGTGAAATATCATGGCCAACATCCTTCAAATCATTAGTCCCGGCAAAGGCATATACAAATTCAACACCACTATCAGTTGCCCTTTCATAAATCATTGACCTCATACCATTATCTAAATTGCCCGTCTGAAGTCCAAATGTTCTAGTAGAAAGAGCCCACCCACCTTCCAGGTTAACATTGCTGTCTCCATAGACATGAGCTGCAATTAAAGCCGCCTCCCGAGGAGATGGTTTTGCTCCATTAGGATCTATTAATATTATCGGATTGTTGAAGCAATAACTAAATGGGCTCCATGCTGGCATTTGATCCGCCAACGGATCCACCCCCAACCAAAGCCCCAGCGCCGAATCATAATACCTCGCCCCAAAATAA
>CALMWS010000248.1 GCA_937870795.1 uncultured Bacteroidota bacterium | reverse complement strand
TTTTATCACAACTTTTCAACATCCGGTCTTGAAGTATACGGGCATTTCCAGTCACAAAAACAAATTTTTAGACTTTTTTATTCGTAATTTAGTATCAGAACCAGGAAACGCCCAACTGTGATCAACAATTTATTGCCATTATTATCTAAAATCAAAAGCTCATTTTGGGTATTGCTCTTCTTGTGTGTTGCATCAAACAAGGTATATGCCCAACCCCATTGCAAAATCCTGATCTTCCTTTTTCCTGATCTCTGCAACCCTGGACAAATCACACTGGAAACCGTGGTATTTGGTAATGCCACTCCACCCTATTCTTATGCCTGGTCGACGGGCGAAACCACACCAACCATATCTGTTCCCAATGCTAATGGCACTTATTCCGTGACCCTTACCGATGGCGTTGGCTGCATGGACGATCATGATGTAGTCATAGATATCGCCAATTTTACGTATTACATCGAAGCTTACAACCTTTGTCCCGGCGAAGAAATCAACCTCATCGTGGAGTGGACTGGCTATGAAGAACCCACCAATGCACAATACCAGTGGTCAAATGGGCAAACTACGCAGATCATGACCACCTTCACACCCGGATACTACGAAGTAACCGTTACAGATCCTGCTATCGGCTGCTCGCAGGTTTTGAGCACCACTGTCACACAACTGCCCGGGCCCGAAGTAGAAATCACCGGCCCGCTTACCATCTGCACCGGAGAGACCATTACCCTGACTGCCTTGGGTGGACCCTTTGAAGGAATTTCATGGGCTCCCGGTGGAGAAACGACAGAAAGCATCGAGGTAACAGCACCCGGCTCTTATGATGTTACTGTATACAGCAGCAACAACTGTTTAGACCATGATACCGTGATTGTAGTTACCAGTGGCGCTATTCCCCAGATCAATGGTCCGCTCAATTTATGCAATGGTCAAAGCGGCGTCTTACAAGTACTCAATGCCAATGAGTTTGTAGACTTCCAATGGACTACAGGTGATAATACCCCATCCACAACAGTTACCGCACCAGGCACCTATGTGGTGACCGTAACCGATGCCAATGGTTGCATGACGGAAGGTTATGGCGAAGTATTTAGCGGTTTGATTGATTTTACCGCATCCACTTTTCCGGCTATTTCCTGCTCACCACCCAATGGTAAAATAGATCTCACAGTGGTTACTCCGGGAAACTTCACTTTTGCATGGAGTAATGGCAGCACAAACGAAGATCTAATCGATGTTCCCCCCGGCAGCTACTCAGTCACCATCTCTGATGGAACGGGTTGCAGTGCGGAAGCTACGTACACCATAGATGACAATACCATTACGCCCATATTGTCATCTACTACTACAGCTAACATCTGTACGCTAAATGTAGGCACCATCACTTTGCTGGTGGATCCGCCCGGGGCCTACACTTTCAATTGGTCCAATGGTGCCACCACCCAAAACCTTACCAATTTGGACGACGGGGTCTACACTGTCACGGTGACAAGTGCATTGGGTTGTAGCAGTACACTGTCAACAACGGTTATCTATAGTCAGAATGCCATTATTCTTAGCAATGTAATTGAAATCAACAATACATCGTGCAGCACACCCAATGGCAGCCTTGAAGCAGTCATGTTGACCCCGGGACCTAATAATTTTATATGGTCCAATGGAGCTACCACTCAGGTTAATCCCAACTTATCTGCAGGAAATTACACGGTCACTGTGACCGATGCTGCAGGTTGTATAGCATCCGGCGGTGGAAATATCTTGGATACCCCAGACCCACCCGATCTACAGTTGAGTGCCGATCCTCCAAGCTGTGGTGATCCTTTGGGTAATATTTCTTCTTCGGTAAGTCCTTCCGGAAACTACACCTACCTATGGTCCACAGGACAAACAACTCAGGATCTATCAGGTGTGCCAGCGGGAACATACTCTCTAACGGTTACCGATGGTTTGGGTTGCACCGATGAAGCTAGCATCATCCTTACCGCCAATAATGGCTCGATAACCTTACAATCTGCCATTGCAAACAATACCCTCTGTATCGGAGGCAATGGCACCATCCAATTAAATGTTACTTCTTCCTCAGCTTATTGGATAGACTGGAATACTGGCGTTACAGGCAACGCACTCAACAATCTTTCCGGAGGACAATATTCCGCAACCATTACCAACATGGAAGGCTGCGAAATCACAGCTGAATTTACCATCACCAACATCAATACTTATCCCACACTGACCGGTACTGCCACCAATACTGCTTGTACTACAAATACAGGCTCCATAGAAGTGACTGTCAACCCGGCCGGTAGCTATACCTACACCTGGTCCAACGGCGCTGAAACAGAAGATATATCAAACCTGGGGGCAGGCATCTATACGCTAACCATTACCGATGTCAATGGCTGCCAGGCCCAGGAAAGTTTTACGGTATCCGGCAACTCTGACCTGACTGTAAATGCAATGGTAAATGCGGTTACATCCTGCGTTGCCCCAAATGGCAGCATAGATCTAACCATCTCAGCCAGCAATACATATACGCTGCTATGGTCTAACGGGGCAACCACCCAGGATCTGACTGCTTTAAATGCCGGCACCTACACCATAAGTATTACGGAATCCAACGGCTGTATCACTACCCAATTGTACGAAATCACCTCTACGATCAATCTACCACAGGCAAGCACCACTGCTATGCCCGCCCGATGTACGACTGCCAATGGATCTATTGATTTAAACATCACCACCGGCATGAACCTCACCTTTCATTGGTCCAATGACAGTACTACCCAAAACTTAGTCAATATTCCTGCAGGATCTTATGCCGTAACCATCACAGATGGACAGGGCTGCACAGCGGTTGTTCACGATACGGTCACCACGGTATTTTCTTCTCTTTGGGTGGCGGCTCAGATAGCGCAAAACACAAGCTGTATCAATCCCAATGGTGCCATCTACACCATTGCCGGTGGCGAAGTGCTTGCCGGGTGGATATGGTCAAATGGTCAAACCACAACAGATATAACCGGACTACAAGCCGGTAACTATTCAATCACTGTAACCGATGTGTATGGCTGTACCCTTGACTCTACCTTTACCGTCACCTCTACCCAAAGCTATCCTCAATTTACATCTTCGTATATACCGGCAGATTGTGCCGATGGCAAAGGCTCTTTAATGGTACACCTTACCTCTCCCGGCAACCATCAGGTACTTTGGTCATCCGGAGATATGGATACGTTATTGCAAGACATTGTTCCCGGTACCTATTATGTAAGTGTTACGAATGCGCAGGGCTGCACTACTACTGATACTCTTAGCCTGGATCCGCCTGTTTCCCCATTACAAATTTCAGGCCTTGTTGGCAACAACACCTCTTGCACCCAGGGCAATGGCAGCATCAAATCAGTTGTGTTGCAGGCTTCAAATGTAAGTTACCTGTGGTCCACCGGCGCCACCACAGCAGACATTTTCAATCTAAAGCCAGGACCTTATAGCCTTACGGTCACTGATTCGATTGGCTGCCAAAAATCAATACTTTTTCATGTAGAAGATCTCTCACAAAAACCTACCGTAAACTTTGCGGCAAATCCCTCTTACTGCGGACAAGACAATGGGTCTGTTATCCTGCAGACATCCCCTGCCAGCGGCTTGAACTATATTTGGAATGACGGCACAACCCAATCTAATCGATCTAACTTGAAACCGGGCAACTACAGTGTTACCGTTTCCTTGTCCAATGACTGCACAGATACCGCCTCCATCGTTGTCAATGAAATTGTCTTTAACCCCACCCTGCAAGCGAACATAAACGCACTTACTTCCTGCCAAAATGCCAACGGCAACATCAATGTAATGATTAGCCCGGCCGGAAATTATACATGGCTGTGGTCTAACGGTTACACTACAAAAGACATAGATAGCCTGACATCCGGCATCTATCATTTGACAGTCTCAGACGACAATGGATGTAGTACGACCAAATCCTATACCCTTACAGATGCCAGGACCTATCCCACGGTTACTTTAGTGTCCATACATCCAAGCTGTGGACAAAACAATGGCATCATCCAACTCAATACACCCAATGTAGGCAGTGTGGCTTACCTTTGGTCAGATGGCTTTACTTTAAAGGACCGTTATGCCATGGCTCCAGGCACCTACACGGTTACGCTCACCAACGACATGGGCTGTCAAACCATTGATACCACGATATTGACCAACCAGGGCAACGATATTCATTATGCCATACAAATTCAAAACCTCACCTCTTGTACCGAAGCCAATGGCATGATAAGCCTGGATACTACTTCCAATACACAAAAAATAAACATCCTTTGGTCAACCGGAGAAAATACTACCCAACTCAACTCTCTAAAGGAAGGCACCTATTACTTCACTCTCACCGATGCAGCTGGTTGTGTTGTAATCGACAGTGTCATTATTGTCAATGCAGCGGTCTATCCTGAACTATCTTTTACGCTGTACCCCGGCAACTGCAGACACAATGGCCAGGCCTTGCTCATCCATGAAGTCAATACGGGAAACACAATTTATTTATGGGACAATGTTCCCTTTGATGCCACAGACACACTTTCACCGCTGGCCAGGGGCATCCACGTCCTCAGTGTGCGCACGGAAGCCGGTTGTGAAAAAGATACCACCATTCTGGTAGAAAGTTGGACGGCTCCCCAACTCAATGTGCCCGCCTCCGTATTATTGGCCATCAATGAAAGCAAAGAAATACAGGTCCAATTCACGGGCTTCTCCATCAACGACATAGACTTTGTGCAATGGGCACCCTACGAACTCTTAAGTTTCAAAGACAACAGCCTGGAAGCAGCGCTCCACCCCACCATTATCCCCAATGCAGAAGGTTTGCTGTTTCTCACCATTCAGTTGCAAAATGGCTGTGTCCTGGAGCAAGAGATTGAAATCAGGCGCTCAAAAACTTACACCCTACTTTTTCCAAACATCATTGTTGCAGATCCTTCCGTTGGAAACAATAACTCCTTTTACCCCATCAGTCCCGAAGGAGATGTCAAAACCATCCTTTCCCTCCGCATCTATGATCGCTGGGGAAATCTGATGTTCAGTCGCGAATCCTTTCCTCCCAATGACCCCACCCTCGGCTGGGACGGCCACTTCAATGGCTGCCCCGTTGTACCCGGCGTCTTTGTATGGACAGCAGAAGTACTTTTTAGCGATGATAGCCAGAAGAGTTATAAGGGTGATTTGACGGTGGTGAGGTAGAAGAGAAAGAGGTATATTCATCAACAATGTCCTGAGATCATTTCACAATTGTTGGGTATAAATCACCTAATTTTTAGAGTTGCCATACTTCTGTTTTAAATAATCCTTCCACTCCTTGCTTTCAAATAGTTTTTTCTCTCCAAACCACTTTTGCCAAATGGATACATCTTTTACTGGTTCTTCACGTCGTTTTGAAACGGTAATATGCCTTTTAATTTGGTTCAATTCTTCCAAATCAATTCTATTCAGTCGCACTTCCTGTGTTCTGGCAACAATAAAAGAATCTAATTGCTGTATCGTTGAATTCTCAGACAAGCCCCACCCTCTTCTATTGTACATAAACTCAAAAAATTGATCATTGGTGATGATTGATCCGTTTTGATCTATTTTATAAGCTTTGTGCAAGTGTTCACGAGCCAGATAACTTAGTTCTTCGAAACTCAATGGGCTGTATATACTGTCTTGATAGGATGCACGATCAATAGTTGTATTCATACCAAAAAAGAAATACCATTTTCCATGAATCTTGGCCCCACCAAGACCATAAATATAGTCGAAGACCGCATCTTTGTACTCCACGTCTCTTTTTAAAACATTGGTATATAATCTTGTTGAATCTGAATTAAAGACAATCATGCTGTCTAATCGGGCACTACTAGTATCCAATAAATAAATCATTATATTAAGGCTATCACATCGCCATTTTTGTAGCGAATCGCTTATTTGTTGATAAGTTTGAGCATACTTATTAAAGTTTTTTGAAAGATAAATATCATTTTTCTGATCAATCAATATATCATTTTTACATGAAGTTACAAACCCTAATAAAGCAAAAAATAATACTTTTCCCATAATGTTCTAATTTTTAACTTTAATCCTTCCAAAATCATTCATAACTACCTGTCAATTGAGCATCCACTATGAAGAACGAAGAAACAATATTTTTCTCGAAAGCTGGTTTAGAAACTGACACACTTTTATGAACATTCCCACGCTCACCTATGTGCCGTTTTTCCTTTTTACAAATTCTTTCCATTGTTTTGAATCGAATACAGGCTGTTCAAAATTAATTATTTGATCTTGATGAAACTCGTTGTCATATTGAGATTCTTCATATTCGATTGAATCAACTTTATGCTCTAATAATTCCTTATATTCGATAATATCTATTACCCGTGATTGTTTGTAATTATAAAGTCTTAACAGCCTCACCTCTTCTGTACCATTTGCTGAAACCCGAGTTCCACCAATATTTTCAGCATTTATAAACTTATTCAATGCATCTTCATGTATTACTAGAGAACTATTACCATCAAAACTTATAAATTGTCTGAAAAACTGCTCTCGAGCCATATAACTGAGTTCCTCCCAAGTTAATGGTTTAAATTTATCCTTTTTATAGCCATCACGCATAGCTATTAAATTATACCCAAAAAATAAATACCACCTATCTTTAATTTTAACGCCATACAAAGTTTGTATTAAATCACTAGCGCCATAATTTTTCTTAAGGCTGGTATTTATAGTTGTAAATAGTTTAGATCTTTCTTTGTTAAAAATGATAAAACTATCAATCTGATATTCATTACCAATTTGCCCCCTTACAGATTCGATATGGCGTAAAACCATATCATCGACGCTTTTACCAAGTTCATCATACACTGTCTTATAAGTTTCAAAATTCTGTTGTACATAATAATTGGTCAATTCATGCCTAACAATATTGTAATTGTTGTCTGTACAAGAGCAAAATGCAAAATAAAAAAAGATTGTAATCATTAATACTTTCATACCCGAAACTAATTGTTTAATAAAATTAAGTAATAACCTTATCTGAAATCAAGTTACATCAAAACTGCGATTCCACCTAATTAGTCAATGAATATAGGCTAAAAGTCAACCACTTACTTTTTACCATCACTCCTCTCCATCACCCACAAATCATTGTCATACCTGAATTCAGTATGCTCCGGCGTGCCACCATACTTGCCTCCGGTGAGGTACACCTTATCTTTAAACACCGCGGCAGCTACACCCCCACGGGGCAACCACGGTGCATCCTGGGTTTGCCAGTTTTTGCCATCTTCGCTGTACAACACCTGGTTGGAAAACAAGCCATTTCGATTGCATCCCAGCAACCAGATTTTTTGATCAAAGACCACCGCCTTGTACCCAAAAAGCTGCTGTCCGGGTAATATTTCAGGCGTCAGCTGCTGCCAGTGCAAGGCATCCTCAGAAACCCAAACATCGCTGTCCAATAAATACAATTTGCCATGAAAGGTCAAGACCTGACTGCCACTGCGTTTTCCAAAAGGCAGATGATCTGCCTCCTTCTGCCAATGAATGGCATCAGAAGAACTCCATAGATCATCAAACTGTCCTTTGCTATCCTCTCCGCCAATGATCCATATCTTATCCTGAAAAACAAAAGGGTGGTAAAAAAACCGGGATGGCAACTCACTCTTATCGGCTACCCTCTCCCACTTTTTGAAATCTGTAGTCCTGTGTACAGCTGTGGTAAAGGTGTTTTTTTCAATGTTGCCTTCAAAGGTACCCAGACCATAAACTGCTCCCTTAAAAACCACATAGTCCAAAAATGCCTGGTTGCCCACTATATCGTCCATGGCCGAGCGCTGCCACGCTTTCCCATCCATCGAAAACCAAAAGCCATCCGGGTGCAATAACCACAATGTATCGCCCATGGCCATCAACTGATAGTTATAGGTCTTCTTCCATTGGGCACTGTCCATGAGTTTTGTCCAATGGTATGCCGCACTGTCAGACTTATTTGCCTCTTGCGTAACGTTGGCTTTTGGACTTTGGATGCAACCCATAGCTAACCATCCTACTGTGATTAGAAATAAAGTGATATGGTAAAAAATTTTCATTGCACCTTTCAATTTTAATTAAGCCCCTTTTTCCACATAGGCCTTAAAAGCATCCATGTACTTCATCGATTGTTTCTTAAACAGGCCCGTCATCAAAAAGCCCAGCACCTTCATGACACCCCTCATCTCAAAGTAACTGTTGGATGTCTGCTTAACACTGTTGGCATCTATTTCTTCAAAGACCATCTCCACTTCATTATACCCCATGCCACTCTGGTAGCCAAACTTAATTTGCCGCGGCAAGTTTTGCTCCAAAATGGTCTCTGAGATTTTCATTACTTTGCCCTTGTTCAAAAAATAAAAATCGCTCTTAGCCCCTACTTCTCCCGGCACACCTGAAATGTGCTCAATCTTTTCAAGCCCCTCCATCCAGTGTTTTACCCCTTCCGGATCTTTAAATTTTTGCATCACCTCCGCCATGGGCCGGTTGATGGTATTGGATAAAGTGTATTTCATATCAAAAATATTTTACTTCAAAGTCATCCCGTTTTTGCAGGATTCAATTCAAAGATAATTACTTTAGGAATATAGCGATTGTTTTGGTGTTAGAGAATAGAAGCAATACGGCTGTGCCTTAGGGCAATACGCGCTTCGCGCTTAGGATGACTGAACGGTTTTGGCTTCGCCAAAAAAATTGATCGGCAGGTCAATTTAGTGAATGCTTCGGCAAGCTCAGCATCGTTCGGTTACGGAAATTGAAAATTTCCAACCTCACGAGGCACCACGAGCTAACCTCGCGGCAACAACAAATTCACTCTATGAGAAGAGAGCTCCCAAAGGCCTTTCAAACTGTTGCTAGCCAGATAGTTGAGAGGGGAGCCGACAGCGGACAGCGGAGAGCGGGCAGCGCCTTATCCAAATTTTTCCTTCAATTTTTTAATTGTAATACCCATCATCTCCTTCATCACCTCCACATCGATGTCGGATAACTTTTTTACGTATATACAACTTTTGCCCATGGTAAACTTACCGAGTCTAGACAATAATCCATGATCATCACCCATATAAATATAAAGTGAAATAGCAGCCTTACGCGGAGAAAAACCAACCAGTGGCCAGTCGCCCTCCTGCTTACTCCGGTCCGATTTGTAATGATAAACACCAAACCCGATAATCGAGGGTCCCCACATCTTTGGTTCAAAGCCTGTGTATTCCTGCATGATACGGATCAGCTCATAACTGTCTTTTTTCTTTTGATCAGTATTGGCAAAAGATTCTATGAATTCGGCCACACTGGCATCGGTGATTTTGGTTTTGATTTCAGCCATTCTTCCAATTTTTGATAAATATATACAAAGCACACCAATGAATACAAACAACCAGACTAAGGGCGGCTATCGGCTAACGGTTAGCGGCAAGCCGTCTGCGGTAAGCCGTCAGCGGTAAGCGGATCTCATCTTCTCATAAACCTCCCCGCCAGCCACTTCCTCACAGGCTCATCATACCACTTCAAAGATAGCCAGGAAAGTAAAATCATAAACACCATCACCAATATGCCAACACCTAACCCTCCGGAGAGACTGACTTTGTTGTTGCTCACCCATGCATAATACACATAGGCAAAGGGGAAGTGAATGATGTATAAAGGATAGGATATATTACCCAGGAAGGTGCAAGTTTTTTGCGTTAGGTCACTGCTTACTTTACTGATGGCACCCAGAAATACGATGGCAGGGAAAATGAGTATCACTACCAAAGCATCGTACAGACCGTTGGCCCATAAATGGGTATGACCTCCGATACGAGGTACACTCAACACCAGTACCAGTAGTAACGATGCCATCAAAAATGTGTTTCCCTTTTCCGTGGGTTGTACCAGTCTTCTCAACAGCATACCGGCCATGTAGGGAAAAAGCAGCCGGGTAAAGCCAATGCGCAGTTGCTCAGGCTCCAATGACCAACCTCCGATGATGTCGCCATGGGGACTGGTAAGTGCCAAATGGAGCAAGGCCAAAGCGGCTATGAAAACCAAGACTGACAAGACTACTTTAGATAATTTTCGCAAGATCAAGGCGTGGAGCACATTGGCTATATACTCCAAAAAGAGCGACCAGGCGGGGCCATTCAAGGGGTGCATTTCATTCCAGCCCCGAATATCCATGGAAACAGGAACCGGGATTAAAGTATATCCGATGATTAATATAAAAATAAGGTTCCAGAATGTGGTATCGGCAACTTTAGGGAACAGCTCAGATGCACTGCTGTAAAAACAAAGGGCCCCAAAGGTCATACCCAGGATGATCATAGGATGCAGACGAATGATGCGCCTTTTAAAAAAATCTGTAAGTGTCATCTGGTGCCACCGGTCATCATAGGCATGGGCCATCACATAGCCCGACAACATAAAAAAGAAATCCACCGCCAGGTAGCCGTGATTGATCATTTGTTGGGTATGATCTCCACCCGAGTAGATTTCGAGCATGTGAAACAACACCACCATCAAGGCTGCGATTCCTCTCAATGCATCTAAAACCAGAAAATGCCTTTTGGAATCTGCAAAAGACGAACTTGCGATTGGCATCATTTACCGTGTAATGTATGGATGAGTAAATTGCGTGAGCCTATTTTTTAAAGCCCAGCTTACCAATATTTGCATGGCTGATGGTCACTGCTTCCAGAGGCAACATGCCATCAAAGGTCAAATCCTGCTCCACAAAGCTATATTGCAGTCCGGCCAGACTCTTCAACTTAGCCAGGGCGACAAAATCAATCTTACCCTTGCCCACCGGTGCAAAGCGACCCTGGTCGTCCATATCCTTCAGGTGCCAGGCTTTAAATCTGCCCGGGTATTTTTTGAAATATTGGGCGGGATCGGCACCTGCCTTTACTGCCCAATATAAGTCGATTTCAAAATTGACATATTTGGGATCTGTATTTTGCAATAAATAATCTATGGGCACCACCCCATCCGCATCGGTTTTAAATTCAAAATCGTGATTGTGGTACAACAGCTTTAAGCCAGCCTTGTGGCATTTTTCTGCCAACTTATTGACCATCTCCGCCAGATTTTTGGCTCCTCCTTTCATACCCATAGTACGACTTTGTGCATCGTATGTAAAATGTCCCATGGGAGGAATGGGTACAACCAGGTATTCAAAACCCACTGCTTTTACATCTGCTATAGTCTGGTCAACATTGTCATAGCTGATCCCTCCCTGGTGTGAACTTGCCGGTACAAGACCAAGCTCTGCCAGATACGCCTTGTATTCAGCCGGTGTCATGCCATTAAATTTTCCATCTGCATAACCGGCGTCTTCTATGTATTTATAGCCTGCGTCACTGATTTGTTTCAGCACCCCTTTAGCATCCTTTTTCATTTCTTCCCGGAACGTGTACAGATTTACCCCACCGTATTTGTCATTGCCCCCGGTAAACGATGTAAAAAATAAGTAAGCCATAAGGCAAACCACCACAGAAGAAAAAATTTTCATAAATTGAATTTAACGATTGATTAAAAAGATGCTGTTTTTCTCAGAAGCCCTGCTATCCATTAGCGAACATCATACCCTTTGAAACAGTAACAAATATAAAAAAAGGAAACCATCAGGCCAAATTGCCCCAATTACTGCCGCATGATTTTGTCCAAGGCCTTTCCCTTAGCCAATTCATCCACGATCTTATCGAGATACCGTATCTTTTGCATCAGAGGGTCTTCAATATCTTCTACCCTATAGCCACAAATCACCCCGGTAATTTTGTGAACATTCGCATTCATCTGGGGTGCCTGAGCGAAAAAAGTCTCAAAATCCGTCTTATCCCCCAATATCCGCTCCAGGTCCGCTGCATTGTAACCTGTCAACCAAAAAATCAGGGCATCCAATTCCTCCCTGGTTCTCCCCTTTTTCTCAGCCTTGGCCACATAATGGGGATACACACCGGCAAATGACATTTTAAAAACTCTCGTGTTTTGCATATAAGGATTTTGGGTCAAAATAAAGGAAAAGATGTGAAATAAACCACACATTTCGATGGAACCCACTTTAATATGAATCACTAAAAATTGGTACGCTCACACTATTTGGCCCATTCAATAAAGTTCGTCTTTGGTTTGTCTCCTATCAACAAGTTGAGTAGTCAGGAAGAGATTGTGCCTCCCACCATCTTTGAACCACAGATTTGTCGGATTGACGGATGGACATAGATAATACTTTGAACCATAGATTGGCGGATTGACCGATGGACACGGATTTGGATTTTGCCAATAAATGGAAAAACTTCGAAACAGGTTTTATAACTTGCCCTGCAGGTGGTATACATTTTGACATAGCATTCTTTGGGCTTCTTAGGCTTCTCTTTCCTCTACAACACCACTCTCTTGAACGTCATGGACTTACTCCCAAAATTGCTCAACAGTCCAACCTCCATCCGGTACGCTTTGAGGTAGTTTAGGATCTGCGCCAAATGGACATCCTGTAATTCAATAACAGCTTTGATTTCAACAACTATTTTATCCTCTACAATAAAGTCGGCCCGCCTTGTCCCGATGGGTTCTTCCAGATCTTTGTAATAAATATCCATTTCGATTTCTCGCTGGTAATTCAAACCCTTTGACCACAACTCATAGGCTAAAGCTCTTTGATAAATCACCTCCTGAAATCCATTTCCCAAAAATCCGTGCACCTCAAATGATGCCCCAATGATCTTTTCCGTAATGTCCTTGTATTTCAATTTTTCCATAAGCGTATATAAATATTAATTTTTAATCTGTGAAATCGGTCAATCCGTAATAATCCGTGGTTCAGACAACTGACGACAACTCCCCTCCCCTCACTCCCCCCTGATGGTGTCCTTTCAAAGGAGTAACAAATTTATCAGGTTCTTCTTAAATTATCAATAGCCCAAAGTGCTTGACTTTTCCTACTTTTTTTTACCCATTATTTTATTTTGGAGAAATTTCTTGTCGTGAACATCCTCACATCCTTCCATTGCTCTTAGTAAGAATAGATGACTACTTTTTGTGTCTCCCAGCCTTGAATACAACTCAGCCAGGGTGGCATCAACCAAATAATGGTGCGCTGCTGATATTTCTGTTTTTAGGTTTTCTATTTCAGCAACCATGGCTAAGTCAGGTCTGTGATAAAGAGCCGCTGTCAAAGCCTGAAGTTTTAGCATCCCATTTTTGTTGTCCAACGCATGCCACTTTGTATACAGGTCCTCTATTTGATGCCAGGGTGTTTTATCAAACGATGGTGCCATGGTATGCAGCGATGCAATGATGGCTTCCAGATAACGGGTATTGAGCACATCCTCAGGTTTGGCCAATTCCAAATGATAACAGCCAGCCTTGATCAACGCTTTGTCCCATAAACTACGATCCTGATGCTCTATCGAAATTCTTATGCCTTCTGCATCCAGCCTTGCCGGGAAACGACTCAGGTGAAAATAAAACAACGACAAAAGGCCATGACTTTCTGATGAACTTGAGATTTCCATCACCGTGCTAAGCAACCGGACTGCCTCGTAACACATAGTCATGTCAATGCCATTTTCGGGTTTTGCCGATTTATATCCCTCGTTGAATAAGGCGTACAATATTTCGTGAATGGTAGGCAGATGGTTTGCCATTTGATTGTGTTCCCATTTGAAATTTTGCCAGCTTTTTTCAGCGGCCAACTTTTGTTTGTTGCGGTACAGGCTTTTTCTTACCGCTTCATAATGTACATCCATGGCTTTGGCCAATTCAAAGGGAGAAAATCCACACAAAACATGCAAGGTAGTAATGATGCGATCACGGGTACTCAGTGGCAAGTTGACGCACAGCAATAATAATGCGAGCTGACTGTCTCTGATGTAAACTTCTGTCTCCTTCGGCAGCCCACCTTCTTCTTTCAGCATTACACCACCATCCAAAGAAGTTATTCTTTTCATCCCTCTTTGTTGATTTATAAGCTTCCTTCTGGCCACCGTCAACAGCCAGGCTTCCGGTACATTGGGTACTCCTGAAAACCGCCACCTGATCAAGGCAGCTTCGAAGGCATCCTGCACAGCATCCAGTATGTCTTCTATTTTATCAACCCCAAACTGGCGGGTCAATACAGCCACCACCCTTCCCGAAGCTTGTCGGAAAAGGTGGTCTGTCTGCTGTTCAATCGAAGATAAACCCTCAGGCATGCTCTCCGGTCTGTATCACTTCTCTGAGTTCGAGCGTGGCACCCAGATCCAGCGCCGGACAGCCCTTCGCAATCTCCGCCGCTTCCTCCAATGAAGAAGCAATCAGAAAATAATAGCCACTGATGCATTCCTTGCTCTCAATAAATGGCCCATCCTTCACCAGCCGCTCTTTTCCGTGTAAAGTAATGCCCGCCCCCTCCAAAGGGTTACCATCCTTAAACTGCCCTTTCTCCAGCAAGGTCTCCACCCAATCCATGTGTTTCTGGATATCAGCCTGCATGTCGTCCAAACTCATTCGTCCATAATCTGCATTTTCCCTGATCAACATCAAAAATTCTTTCATTGGTCTTTTTTTTAAAGTGTTAAAATAATTGATTTCATAGTAATGACACACGAAGTTTCTGATTTGGGACATTTTTTTAGATAAGTTTCAAAGTTCAATATTTTATAAGTTGGCCTTCATATTGGCTTTTAATTTCTTGAAACATTAAGATAATTAAGGAAATTAAGTAAGGCTCTCTCTACCTCACATGTTTCAATTCCATAGATGTTCGTTTTGACTTGTCAAGCATATTTTCCTGAATCGCTATGATTATGCTTAAGAAAAAACTGTTGTTGTTTTGGATTTCAGTAAATCTTGAATGTCCAACTTAATTTAATCATGCATTTACGCCGACATTTCATAATGTGTTCAATGTTATTTCTATGAATAGCTGATATCTTTGATGTTAAATCTTAACTATGAAAAATATTATACGCGAAATTATTTGTTGCAACTTCTTACTATTTTGCCTAAATCTTAACCAGGTTCAGGCTGTGCCTACCCCTTACAATTTAGAATATCCCCTACCTTGCAACCGAATAATTGACTCGATTCCAAACGCCGGAATAATTTCAATTTCTAACCGACAAATATGTCCTAAAGAATTGCAGCAAATAAAGATAGATGATTACAACCCATTGATGCAGCAATTCATACTCATTGCTTCTAAAGAGGGGATTATTACCCATGCAAAAAAAGGGCATCAATGGAATTATGCCTTTCCTGAATGCGGCTCTTTTCAATTGGTTTCTTTCAATACTCAAGATAATTTTGATTTAGATTCGATTATAGGTTTTTCAATTTCCGATTTATCAGCTTCCGACTGCAGGTGCGATATTACAACCCTAACCATTGAAGTGAAATATACATCTGCCCCGACTTTTGATATCAAACCTGCCGATATAACTGTAAATTGTATCCAAAGTCCTTTGTCTTACTCTGAAGGTCTGCCGTATACTGACCCATGCGGCAATCATGGTCTTGCCCCACTCATTAACAAGTCGAAAAATCCTTGTAACTATGGATTAAATTCCAGGGTCTGGCAGATCAACGATGGCTGTGGATTTCCGATAATACACACACAAATAATCACTAATAATCACAGTAATATAATTCCATCCTTTATAAACCCACCTGCAAATATTACAGTAAGTTGCAGTATGAATGATATAATAATTCCAAACCTCACCATTGTAAATTACGCTCAATTTTGCAATATTAACCTGTCCATACCTCCAAAAGTGGAGTCTGAACTAAGCCCTTGTGGAGGTACAATCACAGCAATATGGACTTACACCACAGTATGCAACCAGACCATAACACATTCTCAATCAATATCGAAAACACCAATGAAACCAGCAAGCTTTATTAATCCTCCCAGCGACATTACCTTATCCTGCGGAGTTAAGCCAGTAATTGATTCGTTGGCTTACAACAATGGCAGCAGTGAATGCACATTACTAGGCAAGGTGCCTCCCAAAATTAAAGGTGACCCTTCCAAATGTGAACCAGTCACAATCACCTGGCAATTTACAGACGAATGCCAAAGAACCATTACACACATCCAGTCAATAACATGGACCACCAGTCAGAAAAAGACTAACAATGATAAAGCATATCTTCATACCAATGAAGTCAAACCTCAAAAAGAGATTCCAGTAGTTTGGGAATAAAGCACTTAGCATGTTCATATATCCAACCACATGAGCCTCTAAAAACGATGTTTTTGAAGGTATTAAATGAATAGACACCACAATTGATATGAACATAGTCCCCGCATCAGTTAACTGATGCGGAGGCACCATATGAACATATGAACATATTTCCCCGGCTCCCTACATCGCAGCGACGGTGTAAGGATGGTGTTGGGGCTCGGTTGCCGGATGCTCGGTTGCCGGATGCTCGGTTGCCGGATGCTCGGTTGCCAGTTGCTCGGTTGCCGGATGCTCGGTTGAACTTTTTCTCCCTTATATTTGTTACAACAAACAAACACACAATCATGGATCGCAAAGACTTTATCCGTAAAAGCCTCCTGGGCACAGGCATCCTGGTAACCGGGGCTGGCAGCATCAAAGCGCTGAGCAATGATATTGATGAACTGAAGCCCTTAGAGCCCATAAAAGACAATGATATTCTTGGTTTTAATCACATTCCTAATACCCAATCTTCCATCATGAGCAATACCGTTTTACATAAAGCCAATACCAGAGGTCGTGCTGACCACGGTTGGTTGCAGAGTTACCATACTTTTAGTTTTGCCAACTATTACAACCCGGAAAGAATGCACTTTGGTGTGCTTAGGGTACTCAACGATGACACGGTACAAGGTGGCATGGGCTTCGGCACCCACCCGCACGACAATATGGAAATCATCAGCATCCCATTGGAAGGTGATCTTGAACACAAAGATTCCATGGGCAATATAGCCGTGATTAGAAATGGCGATGTGCAAGTGATGAGTGCAGGTACCGGTATTACCCACAGCGAATACAATAAAAACAGGGATCAGACCGTAAAATTTCTTCAAATATGGGTATTCCCCAATAAGAAAGGTGTTACTCCCCGTTATGATCAGATAACTTTAAAAGCGGAAGATCGCCACAATCAGTTGCAACAAATCCTGTCACCCAATCCATCAGATGCCGGTGTATGGATCCACCAGGATGCCTGGTTCCACCTCGGTCAGTTTGATGCGGATAAAGGTAGTAGCTATAAAATCAAAAAACAGGGAAATGGTATCTATGCCTTCGTACTCAGCGGTTCCTTCGACCTCGGAGGACAAATTCTCGAAAAACGAGATGGTTTGGGTATATGGGATGTAGATCAAATTGAACTGAAAGCCCTGGCCTCCGGTGGAGAAATCCTCCTCATGGAAGTACCTATGTCAATGTAAGACCGATGGGGTGCAACTTATTGCGCCCCGACATGACCAATAAACAACCCAAAACTGATGCCCATCACTTAAAATATGTATTAGTCTGTTAATTTTGTACAAGACTTCTTTCAAAAGAGAAGGATTTTTTGTCATGAACAATGCCCGCTCTTTTTACTTATGCTTTGCCATGAGTTTAATTTTATTTTCATGTGAAGATAAAAAGGTCTCCTATACAGTTTCGGAACAAAAAATTACAGAAGCGGTCTATGCGTCCGGTGTGGTAAAAGCAAAAGATCAGTATGAGGTTTATGCACTTAATCAAGGTATCATTCAAGCTGTAAATGTTCAGGCAGGAGATCTGGTGACCAAAGGGCAGACCTTATTTATGTTGCAGGATATTACCCCAAAACTTTCATCCGATAATGCAAAATTATTGGCCGAATATACTGCCTGGAAAAGCAAAGACGATCAGCTCGAAGACTTAATGGCCAACGTTGAAGTAGCACGAAAAAAACTTCAAAATGATTCGCTACTCTATGAAAGACAAAAAGAATTGTGGGCGCAAGGCATTGGCAGTAAAGTCGAATACGAACAAAGAACACTTCAATTGGAATCTTCCAGGGCCAATCTCAAAACGCTTGCGGCCAGGTTAAGAGCAAGTCAAAAAGAACTCAATTTTCTGAAACAACAGAGCACCCGACAGTGGAAGATGAGTGCTCAAAATCTGAACGATTTTACCATTAAAAGTAAAATTACCGGAAGGGTGTATGATATCAAAGCAACAGCGGGCGAAATGGCCATCATGGGCAGACCCTTGGCTTTAATAGGTTCTGCTGACCGGTTTATACTGGAATTTCAAGTTGACGAAAAGGACATCACAAAAATCAAACTGAAGCAGCGCGTTAAGGTGAGGATGGATGCTTATGACAAACAGACCTTCGATGCCGAAATAAGCCATATCCACCCCTTGATGGATGAAAAATCGCGAAGCTTTACCCTCGAAGCCAATTTCATTCAACCACCACAAAACCTATATCCCTTTCTCACGGCTGAGGCCAACATCATCATCGCAGAAAAGGAAAATGCATTGGTTATACCTCGTTCCTATCTCCTTAACGATTCACTGGTTATAAGCGAAAATCAGCAAGAGGTGATTGTGAAAACAGGACTGAAAGATTATCAAATGGTTGAAATCGTTTCAGGTCTGAAAAAGGGTGATAAAATTCTGAAGAAAGAATGAAAATCACTTCGGTCAACGCGCAAATAGCCATATCCCTCATGCAGGCCAGATGGCAACAAACAATGGTCGCAGCAGTGGGCGTTACTTTTTCCATAACCATGTTTATTACTTTGTTGGGCTTTATGAATGGGCTCAATGAAATGTTGGATGGCCTTATCCTCAACCGAACTGCCCATGTGAGATTGTTCAACGACCTGCAAGCCAACAAAGCGCAGCCCCTGACCCTTGGCATGGATACCCTCCAATCCCACGCTTTTATTCAATCTGTGAAAGCTACCCAAGTCAGGCGCGATATCTACAACAGTGGTCAGATTCTTGCCTATCTGAAAAACAATAAAGAAGTACTGGGCGTTAGTCCCAGGTTAAATGCACAGATACTTTACAATTCAGGGACCATAGACATTACCGGTGTTTTAAATGGCATTGATGCGAATGCAGAATCTGCGCTTTTTCATTTCACAGATTATATTTCCGGGGGTGACGCCAGAGACCTTACAACGGTGCCCAATGCAGTAATCCTTGGCAAAGGCGTGGCCAACCTGCTACAGGCAGAAGTGGGTGATGTCATTCAGGTGACTACTTCCACAGGCAATCGTTTAAGTTTAAAGGTGGTGGCTTTTTTTCAATCCGGCATAGCTGATTACGACAAAGTGCAAAGTTTTGTAGCTCTGGAGACCGTTCAAAAACTACTGGGCGTTTCCGGTGGTTATATGAGCGATATTCAAATCAAACTGAATGACCTCAACAACGCACCGGCCTTTGCCAGAGAAATTTCTTCAATTTTTAAAGTCAATGCCGAAGACATCCAAACCGCCAATGCCCAATTTGAGACAGGATCTTTTATTCGTTCACTCATCTCCTATGTAGTGGGCATCACCCTGCTCATTGTAGCCGGCTTTGGCATCTACAACATCCTCAATATGTTGATATATGAAAAACTCGACTCTATAGCCATCCTGAAGGCTACCGGCTTTTCAGGCAGCGATGTGCGTTATATCTTTATGTTCATCGCCCTGAGCATTGGTTTTCTGGGAGGACTGGCCGGTCTGGGCTTTGGCTACATCATGCTGCGCATCATAGATGAGGTGCCTTTTACCACCGCAGCACTGCCCACGATCACTACATATCCCATCAGCTATAATCCGGCATTCTTTTTCATTGGCATCCTCTTCTCCATTGCAACTACCTTTTTCGCAGGATTTTTCCCTGCACGAAAAGCCAGCACAGTGGATCCTGTCATTATAATCCGGGGAAAATGAGCAAAAAGGTTCTCGAAACAAAATCCATTGAAAAATATTTCAACGATCCCATCAGGGTAAAGGTATTGGAGTCCATCAATTTCAGTGTAGACCGTGGTGAATTTGTCTCCATCACTGGAAAATCAGGTTGCGGCAAATCAACTTTACTTTATATCCTGAGCACCATGGATACCGATTATGAAGGTAGCCTTTATTTAGACAATCAATTGACCACCGGAAAAAAGGACAATGAGCTTTCCATCATCCGCAATGAAAAAATTGGTTTTGTTTTTCAATTCCACTATTTACTCAATGAATTTTCTGTCTTAAAAAATGTGATGCTTCCGGCATTGAAACTGGCCAAAAAAAGTCCGGAGGAAATTGAGTCTGATGCCATCACACAATTAAAAATGTTGGGTATGGATAGCAAAGCCTTAAAAAACGCCAATCAACTTTCAGGGGGAGAAAAACAGCGGGTTGCCATTGCCAGAGCCCTCATCAACAATCCACTGATCATCATGGGCGACGAACCTACCGGTAACCTCGACAATAAAAATTCTGAAATTGTTTTTGAAATATTTCAGGAGTTGAGCAAAACCAATCACCAAACCTTGCTCATTGTAACCCACGACCAGGAATTCGCAGCCTGTACAGACCGGCAGTTGGTAATGGAGGATGGACGTTTGGTTTAACTTTTGGTATTTATGACCATTTTCACATGCCCTTGATGGGTAATCTACCGTGAAATTACTACCTATATGATTTCCATGATTTTTGAAGGGTAACGGTTTTATGTAACCCACCCTGCCCTTTGTCTGACATCTTTGTAAAAAAGAAGTCATGAGGTTCAGTGGCATTTTCATCATTTGTTTTTCATTATCCTTCACGGTATATGCGCAAATACATGTCTCACAACAAGTGCTTGCATCCGGTGGAGTCGATGCCAAATCGGCAAAATTAAGTGTGAGCAGTACATTGGGCGAAACCTTCATTTATGGAGGCAAAACGGACAATTTCTTCTATTGTCAGGGCTTTCACGGAGGTAATGAAGCTGTCATTACGGCTGTATTTGAGACAGAAGCAGCAGCCCTTGACCTCAAGTACTTTCCCAATCCCAGCCATGACTTCCTGCAATTGCGTTGGCAAAATGCAGGCTTGATTTCGAATCTTAGCCTGCTCGATGAAAAAGGTTCTCTGGTTTTGCAGACTGCAATATCTGAGCATGAAAACCAGGCTACCCTTGATTTGAGAACCTTGATCTCCGGCAAATACATACTTCTCTTTAATGATAAAACCAACCGGACTTTTTCGGCAGGTTGGATCGTGTTCACCAGATAAACCATCAACAATGAAAACTTTATTTTCCCTGCTTTCTATCCTGGCTTTTACTGGCTTGGGACTCTATGCGCAGACACCCAATGTGATCAACTACCAGGCTTCCATCAAAGACGAAAATGGCAAGCCCCTGGCGAATGAAACCGTAAGCGTGAGCATCAATATCACAACCAACGGTGGAAGTTTTAGCGATACCCAATCAGCCACAACCAATGATTTTGGTGTGGTCAATCTTCAGTTGGGAGGTCCGGCTCTGAAAGCCATCGACTGGTCGAAAGGTGGATCCAGTTACTCTATTTCTGTGTCAAGCAATAAGGGAAATATTGACCTGGGCTCTTTCAACATGGCCACTGTACCCTACGCACTTTATGCAGAAAAATCCGGAAGCTCTTTACCTGGCCCTGCTCCCAAACATCAATGGGATGGCACCTCCATCCGTTTTGAAAATCCGGATGGCAGCTATGGCCCATGGGTAGACCTCAAAGGTGCTCAGGGCAACAGTGTAACTGTAGTAGGATCTGTAGCCACACCCGGTGATCTCCCACAAAACTACCAGGGAAATATTGGTGACCTGATTGTGGTATTGTCGGATGGCTGTGGCTACGTATGGGATGGAAACAAATGGGTAAACCTGGGCAAAATTCAGGGGCCACAAGGACCCAAAGGTGAAAAAGGAGATAAGGGTGAAAAAGGTGATCAAGGATTGCAAGGCGCTACCGGTGCTCAGGGGCCTGCCGGACCTACAGGTCCAAAAGGCGATACTGGGCCACAGGGACCACAAGGGGCTCAGGGACCGCAAGGGGCAACGGGCGCTCAAGGACCTGCCGGAACCGGTGTGAGCATCGTGGGAACAGTACCCAATCCCAATGCACTACCGGCCAACTATACTGGCAATGTAGGTGATATGTATATTTCTTTAAGCAATGGCATAGGTTATCTCTGGAATGGAAGTTCCTGGAATGGTGTTGGTCAAATTCAAGGCCCCACAGGGCCTCAGGGACCACAAGGACCCGCTGGGCCTACAGGTCCCACCGGTCCCCAAGGGCCCGCAGGAGCCATCGGAGCAACAGGAGCGCAGGGTCCCGCAGGACCACAGGGGCCCGCCGGACCAACGGGTGCTACCGGAGCAGTTGGACCACAGGGACCACAAGGGCTTCAGGGCTTACAAGGTGCCACAGGACCCCAAGGTCCGGCCGGACCCATAGGGCCCCAGGGAGCAAAAGGCGATAAAGGAGACAAAGGTGATACAGGTGCAACGGGCGCACAGGGAGCTCAAGGACCAGCTGGGCCTCAGGGACCCGCAGGGCCTATGGGGGCTACCGGGGCAACCGGTGCTGTAGGACCCGCTGGTGCTACGGGCCCGGCTGGTGCTACCGGTCCTGCAGGACCAACGGGTGCCAAAGGGGACAAAGGAGATAAAGGAGACATTGGAGCTACCGGTCCACAAGGATTGCAAGGACCTGCAGGGCCTACAGGAGCAACCGGGGCCACCGGGGCCAAGGGAGATAAAGGTGATAAGGGAGATACAGGGCCGGCAGGACCCCAAGGCGCTGCAGGACCCCAAGGTGTACCTGGTGCAGCGGGAGCCACGGGTCCAGCCGGTGCTACCGGACCAACAGGGGCAAAAGGTGATAAAGGTGATCCCGGACCCCAGGGTGCCACTGGAGCCACGGGACCAGCCGGTGCAAAGGGCGACAAAGGAGATACAGGACCTGTCGGTCCACAGGGGGCTACCGGAGCTGTTGGTCCCAAAGGAGATAAAGGAGATACGGGCCCCACAGGACCTCAAGGACCAGCAGGACCGGCCGGTTCATACACTGCAGGTTCAGGCATTTCCATTGCTTCAGGTACGATCACCAATACCGGCGATACCAATGCCAATGATGACGTAAAAAATAATGACCCGGCAGGAGGAGACCTTTCCGGCACTTTTGGCAACCTCACTGTCAATAAACTCAAAAACATCAACCTTCCTGCAGGTACACCCCAGTCAGGACAAATCTTGCTTTACAATGGCACTGCATGGACATACCTCACACCACCAGGATCCACTACTTATACTGCAGGTGCAGGAATCAGCATCGCCAACAATACCATCACCAACACAGGTGACACCAATGGCAGTGATGACGTTACCAATACAACCACCTTTGATGGTGATATATCCGGTACTTTCGGAAACATAAGCGTGAATAAAATAAAAGGCAAAACCATTTCTACCACTGCCCCTGCAGAAGGTCAGGTATTGACGTATTCCGGTGGACAGTGGAAGCCGGTGACACCCTCCACGGGAGGAGGGGGCGGTAATGTTCTGGCAGGAGCTGTCAACTCGAATGGTGCAGTAGCATATTCCAACGGTCTGACCATTACTACCCAAAGTGACAACGTAGTAATTACCGTAACCGGCACCTCCCTCACTGCGAGCAACAATGCCATTGTGGTAACTTCAAGAACAACCGCAAAAGCATATGAGGTGAGCTATTCTGGTGGTGCTGCTATCATTCATGCCACATCGGGTTCTGCCTGGCCATGTGCATTCATCGTTTCCTTATGATGGCTAAACTTAATTGCAAACTTACGGTACAATGCCCATTCATATGGGGAATATACCTCTTTATGTGTGTCCTTGCCCCAATTCAAAGGGCAGGGGCACAAGATAAAGTTTCCCTCAAGGGAAATATAACCGCAGGCGGAGAAATTTATGACGTAAACGGCATCAGCAACCGCAGAAGTCCTTACAGTTATTCTTTATCCGGTAGCGTTACATTTGCCTATAAAGGTATTAGCATTCCCGTAACCGGAAGTTATCGCAACGCTCAGTTTAGTTATGATTACACCTTCAATCGACTGGGTATAAGTCCAAGCTATAAATGGGTAAAACTACACCTGGGTTGGAGCAATATCAACTATTCTGCCTATACTTTATCAGGGCGTACTTTCTTTGGGGTTGGACTTGAACTCACGCCGGGCAAATGGTACTTTTCTGCTCTGAAAGGCAAGTTTCAAAATCCACTGGCCATTCGCGATACTTTGGTGTATGGAGCAAATCTTATACCGGGTTATGAAAGAAATATTGAGGGTGCCAAATTCGGCTTCAGAAAAGGAAAAAGCAAATTGGAATTGATGGCTGTTCATACGTATGACGACCTCAACGGACCCGCTCCCTCTGGTGATGTCAATCAATTGTACGGCTATCAGGTGCTTACCCCTAAAGAAAACCTTACAATTGGTTTCAATGCCGGACTCGAATTGTTTAAACGTTTAGAATTTTTTGTCAACACCGGAATAGCTGCATTTACAGCCGATGCTCAGGATACATTCACCATCAAATATGGCAGCGAAGTTCCTTCTTTTGCCAAGGATCTATTCCAGGCTAACTCAACAAGTCGTATAGCCCTTGCCGGCGATGGCGGTGTCAATCTTAGGATAAAGAGCAACAAGATTGGTTTTAAATACCGGCGGGTTGACCCATTCTACAGCAACCTGGCTGCCAATTTTTTCCAAAATGATTTGGAGCAAATTACGTTTACCACCGGCATCAATTTGTTCAAAAGGAAATTGCGTTTCGACGGTCAATTGGGTATGGAACACAACAACCTTACCCAATTGCGGTCCCAAACCTCTCAAAGAGTCATTGGCAATGCGGGTATAAATTTCATTCCCTCTGAGCAATTGCACCTTGGATTGAGGTACACCAATTATCAGACCGAATCCATGAATGAAATTCTTCAGCTCAATGATACTCTCAGGTTTATCACGGTATCAACACAATATGGTTTGAATGCAGATTATACCTTGCCCGGCAAACTCCTCCGCAAAAATTTCAGCTTTTACCTCAATTACAATAAGGTCAAAGACGAAAGTGAAAATCAAAGTTTGGGCAATATCAATGTTTTTACGGTCGGGCTAAGCCATGGCATTACTTTTACCCAAAAGGAACTCAGCATTTATCCATCGATCAACTATAATATGTACGAATATAGAAATATTGATCAAACCCGATATGGCTTTGGTTTGAGAGTAAGCAAAAAACTCATAGATAAAAAATTGATGCTAAACCTGGGCGGACAGTTATTCATCAACCAGTACAATGGATTAAACGATGGTACTTCATCCAATATTTCAATCAATGGCAATTACCGGTTCACCCCAAAAAGAACGCTTACCCTAACCACCTTGTACCGAATCAACGAGAGCATAGTCAACCGATCCTACAACGAATGGAGAAGTACCCTAAAATTCTCCCAAAGCTTTTAAAACCAATCAGCAAGATGATGAACACCTACATCGGCAAAATCAATCAAAAAACGTTGGCCATAGCTGCCATGGTTCTTTTAACCATAAATGTTTGGAGTCAGAGGCCCCTCGAAGTGATCATCAATTTTGCACCACCTTATCCCAGGGAATTCACTGCTTATTTCAACAATCCACAGGCTTATTCTATTACTGCCATCAACTACTCCGAGCAGGAAGTTACCGTATATTTTTTAGGAGAAATCAGAGGTATTTCCAATGGGGTACTCATTAGAACACTACCTTCTTTGCGGGCAGACATACTTGTAACCATCCCCCCTTTGGGTGTAGTGAACCTCAATGGAGAAGAAATTGCAGGCCTTTACAATAACGCCACATCCGACGATCTGGAAATTATTGGCATACCCCCACAGGAACTTAATGTCAATGGCATGCTACCCGAAGGAGAATACGTATGGTGCATCAATGCCTATGAATTCAATGCACAAAATCTGCCCCTCTCCTCCGGGTGTACCAGCCCATTTTCTATTTATTATGGCGATCAACTCAACATCATCAGCCCATATCAGGATGAGGTAGTAACCACGGATGTATTCAACATTTTCTGGGATCCGGTCATTGGCGATCCCACCAAAAGAGATCAACTCGAATATGAGATTAAAATAATCGACCTCACCGAATACCCCCAGGCCGATCTGGATCTCCTATTTCTTGATGGCAGTGCCCAGGCCTTACTCGACAAGGTAGTTTATGATCAAAATTACATTTACAATGGCGATGGCTCTGACTGGGCCATGACAGATGGCCATCAATACGGACTCAGAATTCGTTCTGTTGATCCCTTTAATGAAGTTCAATTTGGCAACAACGGATATTCTGAAATCCGTACCTTTTGGTTTGGTTTTAATCCCAATGAGGGTGAAGAAGAAGAACCTCCTGTAAACCAGGCTGCCGATTGTTTTCAAAATTGCCACTACACTGCCAACATTGGCACCAACAATGCCCCCAATCCTGCAGCCTTTACAGAATGGCAAATTGGCTACTTCACTATGAAGGAAATAGACATTACTCAAAACAATGGCATATCTTTGGATGGCACAGCTTCAATTGAAATACCCTGGCTCAACAACCAAAAAATTGCCGTCGCATTTCACAACCTCAAAGTCAATGCTTCGGGCAGGGTGTACGAAGGTTTTGCCAAAGCCATTGACGAGAGTGGAGGTGAATATGATTTGGGTGATGTTTACAATACCCTCTTTGTTGGTAAGTCTGAATGTCCATCCGCTACCCTTGCTGCCTTGTCTGATGAAATATCAACAGCCAGAAGTTTGTACAATCTCACAACCCAACAGGCAGCTGGGGTCCCCCTTGGCATCAACCAAAACCTGGAAGGAAGACAATTTACCATCGGCATCATCGACATGAAATTTGAGTCAGACCGTGCTTCCATTGCCCTAATCAATGTTATGGAATTGCAAGGTCTTGCAGAAAATTTCTGGGTCTCCATTGCAGGTAACGACATTTGTCTTAACCCCGATGGTCTGGGAGGTGAATACATCCTTTATCAGGCATTTGAAAAAAGGGGAAATGGCATAGGTGATTTGGACATCAAAACCTATGGAGGCCTGGGCGATGATCAGACCATCAAAGACAATTACTGTTATATTGAAATGAATTGCGAAGGCATGAAGTCAATGGCCATACGTGGCGAAATTGCTTTTGACAGGAGTTTGATAGTACCCGACAACAATGGCAACATTGGCAATGGCAAAGCAAAGGGACGGTTCAGCATGACACTTGATAAAAGAAATGATCCCGCTACATCATTGTATGCATACAACAACAATGCTGCTATGACAGGCACCCATTTGATGTTTGGTTTCGATATGGATGCATTTCAAATAACCGGACTAGCGGGTTGGACTTTCGAACCGGCGCAAGATGCTTTTCTCGATCTTTCAGATTTGGAAAACCCCGATCAGATGCAGTTTCCTTCAGCTTACAATACTTCCGAAATTTACGGCAATGACCCCGCCCTCATCACCACCTGGAGAGGTGTCTTTATAAAAAACATTGAAGTAAAAAGTCCAAAAGAATTTAGTAATGGCACAAGAAGAGGTGCCTTTGCCCAAAACATTATTTTTGATCCCACCCTCACAATGGATATTGGTGTAGCTGGTTTATTGGAAACCGGAGATGGCAATCTTAGTGGCTGGGGTTTTTCCATTGATACTTTTAAAATTGAAATCGTACAAAACGATTTTATAAGTGGTGGTTTATACGGAGGTATCAATCCCCCAATTACCGGTGATGGAGACTATTTAAACTACAAAGCAATTTTAACCAAAAAAGAAAACAATCAATTTGAATTTACAGCCATTGCACTGCCCGACTCTCTGATATCTGTGCCCATTTCATTGGCAAAAGCTGCACTTTGTCCAAACTCATATGTACAGTTTACCATAGGTGAAAATGGGGCAGAAGTAGGTACCTTCCTCAAAGGCCAGATGGTTATTGATGTGATGGAAAACCTGCCCCCTTCCATCGAAATACCCGATGCTGTTCCTGGTCTGGTCATTCGTTTGGCAGATTTTCAATTCAATTACAATTCTACCCAGGGCTTTGTCACCGAAAGTATGGTCAGTGATGGTACACACAGCTGCTTTGGCTTTGGGATAGATTTGGCCGATGCAACTTGTGGTGATCTTTATACCGGACCAATTGCCGAGTTTGAAGGTTTTGAAGGCTATGAATACGATGTATCCGATTTAGATGAAATGTTGACCAACGGCCTTCCCGATGAACCTTCGATGCAGGAAAATATGGATGGTTTTCCTATATCAATCAACGACATCGCCATTGGTTTTTCTGGAGGAGAAGTATCGATCGACTTTGATCTAGATGTCAGCTTGAGTACTGATATGTTTGATTTTATGATAGGTGCCAGAATCAATGTTTGGAATTCTCTCACCACAAACAACAAAGGCATTACCCGCTTCAAACCCAACCGCATCGGACTGGAATGCGGTCGCTTTGGAGGCTCTGACGGTGATGGCATTGGTTTCGATCCATTCGTTGTCAAAGGAGAGGTATGCCTCACCAACAACGAAGATGGCACCAAAGGTTTTCACGGCGATGTAGAACTTACGCTGGGTACCTTTACGGCATCACTTATTGCCGGCTTTGGTAAATATGGCACTCCTGATGCCGGTGATTTTGGATCCAGGAGATATTACGGATATTGGTATTTTGATGGCATGTTCAGATTGTCAGTGCCACCTCCTGTCTCAGGCATCGATGTAGTGCCACCTTACAATCTTATTCACTTCTGTGGCCTGGGTGGAGGCATTTACTGGAATGCCACAGCACCCGACTTTGTGGTGAGCATGGACCAAATTACCAATCCGGAACCCACATCTTCCGGAGCCAGTCGGCCAAATCCACTTTACGGCAATAGGATTCTCAAATTCAATACCAGCTGGAACATCGCTGCCGATCAGGTATTTATGATTGATCCCTATGTGTATGGAGAATGGAATGTCAATACCGGACTCAGGTCCTTAGGCTTTGGAGGCGATTTCTGGTCTATGGCCATGAGTTATGCTCAACGCAATGATGCTCGACTTTATGGTAGTTCAAACACCACAGTAACATTTACAGACAACGGCAATGGTGGTAAAAAGGTTTGTTTATTAGGTGAGAATACGATAAATGCAAATATCATTCCCAATATCTTATACGGTGCTGGGCTCAACAAACGGCTCATTCGTTCAGGATTCGCCATTGGTCCTGAAAGCGAATTTCCGGG
>CALMWS010000247.1 GCA_937870795.1 uncultured Bacteroidota bacterium | reverse complement strand
CAGAAAGAAATAGCAGATTACTGGACTGCCAATCCCGCTCTTCGCTGGAACGAAATAGCCCGGGATCTGGCAGCCAAATACAATTTGGCTCCAGCTCCTAATGCAGATGGCATTTATAATTTGCCTGATGTAAACAATCCTGCTTCCTATCCAAAATTTCCTTTTGCACATCCACCTTATACCTGCAGAATGCTTGCCTACTTGCAAGTAGCGGTATTTGACGGGCTGATTGAATGCTGGCAATTTAATAAACAGTTTAATCGCCCTGCACCGTCTGCCAATGCAGCCGATCTGGACCCTTATTATGGCGATGTTTACCTGACCTCCTATCCGTCTCAAGGCGCAACGGTTACAGCTATTGCCCAATCGATCTTATCCTCCATGTTTCCCTTAGAAAAAGATTATATCAAGGCAAAGGCCGATGAACACCTTGCCAGTCTAACGTACACGGGTATGAATGTTAACAGCGATATTGTTGCGGGCGTTGACCTCGGCACAAAAGTAGCATCTGAAGTGATGAAAAGGGCTGCCAACGATGGCATGAAAAAAGCCCAGTCTACGCGTCCGGTATCAGATTCTATCAAAAATGAAGCCCTCAAAAGATTTGGGTGGCAGTGGATCAATCAGGAAATCCCTGAAAGACCGGTTGGCATCACACCCGCTTTCGGCAATTTGAAAATGTGGTCGGTTGAAAATGTAGCATCTGTTCGACCGGTGCCACCTCCTGTACCTGGCTCAGAGGAATTCAACGTCGCCGTAAAGGAATTGGAAGACATACGTAAAAATCTAACCAGCGAACAAAGAAAAATAGCCAATTTCTGGTCAGACGGCACCAGCACTTACACCCCGCCTGGACATTGGAATCGACTGGCATGTGATTTTATCACAGAAAAAAAATTGAACCCACTGAGGTCAGCCCGCATTTTGGCTTATCTCAACATGGCCATCATGGATGCAGGCATTGCATGCTGGGATGCTAAATATTTTTACCACTATCCCAGACCTGTGCAAGAAGTGACAGGCTTTAAAACCATTTTAGGAACCCCCAATTTTCCGAGCTATACCTCAGGGCATTCAACATTCTCTGGAGCCGCAGCTCACATACTGGCATCCTTTTTCCCAAATAAAAAATCATTGTGTTTACAATGGGCAGATGAAGCCAGTAATTCCAGATTATATGGGGGTATTCACTACCGATTTGATTGTGAAGCAGGGCTCCTTGCCGGAGAAAAAGTGGCAGGTTTTGTAATGGATATCGCCAGTAAAGATGGCGCAGATTGATTTTTGATTATTAAGTTTGAGAAAGCCCTGCAAAGGGCTTTTTTTATGCTCTTTCCGCTTAACTTTTTTTACCAATGAGGCTTAAAAATTCACTCCGGGTTTCAGCTTTTCTGAATTCACCTGTAAATGCTGAGGTAGTGGTCATAGAATTTTGTTTTTGAACCCCACGCATCATCATACACATATGGGCAGCTTCTATGACAACGGCTACACCCAGAGGGTTTAAATTTTCCTGAATGGCTTGTAAAATCTGATCCGTTAATCGCTCCTGGACTTGTAATCTGCGGGCAAAGACATCTACTACTCTAGGGAGTTTGCTTAGACCTACTACATACCCATTGGGAATATATGCAATGTGTACCTTGCCAAAAAAAGGCAACATGTGGTGTTCACACATTGAATAAAGTTCTATATCCTTGACAATGACCATCTCGCTATAGTCTTCCTTAAACATGGCCGATTTGATGATTTCGGCCGCATCAAGCTCATAACCCTGGGTTAAAAACTGGATGGCCTTGGCAGCACGCTCTGGTGTTTTTTCCAAGCCTTCCCTGCTGATGTCTTCTCCCACGGTATGAAGGATGGATTCGTAACTCTTGATTAATGCCTCTTTGGTAGCAATATCAAATTGTTCTATCTTAAGGTATTTCTTATTCGCCATAATATTCAGCGTAAATGGTCTCTGTTTCTATGAGTTTTACGCAATGTAAACGGCCATCGGTGATAAATGGTTCAAGCCGTTGCCAAATCAGAATGGTAAGATTCTCAGTGGTGGGTTGCATGCCTTCTGGAATCCATGCTACATCCAAATTGAGGTTGCTGTGATCAAGATCTTCAATCACCCTTTCCTTGATGATTACAGAGAGTTTTTTGGCATCAATGATAAAACCTTTGACCGGATCAGGTGTACCACTTACTGTAATATGCAGTGAATAATTGTGTCCGTGCCAATTTTTATTGGCACATTTACCAAACATGTTGATGTTTTCTTCATCTGTCCAATTCTTAACCCACAACTTGTGAGCTGCATTGAACCTTTCCACTCTTGTTAAATAAACTTTTGCCATATTTTAAAAACGCGCAAAAATAATGCTAAATCCTGTTTCATGTCAATGATTAATGTCAATTTATTGGTTTTTAAGCGTTTTTGAGGCCATATTTCCGGTTCTATGCCATGCAACGGCCTATAAATTTATTCAAAAGATGTATAATTTATGGCTTTGAGAGAATGTGCATTTTACCACATGGCGGATAGTACAAGCATGCTATGGCTTATCAAATAAATTTGTTACATTTGCAGACATTTGATCAACCACACAATTTAGATGGACTCGGAAGATGATTTATTGCTTCAGGAAAGACAACGGAGAGCTATCGGAGCTCACGGAACCCAAAGATGCAGTGTGGGTCAACCTTTATCCGCCATTTGAGCACGGCGAATTGGATCGGGTTGCCGATGCCTTAAACATCCCCCTGGATTTTCTTACAGATTCTCTCGACGTCGATGAACGTTCCCGTTACGAAAAAGATGAAGAAACCATTTTAATCCTCATCTCTTCTCCTGTACTCAATGATGATGACAGAGAAAATGAAGCCATTTACCTGACCATTCCTATTGGCATTATTCTTACAGAAGATAAAATTGTGACCATTACATCCCAGGAGAATCCGATTCTGGAAAAATTTATGGAAGACAAGGTTAAAAACTTTGATCCAAATGATGTGAGGATGTTTGTGCTGCAGATCTTTGAGCAAAATGTATATCGCTTTCTGGAGTGCCTGAAAAAGCTTAACCTCAAACGCAACCTGATAGAACAGGTATTGTACAATAGTTCCCGCAATGAAGAGCTTCAGCAATTGTTAAGAATTGAGAAGAGTTTGGTCTATTTTGTCAACAGCCTTAATGCCAACGAGTTGCTCAAATTAAAACTCAAGCGCACCGATCTTCTCAAACTCAACCACCAGGAGAACCACGCTGATTTGTTTGAAGACATCATCATCGACAATGGACAGGCATTGGGTATGTCCAATGTCTATACAAACATCCTCAGTGGTACCATGGAAGCTTATGCATCCATCGTGAGCAACAATATGAATATATTTATCCACAGGCTCACGCTTATCACCATCATTCTCATGGTTCCTACACTTGTAGCCTCATTTTATGGCATGAATTTGTCTTACCTGCCATTTCAGGACAGCAAATGGGCGTTTCCGATCATCATCATTATTTCTTTGATCTTGGGTTATGGTTTGATATGGTTTTTCCGAACCAGGCAGCGCTTTTAGTCCCCGGATTCAAAAGATTCAACTTTCGTTGCTCCTTCAGTCAAAATTATTCGGTTTCGGCAGGGGTCTTAACAATTTTTTAATAAAAAATGTGGAAAACCACATATTGAAAAATATTTAATATGTATTCTACTAATAAGTTTGTAAATATTTGGTTTAGGCATAATCAAAATATATATTTAATTGATTTTCAATAAGATGTGATATATTGCAACAAATGTTGTGGTTTCTTTTCAATTTCACATATTCCAAATTTCAATAATATATTGAAATTGTGAACATTACAGTTTTTATCCACATAGTGTGGAAAACTTTGGAAATGGAAATGCTGCTCAGCCATTAAAAAAACTTTTAATTTGTGCTATCAATTGAGGCGGAGATACATCCATCGTTTGCTGAAGATCTGTTCTCGATAATACATTCCAAACAACTAGTAACCAAAACCGTACGTATTCAAATAAAAATTATATCATTTTTATTTGAATATTATAGTCTCTGAAAATGAGCTTTTATATTTTTGTCGTCCCTAAAAAAGACATATATATCTTTTTTAGTTATGAACAATGGAACAACTGAAATGAACATATAACACATATAGACTGATGAGTATCCTTAATGAACCCCTACTAAAAGACAATCCCAACCGTTTTGTGCTTTTTCCGATTGAACACAACGACATCTGGAAATTTTACAAGACTTCAGAAGCAAGTTTCTGGACGGCTGAGGAAATTGATCTTGTGCAGGATCTTACAGACTGGGATGCAAAACTCAACGATGACGAGCGTCATTTCATAAAACATGTACTTGCCTTTTTTGCAGCCAGCGACGGCATCGTAAATGAAAACCTGGCAGAAAATATGGTGCGCGAAGTCCAATATACCGAAGCCAAATTTTTCTATGGTTTTCAGATTATGATGGAAAACATCCATTCAGAGACCTATTCTCTTTTGATTGACACCTACATCAAGGATCCCAAAGAAAAAGATTACCTCTTTCATGCAATTGACAATGTACCCTGTGTTAAGAAAAAAGCAGATTGGGCTTTGCGATGGATTTCACAAGGCAGTTTTCAGGAAAGACTCATTGCCTTTGCTGCTGTAGAAGGTATTTTCTTCTCAGGGTCTTTTTGTTCCATCTTCTGGCTTAAAAAAAGAGGCCTGATGCCGGGTCTGACCTTCAGCAATGAATTGATCAGTCGTGATGAAGGCTTACACTGTGATTTTGCATGCCTGTTGTACAATGACCACATTGTCAACAAGCTTCCAACAGAACAGGTAAGACAAATCATTGCTGATGCCGTAGCAATAGAAAAAGAATTTGTGGTAGATGCCATTCCTGTAGCCCTGCTTGGCATGAATGCAGACGAAATGTGCAAATACATTGAGTTTGTAGCAGATCGTTTGCTGAGCACATTGGGTGCAGGCAAAATGTTTAACGTTGAAAACCCATTCCCGTGGATGGACATGATATCCATTCAGGGCAAAACCAACTTTTTTGAAAAACGCGTAGGCGATTATCAAAAAGCAGGTGTAATGGCAGAGAAGGCCAAACAGGTGTTCTCCTTGGATGAAGATTTTTAATTCCAGCCTATTCGACTAGGCGAAAACTACATTTTATAACCCTATTATTGATTTAACCCATGCAAGTATTAAAAAGAAGCGGCAAGCTGGAAGCCGTAAGTTTCGACAAAGTAACCGCAAGAATCCGCAAACTTTGTTACGGCCTCAACGAAAGATTCGTTGAACCTCTGGAAATTGCCAAAAAGGTAATCCAGGGCTTATACAATGGTGTGGCTACCACTGAGCTCGACAACCTCGCAGCCGAGACTGCCGCCGCCATGGCCATCAAACACCCAGATTATGCCATACTTGCCGCCAGGATAGCGGTGAGCAACCTCCATAAAAATACAGATAAATCGTTCTCCCGTACAATGGAGAAACTTTATAGCTACATCGATCCAAAGACGGGCCAAAAAGCAGGACTCATCAGCGATGAAACCATTGCAGTGGTGCGACAATATGGTGAGGTGCTCGACAGTGCCATCATTTATGACCGCGATTACAATTTCGATTTTTTTGGCTTCAAAACCCTAGAAAGGAGTTATCTGCTACGTGCTCATGGTGAGGTAGTAGAACGTCCGCAACACATGTTGATGCGCGCTGCCATTGGTATCCATGGCATTGACCTCACCAGTGCCATTGAGACCTACAATCTCATGAGTGAAAAGTGGTTTATCCACGCCACTCCTACCCTCTTCAATGCAGGTACGCCAAAGCCTCAACTCAGTTCCTGTTTTCTGCTCACTATGACAGAAGACAGCATATCGGGAATATTCGAGACTTTAAGCAGATGTGCCAAAATCTCTCAGAGTGCAGGGGGTATCGGACTTTCCATCCACAACATCAGAGCCCAGGGTTCTTATATCAAAGGCACCGGAGGCACAAGCAATGGCATTATACCCATGCTTAAAGTATACAATGATACAGCCCGCTATGTAGACCAGGGAGGTGGCAAAAGGAAAGGAGCCTTTGCCGTATACCTGGAACCATGGCATGCTGATATCGTTGAATTCCTTGACCTGAAGAAAAACCACGGCAAAGAAGAAATGAGGGCAAGAGATTTATTTTATGCCCTATGGATTCCGGATCTATTTATGAAAAGAGTTAAAGAAGATGGCGTTTGGTCACTTTTCTGTCCTAATGAGGCACCCGGCTTACCAGACGTTTATGGTGATGAGTTTGAAGCTTTGTACACACGATATGAAAAGGAAGGCAGAGCCCGTCAAACTGTGAAGGCTCAGGAATTATGGTTCGCCATCCTGGATTCACAAATAGAAACAGGTACTCCTTATATTTTGTACAAGGATGCTGCCAATCAAAAATCCAACCAGAAAAATCTGGGTACCATCAAGTCGAGCAACCTATGCACGGAGATCATGGAATATACCTCTGCCGATGAGGTAGCTGTATGTAATCTTGCTTCCATTGCCTTGCCTAGATTTGTGGATGCTACCAACAAAACATTTGACTTTGAAAAATTGCATGAAATCACCAGGGTGGTTACGCGCAATCTCAATAAGGTAATTGACATCAACTATTATCCCATCGAAGAAGCACGCAATTCCAACATGCGCCACAGACCCATTGGCATTGGAGTGCAGGGACTTGCTGATGCTTTCATGATGATGCGTTTGCCTTTTGACAGCGACGATGCGGCTCAATTGAACAAGGATATCTTTGAGACCATATACCACGCTTCCCTCACAGAGTCTTGCCAAATTGCAGAAAAAGAAGGCGCATACACCACTTTCCAGGGTTCACCTGCCAGCCAGGGCATCTTGCAGTTCGATATGTGGGGAGTAACACCTTCCAACAGGTATGATTGGGATGGCCTGAAGAATAAGATCAAAGAAAAAGGAATCAGAAATTCACTGCTTCTTGCTCCTATGCCAACTGCCAGTACCTCGCAAATTTTGGGTAACAACGAATGTTTTGAACCCTATACAAGCAACTTATATACGAGAAGAACTTTAAGCGGAGAATTCATTGTTGTCAACAAACACCTTCTTCAGGATTTGGTAGATCGTGGCTTGTGGTGTGAAGAATTGAAACAAATGCTCATGGCCAGCAACGGCTCTATTCAACACATCCAGGGCATGCCAGAGGATCTTAAGGAGCTTTACAAAACTGCGTATGAAATCAGCCAAAAAGCCATCATCAACATGGCCGCTGATCGGGGTGCCTTCATTTGTCAAAGTCAAAGCCTAAACCTTTTCGTTGAAAATGCCAATTATGGTAAAATGAGCTCAATGCATTTTTACTCATGGGAAAAAGGACTAAAAACTGGAATGTACTACCTGAGAAGTAAAGCCGCGGTAGACCCAATCAAATTTACGTTGAATACAGAACACCAAAGAATTCAGGCAAAAGCCGAAGCCATGGCTCCCGGTATTGAACAGGAGGTAATGGATGTAAAGGTAGAAGAAATGCCTGAAGGATGGACATGTACCATGGAAGATGGGTGTTTGATGTGTGGTTCATAGAGAGATACCATTCTGCTTTAGCAAAGGACATTGTAAAAGCCATGTGAAAGCAAAAATATATGCTCACTTGGTAGATTGGTATATCAATAACCTTTCTTGTGTTAAAAATCAAAATGCCATAATGGTTCAAATATATTTACAATTTATTAATCTGAAGTCTGGATTAATTTAGTTGCAAATTATTATTTTGGCAATTGTAAATTATTTGATGGCATTTCCGAAAGTTAAACGGAAATGACGAATTTAAATTCAACCAGTCCATATATGGTCAGAGTTGCATGGCTTTTACTCTTGAGTATTTTCTTTATTGTGCTGAATGGTCAATCTATCGGAGGGAACCAAAAAGAACCTGAATTGGAATCCGTATCGCTGGAGGCATTTAGCCATATGGATAGCAAAAGTCGATTGGTCTTGTTGCAGAACATTTCGAATAGAAAGTGGTCTAAAAGTGATTCCCTTTTTTATAGTAAAAACTTTGATTCATATATAAAAGTGTGCGAAGATCAAAGAGATGGCCTGGGAAAGGTTTGGCTTTTGTATAGAAAACTCAACGCGAGGTCAAACCTGCACATGAATGATGAGCAGGAAGAAGCCTTCTACCAGGAATGTATCAAGGAAGCCAAAAAGTACAATGCACAACCTGAATTGTTGGTTTTTGAGCATTACAACGAGCATTTTCAGTTCCAAAAGAAGAAAGGGAAAATGGAAATATGCTACCTCTACCTGATCGATGAATTTCAAAAAATGCAGCGGTTGGGAATGGAAAAATTCAAACCATTTCAGATTTCCAGATTACTGTACCACAATGGTGTTTTCTTTTTAAAACTGGAAGAGTACGATCAGGCCCTGATGTATTTATTGGAAGCCGAAAAACACCTGGATGAATTAACTACACACAGAAACATTACCGTGATTATCTTAAATGCGATTCAAAGCATTTATCAAAGGCGGGGAGAAATTCAAAAGGGACTTGAATATGCCCAAAAGCTGATGAACCACATCCAAAAAGTAGGGCACACGGACGTGCAATACTTTAAACTTTGGGAAGGTTTGGTAAAGATTGACATTGCTTCCATGAAACTGGAGCTGGGAAAAACAAACGAAAGTGAACATTTAGCTACTGAAGGATATCGGATCATTGGCGGGCAGCCGAGTGAATATGAACTGGGGTCACAGGCTGAATTGGACGCCTTAATCGTTTTGATCGGGATCAAAATCAAACTCCAAAAATATGCAGAAGCCAAACTACTATTGGCCAGGGCCATGGCACTCCATGGTCTTTATGCCGACCGCTCAGAATCCTATTTTAAAAAGATACCCTTATTTGAACATGAAATCAAATTAGCCGAACAGGAAGGAGATTGGAAAAAAGTTGTGGACCTTCAGAAGCAATTAAACCCGCTGCAAGATTCTCTAAGTCGAAAAAACGATTTTAAAAAACAGGAAAACCTGAAGAACCAGAATAAACTAAACCAGCTTAGATCGGAATTGTCCCTGACGCTTAAAGAAAAGCAGCTCAACACATGGATCAGGAACGCAAGCCTTTTGCTCTTACTTTTGAGCGGAGCCTTATTTTTTTCATTGTACACCTCCATGCGAGCCAAGAAAAAAATTAAGGAAAGAGAACTAGAAAATGCCCAACACGAACTCAATGTTTTATCCAAAAACCTGATCGAAAAATCCAACATTCTGCAAGACATGAGAAAAGAGCTGATTCAAATTTCAGATGAAGCCGAAAAAAACAATTACCTGGAAAAACTGAGTTCCTATAGCATTTTAAAAGATGAGGATTGGCATGAATTTAAACTCATATTTGAGAGGGTTTATCCTGACTACATCGCAGGTCTTAAAAAAGAATACGAAGACATAACGCCGGCTGAAATCCGACTGCTGGTACTGGAAAAGCTAAATTTCAGTCAGGAGGCAATGGCCAATAACCTGGGCATTAGCAAACAAGCCGTTTACCAGACTAAATACAGGCTTAGAAAGAAGTACGGTACACTTAGCTAATTGTAGTAATTTATAATTATCTTGCAATTCCCATCAATTGTGAAAGTAACTCTTACCATTTTTTACACTCTCGCCGACATTTCTTGCTTCCAGAATCGAAGGTAAAAATGATTCGATCCGGCACCATGTATTGATCTTCGTTCAAGTGGTTAAACTAATTCTTGCCAATTCCCTCACCAAGGTTAATGTCAAAATTTGCCCGGGTTCCAGCTGTCGATGGACACTTTTGGATTTAATGACCTGGCCTTCCAGCCTTGAAAACAGTTACTCCATCACTTCCAAAAGCACCATTTTCAAATGCTCATCTACGTTTGTAAAATTCTGATTTATAGTCAATAACAAATTTGTAGAGATTTTGTAAGGCCTGTTGATTTGCATAAAATGAGGGTAAAAGACATTTTTGGAAGCCGAGACTGGACCAAAATTTACAGCCCAAATGGAAACAGCAACAAAGATGTTTACAAAAACAAGCCGGCCAAGCATCTGGCTTTGGATCTTCCTGGTACATGCCGTGCTAGCTTTGAGCATCCTGTTTTATTACCAGGCCAAAATCGATCGAATTGAAGAAAGAATAGAAACCATAAAAAACATCTAAAAACTTAAAACCTTGTAATATTCAAAAATATGAGATATATAACTTACAGCATTGCCATTTTGTCATGCATCCTGATTTTAAATGTGCCCGCCCATGCCGGTCATAGGCATGGAGTTGGCAGTAAAAAAGCAATGATGACCACATATACGGTAACCAACACCAATGATTCAGGGGCTGGATCATTGCGACAGGCAATGTTGGATGCCAATACCAACCCTGGTGATGATGTGATTGAATTTAATATCGGAGGTGGTGGCACCCAGTCTATTGATTTGCTTTCTGATCTTCCCGTCCTAACAGGCGGCCTTAGCATAGATGGAAGTACACAACCCGGGTATGCAGGCGCCCCCTTAATCACAATAGGAGCTAACTGGTCAGGAAATATCCTCCAGCCCAATGCCAATGCTCCCTTCATTTTTAATGCCTTAGACCTAAGCAAAACCGGGTCACCAGCCGGAACCTCCATCTCAGTAGGTTTGAGTAGTAACTTTACGCTAACCAACTGCAAAATGACCAACAGACAGTTTGGCGTCATCAGCAATTCATGTCCTGTGATGACCATTACCGGTAATGACTTCAGCAATTCAGGTGTTTCGGGAGGATGGGTTCTCTTGCTTACAGGCATCACTACCAGTGCAGCGATTAACGGAAATACGATGACAGGGGCCAGCAATGGCATCAAATTAAATTCTTGCACCAACTTAACCATAGGAGCCACATCCGGAGATATTCAGGTAGGAAGCCAGTTGAAAGAAATTTATTTCCCACTTGAAATAAATAGTGGATCCAATATTACAGTTTCGAACATTGATTTTGGAAGAACTACGAGCGGAGGAGCCCAGGTCAATCTCGGCAGCGTGAGTGGCATTACAGTTACCAATTGTACAATTACCAACAGAAATTATGGTTTGGTTTTTTCAAGTTGTTCAAATGTGGTAGTAACCAACAACAATCTGACGGATTCTGGGGTATCAGGGGGCTACGCACTCTATCTCAATGGCAATACCGGATCATTTAATGCAACAGGCAATACCTATGGGGGGCTGACAACCCAAGCCATAAACCTGCTCAATTCTACTGGGATTACCATTGGTTCAATGGTAGGAGAATTTCAATTTGGAAGTCAGTTAAAAGAAATGACTTTACCTCTTAACGTTCAAGGAGGAAGTAACATCACAATTACCGGAGCTGATTTTGGTAAAACGGTTGCAGGTGGAAGTCAGGTGAATGTAAGTTCAGTGAACAATCTTACTGTTTCGAATAATATTATTACTAATAGAAATTATGGATTTGTCCTTTCAAGTTGCTCCAACGTATCCATAACTGGAAATGATTTTACCAATTCAGGAGTGTCAGGCGGTTATGCATTGTACTTAAATGGTTTAACAGGCACATTAACAGCCACAGGAAATACTTTTGCAGGTGCAACCACCCAGGCCATCTTTGGAAATAATCTAAATGGAGTAACCATAAGTGCCAGCACCGGACACATCCAGGTTGGGAGTCAGTTAAAAGAGTTTTCCAATCCAATAACAATTAATAGTAGTTCTAATATCACAATCACGGGCTTGGATCTTGGTTCCACTGTAGCAGGTGGTATTGCAGTCAATATTGCGGGCAGCAACACAGTTAACTTAACTAACAATATATTGACCAATCGGGCATATGGAGCTATTTTAACCAACAATAGCAACCTCACTGTTACTGGTAATGATTTTACCAATTCTGGCACCGGAGGAGGCTATGCCATTCACATAAATGGCCTTTCAGGTACACTCAATGTGACAGGCAACACCTATGGAGGAAGCACTACTGCAGGTTTGTATGCCGGAGGATTTAACAATAAAACAATAGGGGCTACAACTGGAGAAGTTCAGATTGGAAACCAATTTAAAGAATTTGATACTACCATCACCATTGAGGGTGGATCTAATATAACCGTAACAGACCTGGATCTAGGAAAGTCAAGCGGCTCAGGATCTTTCATGACAATTAACAACGTAGCTACAGTGGCAGTGACCAATTGTATTTTTTCAAACCGCAACCTGGGTCTGGTATTCCAAAATTGCAGCAGTGTGACTGCAACCGGAAATACACTGAGTGACATCGGCAACTACCCATTGTATTTCAACAATGTAACCGGTTCCTTAACTGTAAATAACAACACTTTCAGTGGCAACCCAACTACCGGTCTTTACATAAATGGCATGTCAAACACAATCATATCAGATGGTTCAGTGCCGGGCACCAACATTCAGCTTCCAAATGGATCCATATTTGGAAATCTCAGCACTTCTGTGGAACTTAATAATAGTAATAACATAACCATAGAAAAGGTAAATTTAACCCGGACTTTAACCGGAAGATCAGGTATCGGTATTAATGCCACCAATTGCAGTAATACAAACATTACCAACAATCAAATTATAAATCGTGACTACGGCGTAATTATAACAGGCAGTGGCTCTTCGCCCCTATTCAACATTACTTGCAACAACATCAAGGACAATGCGACAGGTCTCTTAATTGGAGGAAATACTTCTGATACAAGGACCATCAACAACAATGCCATTTGGCTAAATACTACAGCCATCAACAATGCAACCAGTCCAATCCAGGCTATAGATGCAACCAACAACTGGTGGGGTTCATCATCAGGTCCCGGTGGTTGCAACAACCCTAATATGGGTTCAAATATTACTACCACACCGCTATCAGCCTCCATACCTGGTTGTGTAACCGGAGATCTGTCTATACCGGGTGTTGAAATTGAACTTTCAGGAAATGGCAATCCTATTAATGATGGCGACACCAGTCCTTCTGTGGCAGATTTCACCGATTTTGGTAACGTAGTAGTTGGCGGTGATCTGACCCATAATTTTACGATACAGAATACTGGAAATTCGGTACTTAATATAACCAGTATAGCCAGTTCCAATGCAAAGTACAGCATCAGTGGCATACCTGCCTCTGTTGCTCCCAATAGTTCTGCCAGCTTTAGTGTTACTTTTACCCCTACCGGCATTGGTACAGAAAATGGAACCATTACCATTACAAACAATGATTGCGACGAAAGTAGTTATGATTTTGCTATAACAGGCAAAGCTGTAATTCAGGCACAAGCCCTTGACTTTGATGGTGTAGACGACTATGTATCATTTTCCACAGCATTTTTAGCAAGTCAGCTACAGACTACCCTCGAGGCATGGGTCAGACCAGAACTAAGGACAGATGGAACCCTTTATAGTCAGTTTCCCAACAATGTGTTTAGCACTGACATCCCGGGTGCATATGGTCGCGGCTTTGGTGTGAATGTAACTTCTTCTTCTTCCGGAATATCGCTTGAATACCATAACGGCTTCCGATCCATCAACTTCAATTTCATACCCGGTACCTGGTATCATGTGGCTGTGGTTTACACTGCTACAAACATCAAAACTTATGTCGATGGCAGTGTGATCGATGACTTCAATGTGAACAATAATGCCACCAGCGGAGTCATGCAAATTGGCAGGCACAATACCGATGGTTCATACGGCACCAGGAGGTTTTTCAAAGGTTCTCTGGACGATTTAAGAATATGGACAACAGCCCGCAGCTGTGACGAGATTTATCAATTGCGCAACTGCGAATTGCTCGGTAATGAGAGTGGATTGATAGCATACTATAAATGCAATCAAGGCTACGCCAATGAAGACAACAGTGCTGTCACCTCCCTAATCAGTACAACAGGTAGCAACAATGGCACACTTCAGAGTTTTGCATTGACAGGTGCATCTTCCAATTGGATCGCTCCCGGACAGGTTGCCGTAGGGGTTAATTGTTCACCCGTGAGTAAACCTGAAATCAATGTGCAGGGAGGATCGCCCTTAACTACCATTCTCAATGGTGATATAACACCTTCTGTTTCGGACAGTACCGATTTTGGATTTGTTCCAGTCAATGGAAATCTGGCGACTTCATTTACCATTCAAAACACGGGGATTTCGGCATTGACGATCAACAGTATTACCTCATCCAACAATCTTTTTGTAGTAACCGGGGTGCCATCAACAATTGCTGCCAATGGGTCAGCAGTAATAACCATAACATTTTCACCCACCGCTACAGGAATCCAAAACAGTACTATAACCATTAGCAGCAACGATTGTGACGAATCATCATACCAATTCTCTATACAAGGCAAGGGTGTTACGCCGGGCGCCGCACTGAATTTTGATGGAGTGAATGATAACGTGACCATTCCCCATTCATCCCGCATCAACTTTAACACCAATGATAATTTTACTGTATCTCTATTTGTCAAAATTCCTTCTACGCTGCAACCCAATACAGGAGCAATAGATAATTCTATTTTAGAAAAGGTAGGCTCCGGAATAGGCTACCCTTACGTGATTCGTTACTATAACCATACTGCTGGAGGTAGTAATAATGGAAAAGTCTGGGCGGCGCGATGGAATGGAAGCACACAACCAATTGTTACTTCTACAGTTGCTCTGAATGATGACACCTGGCATCATATTGCTTTCATTAAGGAAGGCGCATCACTTTATTTATATGTAGATGGTGTACTCAATAGCACCACACTTGATTTGACCTCAGGAACTACTGCCAATACAGATCCCCTCTACATTGGCTCCAGGTCTAATATCTCTAATTGGTTCAAAGGCGAAGTGGATAATCTACAAATATGGAACACTGCGAGAACTTGTGAAGAAATCAGTCAATTGCGGAATTGCGAATTGACCGGCTCAGAAAGTGGTCTGATGGCATACTATAAATTTAACCATGGTTTTGCCAATGAAAACAACAGTGGTGTGACAACACTGGTTGATGCCTCGAGTGGGGCCAACAACGGCACACTTATCAACTTTGCACTTAGTGGTGTCACATCCAACTGGAGCGCCCCAGGCGGCGTCGTTACAGGAACGAATTGCCCTGCCTCCATCGTTGCACCGGAAGTCAATGTGCAAGGAGGCTCTCCTCTGGTAAACATAAACAATGGAGACATCACCCCTTCAACAAACGATTTCACAGATTTTAACGGTACATTTAGCCGAAACTTCACCATTCAGAATTCAGGCTCCAGCGTGCTTGGAATCTCGAGCATTTCAACGAGTAACCCTGCTTTTGTGATCAGCAATATTCCCGGTAGTGTTCCCTCCAGTGGAACTGCTGCATTTACCATTACCTACAATCCTGTTACTACTGGCAATCAAACATCAACCATAATAGTCAATAGCACAGACTGCGACGAGCCTGCTTATAGTTTTATTGTACAGACAAGTGCTGCCGCCGCAAAAGCGATCCATTTTGTGGGAGGAGAAAGTGTTTCATCTCCATCGGTTTCGGTCATGGGTTCAAAACCATTCACGCTTGAATTCTGGGCTAAAAATGAATCCAGTTTTTGTTTTCCCATAGGTGTGAATCCTTATTTGGTTCTATTCTCCGGTGGCAACTTTGTATTAAGGAAAGATTTTGTAGGCGACTATAATACAGGAGCAACGGTAAGCACTTCCGGAAACGTATGGGAACATTTTGCCATTACGTACGATGGCGTCAGTACATTCAGGGCTTATAAAAACGGCCTTCCAACCCCTAATGCTACATTTACAGGATTTGCCGGCACACCTGTTACAGGCGCACTGGTAGCCGGCAATACGCCAAAAGGCTACCCATACACAGGTGCCATGGATGAAATCCGATTGTGGAATGAGCAACGATCAGATGCCCAAATTTTGGCTTCCTACAATACAGAATTAACCAACATGTCTCCATGTCTCGAAATATATTGGAAGTTTAACCAGGGTTTTGTGGGAGCTGCCAATTCATCGCTAACCACAGTACCGGATGTTGCCAATGCAGCATTACATAATGGTACATTGGCTTTGTTTGCTTTGAATGGCTCAACCAGCAATTATACATCAGGATCTGGAATTACCGAAGTAACTTCATCCTATTCCCCTGCACCTGAAATAGATCTTAAGGGGGGCAATCCAATCTTATCTATCACTGATGGAGACAGCAGCCCAGCTGTGGCAGACAGTACCGATTTTGGAGGGGTGACTACGATGAAAACAGTCACTTACACCCTATCCAACACGGGCAATTTACCGCTAAACATAAGCGGGGTTAACTTTAGCGGAACCCATGCTTCGGATTTCAGTCTTGTGACTGCCCCGGCATCAGTGGTGGCAGCAGGTGCAAGCACTACCTTTGTAATTAAATTCCAACCAGGAAATGTAGGTTTGAGATCGGCAGTGATGCACATACAGAATGATGATTGTGATGAAAGTGATTACAATGTCAACATCCAGGGTACCGGTACTTGTGTAGCCCCTGTATTCACCACATGTCCGATAAACATAAACACGATTACCGATATGGGCAATTGCAGCGCCGTAGTAAATTACGCCGCCGCTAGTTCCGGGTCTCCGGCACCTGCTTACACATATGTTTTTACTGGAGCCACCCTTGGCAGTGGCAATGGTACCGGAACCGGATCTGCCTTCAATAAAGGTACTACACAGGTGGTAGTAACCGCTACCAATGTATGTGGTGCACCTACCTGCTCCTTTACCATCTTAGTCAATGACACAGAAGCACCGTCCATCACTTGCCCTGCCGCGGTGACCATCAACACCAATCCAGACCAGTGCACTGGTGTGACTACCTTACTGGCACCAACCGTATCTGACAACTGCAGCAACAACTTTGGAAATGGCTTAGACTTTAATGGCACCCCCAATTATGCTACCCTGCCCGCCGGTGTATATTTTAACGGCGCTTTCACCATTGAATGTTGGGTATACCCACGTGCTTATTCCAATTGGTCGAGGATCATAGATTTTGGCAATGGAGCCGGATCGAACAATGTACTCCTGGCATACTCATTTGGCACTACAGGCCAACCAGGCTTATACATAGAAGGTGTGCAAATTGCTGCTACCAATCAGTTGCCCCTGAACCAATGGTCACATGTGGCTGCTACCTTCTCCGGTGGTACCGGAACCATTTTTATCAATGGGGTTGCCCGTGGATCAGGGTCATTTCCAACACCTGTCAATGTGGTAAGAAACCTCAATTATATTGGAAGAAGCAATTGGGGAACCGGAGATCCGGATGCAAATGCCATTTTTGATGAACTGCGAATCTGGAGCATAGCCAAAACCCCTTCCCAAATAATGGCAGAAATGAATGTCCAATTAAGTGGAAATGAGCCAGGTTTGCAAGTCTATTTCCCCTTCAACCAAGGTGTGGCATGCGGCAACAATACCACTATTACGCACGCCTTAGACATGGCTCCGGCAGGAGGATCGAGTAATGCAATGCTCAATAGTTTTGTTCTCAACAATGGTTGTCTAAAGAACTTCACAAATGGGTATGGCGGCTCATTGGCCATTGCCAATAATGCTCCTTCTACTTACTATAAAGGTACCACCAACGTTACCTGGACCGTGACTGATGGCAGTGGAAACACAAATTCCTGCATACAAGTCATTACTGTCACAGACAATCAATTGCCGGTACTGACAAGCCCGGGTAATCAAGTATTTAATGTCATAACCAATACCTGTGCTGCCAGTTATTCCATTACTGATCCTGTTTCTGACAACTGCACCGGAGCTACCTGGTCATACGAACTTTCAGGGGCAACAGTAGCGTTGGTGACAGGAATAAGCGATGGTTCCGACAGTGGCACCCTGTCCTTTAACAAAGGCGTAACGACTGTTTTGCTAACAGCCCAGGATGCTTCAGGAAACCAGGCCATTGCTGAAACTTTTACAGTTACGGTCAACGACAACCAGCTACCTGTTTTGGTCAATCCCGGTAATCAAATCTTCAGTACGCTTGGAAATATATGCACGGTTGATTACGTCATTTCCGATCCCATCAATGACAATTGTCCGGGAGCAACATGGTCCTATGTTTTGAGTGGAGCTACCTCCGGTAGCGGAAGCAACATTGCCGGTGGAACCTCAAGCGGAAACATAAGTTTCAACTACGGCATCACCAATGTTTTGCTTACCGGAACCGATGGCACCAACAGTGCTGCTCCTGTAACATTTACCGTGAATGTTCAACACCCAGATCTTGACCTATTTGGAAACATGACTGAAATTGCCAACGGGGATTTCAACCCAACGCTAAGTGATAGTACCCTGATGGGACAGGTTTTACCCAATGTGTCCATCACTAGAAATTATACGCTTAAAAACAATGGCACTTTACCGCTGTTGATCACGAGCGCTGTTTCTGATGACCCTGAATTCGTTGTATTACCATTGCCCACCGCCAACTTGCTACCCGGACAACAGACAATTCTTACCATTAACTTTGTCTCTGCTTTGTCGGGAGCTAAAGATGCTACCATCACGTTAGAGAGTAATAGTTGTGGAGAAATACCCTTTACCTTTGTTGTAGGAGCAGATGTAGGATGCCCATATCCTAATTTTATGTTTATTGGCGAAAGCACGGTTGATCCTACCAACCCTGCTCTTGCTGAAAACTGGTTATATGGTTGTATTCCACCCCTGAATGATCCGGATATTACCATCCACATCATGCAGGGAGAGGTCTTTATGGCCATCTCCCCTATTACCGGGGATATCATCAACAATGGAACACTCAAAGGCAACTTAAACCTAAGCGGTAAGCTAACCAATTACGGAAAAGTTGCCCCTGGAAATTGATTGAAAGCAGCACCGGTTCAAGCAATCCGGTGCTGCTTTTTTTTATAGAAATCATCCATCATATTTAAAGTATGAGCCCAACAAATTAAGCAAAACAGAAAGGATGGTTTGCACTGATTCAATGCGATTTGTAAGCGGGAAAGACAATTTCGCGGGATTTTTCATGAATTTCAGTAGATTTAGAAAACAGTTGTTGTTATTTACTGTAATTTCAATTTTCATAGGTTTTCTTTGAGTTATTGTTTAAAGGAAAATCGAAAACAAAGTCTATCCATTTAATTATTTGTAAAACGACTTTTACCATGCATCGTATACTTTTCCTGCTTCTATGTCTTGTGTTTCCAAAATGGGTTAATGGTCAGGTTTTACAACCCTGTCTTTACGACCATGTCTTACACCTGAAAGAAGAAAAAAATCCTGGTTTCAAAGAAGCTTTGTACCGACAATTGGAATTTCTAGGCAAGCATAATCTTTCGGTAAGAGAAGATAAAATTGACGTTAATGTAGTCATTCATATTGTTTATAAGAATGCAGAAGAGAACCTTTCAGATGCCAAAATTCAGGAGCAAATGAAAATTCTCAACGACAACTATTCCAGGCTTAATGCTGATACAGTAAACCTGCGCAACGAGTTTAAGCCCGTTGCCGGAAAAGCAAATATTTTTTTCAACCTCGTTGAAATCAGGAGGGTGCAAACGGATGCGATTTTCCAACCCAGTTTATCGTCGCTGCCCGACCATGTAAAACAAAGCAGCAAAGGGGGCAGCGATGCGGTTGACCCCGATCATTTCCTCAATATTTGGATTTGCAATATCAAACCGCTGGTGTTTTTTGGGCAAGAGAGTCCGATCCTCGGTTATGCTTACCCTCCCGACGATCTTGATAACTGGCCTGCTGGTTCTGCTGCGGAGAGTAAGAATCTCGATGGTGTAGTTTTGCACTACAAAGCCATTGGCATTGGCAGTTTTGATGTGAAAGGCATAGGAAGTATACCCATGAGGGGGAGAACCTGTGTGCACGAAGTAGGTCACTATCTTGGCTTACGACACATATCAGGTGACGCAGGAATTTTTGGACCGGATTGCACCGGCTCCGACGGCGTGGATGATACTCCTGCCCAAGGCATGCAAAGTCAGTTTAATTGTAATGAAAACCAAAATACTTGCGAACAAAATGTAAGTGGAGATTTGCCCGACATGATTGAAAACTACATGGATTACTCTCTCGAAACATGCCAGAACACCTTTACAAAAGGCCAAGTAGAGATTATGAGGGGAGTATTGATGACACATAGGCCAGGTATTACCCAAATGCCGGCTTCTACTCCTGAACTGGTAAGCGGTGGAGACTTCAAACTCTATCCCAATCCCGCCAATCGGGAAATTGAATTTGCGGACAGAGTTCAACATGTTCAAATCAGTGATGTATCAGGTAAAATTTGCTTACAATTTGCAGGTGAAGCTTTCAATCATTGTGACGTGAGCACATTGGCGAACGGCTTGTATTTTGTAAAAATCAATCACGGTGCGGTTCATAAACTAGTCATTCTTCACTAATAAACAGGAAAATAATTAATCCTTGTGGCTAAAGGAAATTTTTATTTTTTAGACAAATAGCCCGACTGTTTTAAATATTGGTTGAACTATTTGTATGGCTTTAAAACCCATGAAGAATTTAAGCTTACCGACGAGCTAGGTCAGGATCTTGGCTTTCTCAGTTCGGGGAATTCAGGATTTTCTGCAAGCCTTGGATTTTGGTTTTAGGTTTATCCCTTTTTTTCAGGAAAATTAATGAAGTTATTGTTATTTCTCAACAGCCTAATATCCAATCTCTCATTCAACATTTTTGGTGCAAGGATTGGAAAGAAATAAAATTTTATACCATAAAATCTATAATTTTACAGCACATCTTGTCATAAATTTCATTTTTGTATAATTTTATTCCGAAGATTTCGTCCGATTTCATATATTAGTGGGTTCAAACACAACTCATAGTTGGCCATGTCTAATGAAAAATCTTCAATAAAACAGAGGAGCAGCATTCTTGTGCTTGTTACAACTTTGTTCCTTTTGTGTAGTTTTTCGTCAAAAAGTCAAATCATTTATGGCATTACTGGAGGTTCAGGAGTAGGATATCTGACAGAAATTACAATAGTCAACGGGCAATGTACTGTATCAACAGTGGGTCCCCTAATAGATATTGTCAGTGGTTTGCCCATACTTTTTCACAATCTTGCCATTTGCCCGGATGGTATATTATACGCTCAGGGGGCCGGTTTACTTTATACCATCAATCCAAACAATGGTTTGTGCACCCCATTGTTTTCTACCAATGTATTTAATATAAATGGCCTGGTCTGTTCACCAGATAACATTTTGTACGGAATTAGCAACAATCCCCTGCCCCAGAGTTTGATTGAAATTGACCCGGCTTCATCTACCTCCACCAACCTGGGTCCATTAAATTTTTGGGCAGGAAGTGATTTGGTGTTTTTTAACGGACAACTTTATTGCGTTTCTGATGATGGTTTATACATCGTAAATATTGGCAATCCATTAGCAAGCACTTTTGTTTTTCATTGTGGAAATTACCCTGCTTTGACTGTATTGCCTGGTTATTGTAATTCTTTACTAGGTTCCGACCTGGATGGGCAGTTTTTCCAAATCAATCCAGATACCCAGGAAGAAACATTGATATGCAGCCCCGGACAGTACATTTTTGATTTTGCCACCCTGTCTGAATTTGATCCGGCGACCCAATGTCCCTTTATTATTGATCTGGATGACGATAATAGCAGCGGAGCAGATGAGTATGATTTTAATGGTCCTATATACAATTGCAACACCTCTGATGGCATACCAATTTGTGATCAGGATGTCAAAATAACTTCGGACATTAAAATTTTATCTATAACAATCACACTGGAAGATGGAATTTTGGATGGCTTGGCAGAATACCTCAAATTTGAAGGAAACGTTCCATTTATCAATGTCACAGGCTCCGGTTCTCAATCCATTACCCTCACCAATACCGGCAATGCCACTACAACAAGTTTTGAAAACGCTTTAAAATCTATTTTATACTACAACGATGCGGATCCATTAAGTCCAGGCCAGAGAAAAATCAAAGTAAATGGCATAACCATTACCGGCACTCCTTCCAATGATGCATTTGCCTACCTTGAAGTACAGGAATTAACAAAGCTGGATATCGATTTAGGTCCTGATACCACACTTTGCCAGGGCATTACCTATTTGTTGGATGCCTACTATCCCGGAGCCAGTTATCTTTGGAATACGGGTGAAACAACTTCCTTCACTTTTGTGACTGAACCTGGAATTTACGCTGTTACAGTAAGTCATCCAAGTAGATGTCCAGGTTATGACGAAGTTGCAGTAGATTTTCTTCCGTCCAAGCTTACTTCCTTGGTAATTCCAGCTTTAGTTTGTGCAGGAGATAGCGTAGATATCAAAATCAATTCCCAACTGTCTCAACCCTTCGACATTACGCTTCAATCTTCAATAGGAACTGAATGGAGTTATAGCGGAATTACCTCTGGTCACCACTTTAAAATTAAGGCCAATCAAAATCAGATCATCGATATTGTTGTCATTGGAACGGAAGAAACACAATGCGCCATTTCAGAATTGGCATCTTACCCAATAAAAGTAGCTCCCAGAGATACCACCCGATTTAATTACTCCTTTTGTGAAGGTGATAGCGTATTGGTGTCCAATCAATGGTATTTTACAAACGACACACTACAACAGAAGCTTAAGAATAAATCGGGATGTGATAGTCTCATCGTTTCCTATTTGAAGCGCATAGATAAGGATACGATATTGACCCTTCAATACACCTGCAATGCTTCAGAAGCGGGAACAACATTCTCTAACACCCAGAGTGCAGAAGGATGCTTACTTATTAACCAAACAGAAACCATTCTGCTGTTACCAGATACCACCTTGATCAATACCACTACTTGTATCTTATCTGAGACCGGAACATTTCAATCTAATTTCGCGAATTCAGCAGGCTGTGATTCTGTAGTAATTGAAAACAGAGTGTATCAAAATAATTTGACGACTCAAATTCATCAAACAACTTGCTCATTAGAGGATACGGCTACCCTGGTTTTGCACCTTACCGGTCAAGGAGGCTGCGATTCCACTGTGATTGTAGAAAAACAATTCATACCCGCCGACACCACTGCGCTTACTTTGTATTCTTGTTTTCCATCTGAAGTAGGGACAAAAATATATGTATTATCAAATCAATTTGGTTGTGACAGCACCCTGGTTGAAACCACGTATCTGCGTTTGTCAGACACTACAACAATTCAAAAATACACTTGTGTAGCAGGGGATGCAGGAATATCTACTTACACTTATCAAAACTTATTCGGCTGTGACTCATTGGTGATTGAAGAAAAAATATGGATTGAAGCTGATACAACAGAATTGATTGAGTTTACATGTCTTCAATCAAACATTGGACTTGATACCCTTCACCTTCAATCCCAATATGGATGTGATTCACTGGTCATCTTTAAAAAAATATACCAACCCCAGGATACTACATTTACGACAAAACTCAGTTGCGACCAGGCAGATATAGGTATATTTATTTACAATAGCATTTCGGCAAATGGCTGCGACTCTATTCATAAATTGCAGGTTCTATTTTCTCCTCCTGATACAACTTACCAGACCCACTACTCATGCCTTTTAAGCGAGGCAGGCGTTTTTGAAACCACTTTCGTAAACAGTAAAGGTTGTGATTCATTTGCCCAAGTAACCGTTTTATACCTGCCTCCTGACACAACTTACCTAATCCAAAGCAGTTGTATTCAGAGTGAAACAGGCGTATTCAATCATACCCTTTCCAATGTTTATGGCTGCGATTCTGTAATCATTACCCAGGTTAATCTGCTTAAAACTGACACCTCCTATCTGCAAAAATTTACTTGCAACATCGGTGAATCTGGATTATTTAAAAGCCATTTTGTCAATCATTATGGTTGTGATTCAATAGTATACGAAGATATCAGATGGGTAGGAAGTGATACTCTTTTCATTTCTGAGAACAGGTGTCATATATCAAAAGACACAACATTTCTAATCTCACTATCCAATCATTGGGGCTGCGATTCTATTATGAAAGTGAAATGGATTGCCCGGGCCGATGATTACACAACCATGTTTGACACGGTTTGTTTAATCCAGGATACCGCAACCACATTCCAATATCTTAAAAATACTTACGGCTGTGATTCCATCATTAAACAAAGGCATATTTACGAAAGAGATGTTACTGTACTGCCGGTAATTTTTACATGTGACTCTATGTTGAGGGATTCAGTTTATTATTTCTTGTCCAATAGTTTAGGGTGTGATAGTGTGGTGGTGCAGCCTTATTTGAGAAAACCCGAAGACCAATGCAGAAAGGCATACAATTTGATTTTGCCCAACATTATAGATCCCAACATTGATGGTCAATCCAATTTTCACATTACCACGGTTGAGAACTTATTCATTCTGGATTTCAGAATTTATGACAGATGGGGCAATTTGATATATCTTTCCGGCGATGAAGAAATTCAAAACCACAAAGGATGGGATGGCAGCTTTAATGGCAGACCAGTGGTACCTGGTGTATATGTTTATTACATTAGAGTAAGATGGGATGGTTATGAATTTTCCTACACAGGTGATGTCACGGTGGTGAGATGATGGCCTTGCTTTAACAAGATAAAAAAACAGAGACAAAGTGAAAAACCGTGCCACACAGCACCAACAGGTGCCATACAGAGTGGTAATATAGTTTATGGTCTTTTAGATAAAAATAAACACCGGTCATGTATGAAATTCCACCCACAACAATCCACGTAATCACTGGAACAGGCATAGATTGCCACAAAGGCTTGATCACAAAAACCAGCATCCATCCGAGTGCCACATAGCTCAAAACAGATAGCCATTCCCAACGATCAAAAAAGAAAATTTTGTATAGAACACCCACTGCCACAATCACCCACATTATCCACAAAAAAATGGTAGCGGTTTCTGAAGGGAGGTATCGGATCATAAGGGGAGTATAGGTGCCTGCGATGAGAAAATAAATGCTGATGTGATCCAATTTTCTCATGACTGCTTTTGTAGCAGGTGATTTTACGTAATGATAGGTAGACGAAAAAAAATAGACCATTACCATACCTATGCCAAAGACAATGGTTGCATAAAAAAACTGCATGTTTCCCGGCTGATAAGCCTTCCAAAGAGCAAAAGGAGTGGCTATGATGCAAAACAACAAACCAAGTGCATGGGTAATCGCATTGGCACGCTCCTCTTCTCTACTTTGAGCCCTGTTTCTGTCTTGAATTACCACCCTGGCATGTTTATTAAAAATCATACACAAAAGTAAAACCTTAGAAGAGACCTTCCATGTATCCATATGTTATTAATTTGAAAATACCTTGTAAAATCGTTGTGAATGTAACCTGGGTCACTTATATGTCGATTCTTAGCATCTATATTTGCAACAAAAAATAATGTTTGGATTTTTAAAGAAACTTTTTGGCGGTGGTCCTTCTGTTGACCTGGCTGCCTTGATTCAAGGTGGTGCATTCCTTGTGGATGTTAGAAGCAAGGCAGAATATTCATCAGGTCATGTAAAGGGCTCAGTCAATATTCCATTGGACACCCTGGCCTCTAATTTGTCAAAATTTAGGGGAAAAGAAACAATCGTCGTTTTCTGCAGAAGTGGTAACCGCAGTAGCATGGCCAAAGCTTTATTGGAGCAAAATGGCTTTAACAATGTAGTTAATGGAGGTTCATGGCACAATGTGAACCAATATGTTGGTTAGATTGTTAAGAAGATAAAAGTCCATGGTTCACCATATTGAAGTTGAAAATATAAAGTGTGGTGGTTGTATGAATACAATTCGTCAATCCATCCAGAAATTAGAAGGAGTTAAGTCAGTAGAAATCGAAGAAAACAAGACTACCATTCACATTGATGCAGACACAGAGCGTGAAATCCTCGTTGAAAAATTAGCATCACTTGGCTATCCTGAAATGGGTAACAACAACCTGCTCCACCAAGCCAAATCATTTGTCAGTTGCGCCATCGGAAGGATGCATACCGAGCAAAACTAAAGTCTTATCATAATTTTAACCATTAAAAGCCGTTATATATCATCGGAATGTATCATATTTGCGGCTTGAATTTAAATTATTGAAATTCTTTTGGTTAAAACTTCAATTAAAATGAAATACATGAAAATAGACAGTTTTTTGGCTGCTGCCTTTTTATTTTTTGCCTCAATGGCATTGGCCCAAAACATGACAGACGACAACAGCAATATGGTATATGCCATGGGTGTAACAATTGCGGATGACATGAAAAAAGCGGGGCTTGAAAAATTCGACAAAAACTTGCTTATCAAGGCGATCGATGAGTACATGGCAGGTAAAAGTACCATGGACATCACAGCAGCAAAAGGCATTATTAACAAATTTAAAACGGATATGATGATCAAAGCAGGTGCAGACTTTCTGGCAGCCAATGCAAAAAAACCGGGTGTAATCAGCCTTCCCAACGGCATTCAGTACGAAGTTTTGGCTTCCGGGCCTGCCGGTGGACCCAAACCAAAGCTTTCAGACAAAGTAAAGACCCATTACCATGGTACTTTGATTGATGGTAAGGTATTTGATTCCAGTGTACAGAGAGGAGAACCCATTAGTTTTGGCCTTGGCCAGGTAATCAAAGGCTGGCAGGAATCACTCCAATTGATGAGTGTTGGCGATAAATGGAGAATTTATTTGCCGTACAATCTTGCTTATGGTGAGAGAGGTGCAGGCGGTTCAATCCCTCCATATGCCACTCTGATTTTTGAAGTTGAATTGCTGGGCATAAACGAATAATAACATTCCATGCGGATCGATATCATCTCGGCCGTACCGGAACTTTTGGCAAGTCCCTTCTCTCATTCTATTTTAAAACGGGCTGAGGAAAGGGGCTTGTTGTTTGTAAAGGTACACGATCTTAGACCATATGGCGTAGGTAAAAACAGACAAATAGACGACTACCAGTATGGCGGTGGAGCGGGTATGGTCATGATGTGTGAGCCATTGGATTCACTTATATGTGAACTTAAAGCCCAGAGATCTTATGATGAGGTAATTTATACCACACCCGATGGCATTACCTTCAATCAGTCGGTTGCCAATCATCTTTCCCTGAAAGAAAATGTCATCATCATCTGTGGGCATTACAAAGGCATTGACGACAGGATACGGCAAATTCACGTTACAAAAGAAATATCCATAGGGGACTACGTACTTTCCGGTGGTGAATTGGCTGCCGCAGTATTGACAGATGCTATTGGTCGACTCATACCCGGAGTGCTCAATGACGAATCTTCTGCCCTTTTGGATTCATTTCAGGATGATTTACTTGCCCCTCCAATTTACACAAGACCTGCAGAATTTAAAGGATTAAAAGTCCCGGATGTGTTGCTCAGCGGCAACGATGCAAACATTGATGAGTGGCGAACTGAAATGTCTATCCAACGCACCCGGGAAAGAAGACCCGATATCTTCCAAAAATTTGACCCTGCATGAGTCTTCACATTCTCACTGAGCCTACGGTACAAATAGATCCATCCATTCTTGCAGAACTGAGTAATGAAACTGAAGAGATGGGTCAGGTGGTTTTGCACATCCTCTACAATGCTCCGGCTCACAGCTTCATGAACATAAGGATCTGGCCCACAACCTACCTTTATGATCAACATTCAGATCACAGAAGCGAACTTGTTCATATAGAAAATATCTGTTTATACCCCAACTGGATGCCTATTTTCCCTGGGGAACGATATCATTTTACCCTTATATTTTCAGGGCTTCCCAAAGCATGTACTGTTTTCGACTTCATTGAAGTATGTGAAACAGAAGGAGGGGCTTTTGAAGCCAGAGGAATCCACAGAAACGATACCGACGTCTATTTCCTGGAAGTGTTATAAATCCGCACTAAGATTAACCCATATACTTTGCCAGGGAGGGGCAATCAAAATTTAAAATTTTAGCTCTGACTTGCTTTTGGCAGCTTTGAAAATGAATCGGTCATTTCTTTGCTAATGGCACCTTTTGTAAATCTAAGGAATGTTTTTGGGTCAACCTGAAGTGTTATTTCGTGCTCATCCACTTTTGTAATCTGACCGATGATGCCACTGGCAGTAACTACTTCATCGCCTTTTTTCAAGCCAAGTTGAAATTGGTTTTGCTCTTTCTGACGCTTTATTTGTGGTCTGAGAAAGAAAAAATACATAATGACAAACAATACACCCATCATGAGAAGTGATGTCATAGAACTACCGCCTGCCTGTAAAATGAAAAGATTCATGATTTAAATTTGGTTTTGGTTTTATTAATCTAAAAATACGTTTTCAGTGATTTCGAGGCCATATCCAATTAAGCCTACTCTTTTTTTAGGATGATTGGAGATCAACCTTATTTTTTTAACCCCCAGATCTCTCAAAATTTGAGCCCCAACACCAAAATCCCTCTGTTCTTCAGAAGGCAAAGGATTGTTGTACGGATCTGTATCGAGCTGCTTTAATTTGTTCATGAGTTCTTCATTTTTTTCGCCATGTCTCATGTATAAAAGCACTCCATTTTGCCCGGCTGCAATCATTTTCAATGATTTACTAAGGGTTTCTGTATATCCGTCAAATAACATGCCCAGAATATCACCAGTTTCTGCATTGGAATGAACACGAACCAGGGTTGGGAAAGTAGGGTCAATTTCACCCATGTGGAGTGCAATGTGAATATCTCCACTGGTTAATTGCTTGTAGGCGGTTACTTTAAATGTTCCATATTGGGTATCGATCGTGGTTTGCATCTCTTTCTGAACAAGGCTTTCCGTCTTCATCCTGTAGGCTACCAGGTCTTTGATGCTGATAATCTTCATATCAAATTTTTTTGCTACCTTAATCAATTGAGGAAGCCTGGCCATTGTTCCATCTTCATTCAATATTTCTACCAAAACACCGGCAGGATAAAAACCGGCCATCCTTGCCAAATCTACTGCTGCTTCTGTATGCCCTGTCCTTCTTAAAACACCTCCTTGTTTTGCAACCAGTGGGAAAATATGTCCTGGCCTGGCAAAGTCTTTTGCCACTATCTCCGGGTTGGTAATAGCTTTTATTCCGGTAGCTCGATCATAAGCCGAAATACCGGTGGTGCAACCATGTCCCAACAAATCTATACTAATGGTAAATGCTGTATGGTGCATGGCCGTATTTTCTCTGACCATGAGATCCAATTCAAGCTCTCTGGCCCTTTGCTCTTCTATAGGTGTGCAGATCAATCCTCTGCCAT
>CALMWS010000246.1 GCA_937870795.1 uncultured Bacteroidota bacterium | reverse complement strand
ACCGCTGTCTGTCGACCGCTTACCGCTGTCCGGCAACGGCTTACCGCTGACCGTCGACCGCTTACCGTAGTCCGTTTGCCGTAGTCCGTTTGCCGTTTGCCGTTTACCGTTTGCCGTTACCCGTACACTGCTGCTGCAGCATCGTAGCCTTGCGTACACAGCCATTGAGCTAAAGCCTGATCATAACCGTGCATGGTAAATACTTTTTGTGCTCCCGTTTCTTTTATGGTGGTGAGTATGCCTTGCCAATCGGCATGGTCTGAAAGGGTAAAGCAGGCTCCTCCATGGCGGTCTCTGAATTTTTTGAGTGCCATCCAACCCGATGCTTCGCCACGTTGCCAGGGTGCTATTTTACCTGCCCATGGTCCGGTAGAAAGGCTGGCGCTAAAGATCAGTGCACCTTCCCATTCTTTGTCTTTCCATTTGGCGGGTATGCCTTTGACAGTTGGTAGATCGAAGCCCATTTTTTGGATGACCTCATTGGTTTTGAGAATGGTACTGTGCGCATAAACAGGCCCTATTCCTGCATCGGCAAGGTGATAGATCAAACGCTGTGCCTTGCCCAATGAATAAGCACTCACCAATGATGGCTTGCCCATTTTGCTGTTTTCGTTCCACCATTGCTTCATTTCTTCAAAGATGATATGGGGTGGCTGCCATTGATAAATGGGTAAGCCAAAGGTGGATTCAGTGATGAAACAATGACAAGGTACCACTTCAAATGGTTCGGCAAGGCCATCGGGGTGTCTCTTATAATCACCGCTGACTACCCACACTTCTCCTTTGAAGCTGATGCGCAATTGTGCACTGCCCACTACGTGTCCTGCCGGGAAAAAGGTGAATTCTACTCCATTAATGGAAAATTTTTCTCCAAAGTCATAGGAACTGGCCTGAATATGCCTGCCCAAACGCAGCCTGATCAGCGGCAGGCTGGTATGGGTGCATAGGTAGCTCCTATGGCCTGGACGGGCATGGTCTGAGTGCGCATGGGTGACAATTGCCTTATTTACAGCACGATGTGGATCAATGTACACGTCCGCAGGAGGGCAATACATGCCCTGAGAAGTAAATTCAACCAATTGCATAGTTATTTTTACTTTTGCGCTTCATTTCGCCCCTTGAAAAAAGAGTTTGCATATAATATTTTTTTTCTCCTGATCATCAACCTCCTGATCAAGCCATTTTACATTTTTGGCATCGAAACAAAGGTACAAAACATCACGGGGCCGGAATCGTATGGACTTTATTTTAGCCTCTATGGCCTGGTTTTTTTACACCAGTTCATCAATGACCCTGGCATCCAAAACTACAACACCATCTTTGTAGCCCAAAATCGGGAACAATTTGGTTATCACTTTCCCCGTCTGATGGGCATGAAGTATGTGCTCTTGCTCCTGCTTACACTTTCGTCTTTGATCATGGCGTATGTGATCGGACACAGGGGCATCTCCTTGTTATATCTTGTAGGTATAGCTGTTACTTTGTGGCTCAGTACCCTCTTTGTTTTGTTCCGCTCCATGTTGTCGGGCATGGGAAGCTACCGAACCGATACCTGGCTAAGTGCTATGGACAGGCTTTTGCTGATCCTTGTTTTGGGCGGTATGTTTTTAGCCGGCTTTCATTTCGACATTAGCACTTTTGTTTGGGTTCAGGTGGCTTGTTACACGGCTTGTGTGCTTTGGGCCGGTTACTTTCTCGGCAAATTCGGAGCCAGCTTCAAACCTCAATTTGACTGGAAGTATACAGCAAAATTTTTAATCTCGTGTTTGCCTTATGCCATTATAATTTTATTGACAGCAGTCATCATGCGGGCCGATGGTGTTTTCATCGAAAGACTGTTGCCCGATGGTAAATACCAGGCAGGGGTGTACAGTGCCGGCTATCGGTTTTTGGATGCAGCCAATATGTTTGGATATATTTTTGCGGCCTTATTGTTACCTATGTTTTCCAGATTGCTGGCTGAAAATGAAGACACCCAGGAAGTATTCAGCGTTGCATTTCGCATCCTATTTGTAATGAGTCTCATGATCGGTGGTGCATTTTATTTTTATGCTGATAAAGTTTTTGAGGTCTTTTACGGTGATGCGTACGCTGCAGGGGTGCCTTCTATGCGTTTGCTCATCCTCGCTGTTATACCTGCGGCTATCTCCAATGTGTTTGGCCCCCTCATTTTAGCCTCCCGAAAGATTAGGGAATACAACCTGCTCTATTTAAGTGCAGTGGTTATTTATGTAACAGGCAATTTCTTCTTGATTCCCATCTATGGCATCATTGCTGCCGCGGCGGTGGCTGTTTTAACATGGACTTACATCCTGCTGGGCATGGTGGTGATTTGTTCAAAAAACGGACTCATTCACAACGATGTTTCGATTCTTTTCAAAAGCATCTTGGCCATGATCATTCTTTTTGTAATCTTCTATGCCTTTAATGCCTGGGTCGATCTTCACTGGCTATTTGAATTGGTGCTCATAAGCATTACTGTTGTTTCTGTACTTTTTCTTAGTAAATACATAGACCTTAGAGAAATATTGAGGGCTGTTCGGGGAAAAGATTGAGTTAATCCCAATTCAGGTACGACTACCTTTGGACATCTTTTAAATAATCCCGATTATTTTGTCTGGGTTGTAAAAATCGGTTAATTACCAGGTAAAATCAAATTGTTGTTGGCAAGGTTGCCATTGAAATTTCCTGTACCCTTATAAATTCCTGTATTGATAAAATTGGAGCAAGTCACAATGGCATTGTTCCACAGTATGCCGCTGCTGTTGTTGTTGATCGATCCTGTGACCATAAGTGTGTTTTGAATCCACTTCAAATACTTCCCGTTGGTTATGTTTAGCTGATTGAGTTTGCAACCATATATATCACCATCTATAATGATCGAAAAAGGACCAATACTCGCAGAAGCTTCGTCAACATCTTTGAGCAAAGTGACTACAGTACCATCCATGGTTGCTGCATTTATAGCATCCTGCAATGTATTGTATTTAATTCCATTGACTTCTGCCGCTTTGTCTTCAGCAGAAACGCCATAAACAATAAGTGGAAAACCCTTTGGCTGAGGGTTGGATCCTGTGGTGTTGAGCTCTGTTACCATAACCCATCCTCCGTTGTATTGATAACCGTTGCCCGTACTTATATGTGTTGTGCCCAATGTTCTTTGCGGCACAAATGGACCAGAGGTAAGTGTGCCTCCTGCCATGTATTCAATCCAGTAGGTACCTGCAGAAAGTGTCAAGCCTGAGGTGACAACAGATGATTTCATTACGGGGCGTGTGACTGCCGTAAAAGTAGGTGGTTGTACCCGGTAAATTCCCGTAAATGAAGAAAGATGTAGTCTATTGGTTGTTAAATCTCCATAGACTACGGATGCAGTCACTGGTGTACTACCTTTTATGATTTGCATTCGCATATCATTAATTGTTGAAGCTGTACCTGAACCGGTTTGATAATGAATAAATTCAATGGAATCTATCAACCACTTTTCTCCGGGTGGCACTACAATGTCATCTGCAGTACGTATATTAGAAGAAGTGCTTGAAGTATAACCAAAAAGATTGCCCGTTGTACCGCTGGCGTCGGCACCACCAAAGCCCTGAGCGGGATAATTCACCAATTCGCTTTGATCGTGTAAAACAGGCCCCACCATCATGGCTCTTTCTCCGCCTGCAGAAGCATTGGGCCTGGAAGATGCATTATTAATTTGTGACCTCTTAGGTATTTGCATTGTGGTCAACGGGTCAATAGGATCTCCGGAAATCTGACCACTCTGACCAACCGCCATAGAAGGTATAAAAACCACCAGTGTGAGAAAGAAAATAAGGGTCTTGCTAAAGTTGTGCATATAAATTGCTTTATAAACCAAGGTGGTATTTGTCTATTTTATTTGATAGGTCAAATATAGTCATATTAGATCTTTATTACATATCAAATGGTTGATATATTAATAGATTCATTTAGTATTTTTAATATTTCCCTATCACAGTAGATGAAAATATCTCCACTTTTCCTGCTCCGAAAAAGATCGCATTGCCACCAGTACCTGGTACCTTAATGTCAATGTTATCCAGACCCAGCGTTTTGCCTGCAAGTACCTGTATAAAAACCAGGCCATTGGCATTTGACAATTTGATTTCAGCTGCATCTCCCGGTTGGCCTGTGATGGTTACATTTTTATCAATCAAAATAGGGGCTGTTAAAACACTGCTTTTTATTGCTGGATAATCATAACCAATATTGGTGCCATCCAAAGCACAACCCAACACGTTTCTGAGCGTACCAGGGCCTGCGTTGGAACTGTCTCTCACTATGTTGCCTTCCACATTTATGGTGTCTGCTTTTACTGCTGAACACCCGGTTGCAAAGGTCACGGTTACACTATATGAAGAGGTTGATGTTGGTGTTACCAAAACGGAAGGCGTAGTCGCGCCATTGCTCCACAAGTAAGAGCTAGCTGCTATCTGGGCGGTAAGGGTGACTTCAGCTCCCTGACAAATCATGCCATCATTGGCAATGCCCGATTCTTCCTCGAGAAGTATTGCAAAGCCCGTGTTGGCCGGGTCTTCATCATTGCAGTCATCGTCATTCGAAACATAACCTAATGGCTGAACGCATGCATATAAAACATGCATGGCATTGCCAAGCCCATCTCCATCTGCATCTTCGAACCAGGCAGACAATTCAGCAACATTGTTTACAATGCAAAAATTGACATCAATGCTATCGTTGAGGTACAATGGGTAATCAGGATCTTGTGCTATAAATGTGAAGGTAAGACTTCCGGTGAATGAAGTATCCTTTATTACCAATGTTACATCGGCTATGCCACCAGCAGATAAACTATCTGACAAAACCGGAACAATTGGTGAAAAATCGCAATCATGGGGTGCGGCAGGGCTGCCCAGGATGGCATACGGCTCGAAGTAAAAAGCACTGTCCATTACCCAGGTTTTCTTCATTTCACCGCTGTACAATTTGAGGGTGATCTTTTTATTATCATCCACTTGTCCTCCAATTGACAAATAAAACAAATGATCGGTTTCGTTGCGCTGACATAGGCCTCTGATTTCATTGTCTACAAAAGCAGCCAGTCGATCATCGGCATGTTGAAAGGTATGTTTAGGTGTAAACATGGGTCTGCAAATCAAAGACATGTTGGTAGGGAACATCGAATCAACCTGCCAGTTGGGTAAGCCTTCTGTCGGATTAGCCAAAATCAGTTTGGGAAGGTAGTCATAACCTATGGTGTCTTTGGTGTATTGATTTTCATAGACTCCAAGAGCGATGTCATCAAAGGTTTCTCCCTTGGTTATGCCTTGATGGGGTATGGCAGGTTGCCACAAAGGAGCTGCATAGAGAGAATCAATGGTAAATGTAATTACTGTTTCTGCAAAATATTCTGTGGCGGGTGCCATTCTTTCACCGCGATCCCTTGTTTGTGCGATGGGCGTAATTTCAGTGGCACGCACGGTTAACTGTGTGGTGCCAGTGAAGCCGGCAGCCCCTTGTACGTTGAGTATGCTTCCTTGCATCACAACCTGTAGATTGGGATTGCTCACAAAAGACCAATCAACCGGGTAACCATCCGGCTGAATAAGATAATCGTTCATATCAATGGCATCAAAAGGCCAGCCTTCCAGGGTGACCTTTGAGGGTACAGGAAGCAGGTAGATGGGTGCATTGTTTTCTGGGTAAACCGCAATGACAAATGGCGCTTCAAAACTTCCCGTTATTGCCTGTGATTGAAATATAAATGGGTGAAGGACTTCATAAACCTCATCTGTTTCCTGATGATACACCCGAATACTAAGCGTGTCGATTGCCTGATGGGAAAAGAGGGTAACAAAATATAAATATACACCATTGCCCAAAGCTATAGGGGTACCCAGTCCTCTCACTTCGTTGCCTTTGAAAAATGCAAGCTGGTTGTCTGGATCATTTGCAGCCAGATCATTGTACTCAAGAGAGGCAATTACATTGGCAGAATACTCAAATGAAACACCAGGGGGCACCGCCCAATTGGGGCTTTGTCCTCGCATCCATGATGCCCAACAAATAAGCACCATGAGGGTAAAGAAATGTATTTTACGCGATGTCATCATGTTTTTTTATTTAACCCCATCACCCGGTCACCGGAACAATCTCTTAAGAAACTGTTCCGGCTTCCGGATTTTTTGGGGTTATTTTAAATACAACACTTTTTGAGTGTGGTTGCCGGTTTCGCTTTCTAACTGAAGCAGGTAGCTACCACCTGGCAGCTGGCTATTAGGCCTCCATTCAAGAGTATTGTTTCCTGGTCTGCATTTAAAATACTTTTGGTCAATGGTTGTACCCAACAAATCTCTCACCGTCAGTTTTACACTTTCGGATCCACTATGATAATACCTGATTTGTATGCTACCACTAAATGGATTGGGGAAAACTGTGAAGGCAGCTCCAGATGATAAATCACCTGTGCCTGTCAGACCTGCGATGTGCAGTTCAACCGGCAAATCTGCCTTTCCAATGATGCCATTGATTTTGAAATCCATCTTTTCGGTAAGAGCATAGACTTGTTGACCCCCGGCATCAAAGTACCTGAATTCAAGCGTTTCTCCATCCTTGTTTGAATATACGGTTATAAATACCATATAAGCATCCAGTGCCGGAATATACAATGCTTTTCCACTGCCCCTGATTTCTCCATCAACAAATGCACCTACTTCATCTCCATCTTTGAGTTTATTGCTGCCTTCGCTTTCAACTACTATGGCAATGAGGTTCATGGTGTATTCGTAGTTGACCGGATTGACTGACCAATGTGCAAACGGCATATCTTGTAAAGGTGTATCGTTTACCTCAGTCTTGCCAGTGGGCAATGGTATGAGCTTATCCCGAAGACCGCCTGTTTCAGGATTACGAAATGATAGCGGATCTGGATATACCAGAGTATCAGTGGCTGTCAACTTAATGAGGTAGCCATTGGGGGCATTGAGTGTCTTGAGATTCCCTATCCAACCGGTACCTGCCAGGTATTGTGCAAAGTGTAACTGACTTTTTATAATGTCGCCGCTAGAAGGTTGCAAAGAGGACAGTGCGTCGTTGATGCTCATGGCCTGTGTTGGAATGTAGCCAATCCAGTTCCACCCAACACTTAAAGGTATGGCCTGGGTTTCAGGATCGAGATACTGGCCGATCAGTGAAATCGAATCATCATTGAGTGAATGATATTGATACATTGCCTTTGGTGAAAGCGAATTGAGTGTACCAATCCATGATGAAGCATTCTGAGAGTAGGCGCTAAAAGCTGTTTGGCCTTTGATCAAAGCTCCAACAGGTTGTGACAGGGATGACAAAACCGCATTGGGTGTGGATGGTGACATGGCAAGGTTCATTGATATCCAGTTCCAACCTTCATGAATGAAAATTTTCCTCAGCAAGGTACTATTGGTATGCAGCACTATGCAGGAAGAAAGTGAACCTTTGATATCGTCTGCCAGGAAGGTAAAGGACTCATCTGCCCAGGCATATAACTTACAATCCGATGCATCCCATATCTGGAATTTGATCTCCTCTCCTGTATTTTGATTGCTGTAAACCGTAAGAAATGCTATGTACTTATTGAGAGAGGGCTGGTACTGCAGCTTGGCTATGCCCCTCAATTCATTGCCAACATAGGCACCCACTATGTCACTCTCATCAGCAGACATAGTACCTTCAATGTCCAGTTGAACAATGAAGTTCATTGAAAAAGTATACGCGGCAGTATTCAGCAAATCAGGATTGAGGATCCATTTTTCTGGCCTGCACAGTGTTCTTGCTTTTAAATGCAAAAATTCATCGCCCCCCATAAAGAAAGGATTGATGCCGGTTTCGGTATGCAGGATGATGGTATCTTCCAATACACCCAATTCCTGGCTGTCGTCAACCGTAAAAAATATTTCTTCCACCTCGTTGGCTACAAGTGTGCCTCTGTCGGGATAAACGCGAACCCATGAAGGCAGATTTTTAAAACTATAGGGCACAGGATAACCACCTCTGTTGTGAATTTTGGCAGAAATGGTCTTGGACTCGTCTACGTATTTTACAACTTCGATGCTATCGGTCAGCCATGCCAGTTCGTTGCGGTCAACGTAAAATTCCCAATCTTCATGTTCATTTTTATTTCCCGTAAGATCCTCAATGTTGAACAATTCTGCCCTAAGGATTTTGTTTTCAAATTCCTCATTGATGAAAGTAGGAACAAGGATGATCTTGTTGTCTATACAGGATCGTGTAATGCCAATAACCCTATTGGTTTCACTCTCTTGTAGGCTTGCTGATCCCACTTGCTGTGCCATAAATTTCTGACAATTGATGGTTTGGTTGAAAGTAAATGAAATTTCATCTCCCACATGGTAAACACCATCTGAGGGTTGCGGCACCCCTACCAAAGCGGGAGGCGTACGGTCGATCTTACCTTTGATGATTTCTGAATAACCAGGCTTATCTTCTGCATCACCGGAGCAATGGGTTACGGCTCGTATCTCGTATTCGCCATCGTCAAAGCCAGTGGTATTCCAATCAAAAAAGTCGTAGTTTTTATGACTCAAAGTATCATACGGCCCCACCAGGGTACCCCGATGCTCCCACTTGGGATTGTATTTTTTGGAAAGACCCGGGAAGGCATTCCAGGTACCATCACCATTGGCCCGCCGGTATTGCAAAATCATGTATTCAAATTTAGGATCTTCGCTATAACCCGAAACGATAACCTTTTTGACATCATCATTTCCATTGGGTATGGTATCGTGGAAGATCACAAAGTTTTGTTCCGGTTCATTGATTACAACCTC
>CALMWS010000245.1 GCA_937870795.1 uncultured Bacteroidota bacterium | reverse complement strand
TGTTGAACATAAAAATTGGGCCTTCCTATGCTGCCCTTTTTTCGTATGGCATCGTCCTGGTGCAGTGAAGTAAGGTTGGGCCCTACTTCTGTCATACCGTAGCCCTGCCTGATGGCAATGCCTTTGCTGGCATATTTTTCTATCAGTGGCACGGGCATCGATTCTCCCCCCACAATAATGTAATCGAGATGACTAAGATCGGTAGACTCAAAGTTTGGATCCTGCGCCATCATGGATAACATGGTGGGTACGCCCATAAAAATATTACACTTCATTTCTGCCAGCCTGGCCAACACCTGATCTGCTTCAAATTTTTTGAACAGATAGGTAAAGCCTCCGTGGTGCAGAAATGGCAGCAACAGTACATTCCACCCCCCGGTGTGAAAAGGTGGCATCACATTGACCGTTCTGTTTTCTGACGAAAGACTGAGCGACAGTGCCGTGTTGATGCTGTTCCAAAATGCCATTTTGTGGGTATACCTCACTCCTTTGGGTTTTCCCGTAGTACCCGAAGTGTAAATGATAAACAAGGAATCGTCTTCTTCTACGGCGTGTACATCAAAATGCGTCTGGGGCTGCACAGCTTCCAGGACATGCATTTCATATGCAGGTATATTTTCTGATTGGGGCAGTAAATGGGCGAAGTGATTTTCGTAAAAGATTAACACCGGACCGGCATCTTCACTTATTTCTTTGATCTCCGGCGCAGCAAGCCTGTAATTGAGGGGCACCATGGCAAAACCCAATTTTTGGGCCGCACCGAACAAGGCCACCAGTGTGATGGAATATTCTGCAATCACTACCACCCGATCCCCCTTCTTCACACCGTGTTGGGTCAACAAATAGGAGGCCATGCCATTGGCCAGGGCATTGAGGTCGCGGTATTGGATCATCCTGCCCCCTTCGTGCTCCTGAAGCGCCGCCTTGTCAGGCCTGTACAAGGCCCAACTTGCTAACCAATCTTGTTGCCATACTTCCTGTTTCACTGTGGTGCGTTTACATTTTAAACAATGATGCTCCAAAAGCAAGCCCCCCACCGGAACCTACAAAACATACGTATTCTCCTTTTTGTATCTTACCTTGTTTCATCCATTCATCCAGGGCCATGGGTATACACGCCGATCCGGTATAGCCGTAGTAGTGCATGATGGTGGCAGCCCTGCTGCGATCTACACCCAACTTGTCCATGGTCTGGTATATGCTATTTATGTTGATTTGGGTAAAAAAGTAGTGATGGATGTCAACCGGCTTTATGTTTTCCCGCTCACACATTTCTTCTACCAATGAGGTCCAGATTTCTGGGTTAATGTGTGTAGGAATTTTTTGAACAAATTTGAGCTGGTGGTCTTTGTGATCAATCACTTCGTGACTCACCGGCTGATGACTGCCCCCGGCATAAATGCCCATCCAACTGTTGAACTCTCCTCTTGTGAGCAACTTGCTCTGGCGGTAACCCGATGCTGCATCTGTCCTACCCACCACTACGGCACCAGCTCCATCGGCAAACAAGGTCACAGTTTTTTTATCGCTTAGGTTGAGGTACTTACTCATAGCATAAGCACCTACCACCAATATATGTTTGTAGCCGACTTCGGAGTGGACGTATCGTGTAGCAATGTCGAGCGCTGTCACAAAGCCTGCACAGGCGGTGTTGACATCAAAGGTGCCCGCGTTTACCATCTTCAGCCGATCCTGAACCACAGAGGCCGTAGAAGGGGAAATAAACTCAGGGGTATCGGTAGCAACGATGAAAAGATCGATGTCATCTGCATTCAGACTCGCATTTTCCAAGGCCCGAACACATGCTTTTTCAACCAGGTCTGCCGTGCTTTCGTCAGCCGCGCACCATCTTCGTTCATAGATTTGTACATTTTCACGCAGCCAGGTATCTACGTCTTCACCCAGTAATTCATTGAAGTAGGCATTGGGTACTACTTTTTCAGGAGCATAACTGCCAGACGCTAGTATGCAGGCATTGCTATTATTTGGATCTATGGGCTTTGGTTTCATATTCAATTTCAGTTTTGGGCCACAGTTGATTTTTTATAGAGCTGGTAAAGCAGGCTTCCCACCATAAGTGCGCATACTATGGCCAGCGCTGAAGCAACCGCCGGGTTTTTTACTTGTCCGGTCGTGTAAGGGGTCAACGATCCGTAATATACGGAAAAGTGAACCACAAAAGCAGTGATGGCCGCTCCCATGGCTGCCTGCACGGGTGTATTTTTAAAAAAGATGCCAAAGAGCACGGGCACAAAAGCTGCCGAAAAATAGGCATA
>CALMWS010000244.1 GCA_937870795.1 uncultured Bacteroidota bacterium | reverse complement strand
CATTTGGCCCGGTGAGCACAAATTGGTCAGCTGACGGGTTGGGATACAGTTGACTGAAAGCAGAAGTTGCTACTAAATTTTGAACAATAGTGCTACTGCTCCTCTCCCCAGACAAAACTATTTCACCCGAAATCTCTACTTCTGCTCTGTCACTCATATTGATGTAAAACAAGGGCTCATTCAAATTGAAATCCGCATTATCACCAATAAGCAATCGACAAATGCCTTGTCCAAGATCTGCTAGCTCCAAAGCAGGATGCAAACTACTGATCCGTTCAGCACTCACATCAAGATTAAGCAAAGCAGAACTGATGGATTGCTGCTGACCCGCCAATACAGGCATTAGTGTTTTTCCGTCTTCTACAATTGTTTCTCCAGACTTTAATACAAATGTTGAAGGCTGCCTAGAGGATGCTTCAAGTGGTCTGGTTTCTGTAAGATCGCCTTTGGCAAAGGCCATAAAATCTATAAATCCATTGAATTTTTTTGCATCGTAAACGGGATTGTAATTTGTCAGGCTTATGTCTTTCTCTTTTATATAGGAAGGCAAAAATCTCCAATCTTCTCTTCCAAAACTACGCTTTCCTTTTACCAATAATTCTTTTAATAAGAGGAAGTCCCGAGCATTCACCTTCTTATCATCATTGATATCTGCAGCCAGATAACCCATTTGAGTTAAAGTATCTTCACCTGCAAGGTAGCGTTTGAAATAATCATAATCTGCCATATCAATCAATGCATCGTCTAAACCCGACTTAGATGGAATAAACTTCATGTCATTGTAAATCGCTACATCCTTAAACTGGAAGGAACCATCTTCAATTTTACCATAAACATTAAAACCTCCACCATTGCCCTGCATGGTCATGCTACCAGCCATCACTTTTCTACCCGATGGCTGCATCACCTTTCCTGCGGCTGTCAGCGTGTTTACACAACTTCCATTGTCATAAACGGTTAAGTAAACTGCACAGAAATCCTTATTGCCCATTAAATCCGTAGCGTATACGGTAAGGTACTGGAAGCCTGCATTGGTGCAATCATAAAAACGCATTGAATCTGCCGGATCGGGAGAGAATGAATATTTTATATAGGGGGTTGCCGTACAATTGTCGGTAGCGCCCAAACTAAACATAGAGGCCGGAATTTTTAGCTTCCAGGGATCTTTTCCATCCAAAGCTACACTCACATTCTGTACACAATAGGGTGTCGGTGGTTTTGTATCACGGGTGGTAAAGTTAGTAGTACAGCTGGTAAGATTGCCACATGCATCTTTTACTCTCCAGGTGACTTTGTGTTTGCCATATCCAACCAAATCAGGCAGTGTTACCTTTATTTCTTCCCCTACTTTTTGCAATGGTAAAAAGAAAACACCCGAGCCTATATTGGAATAGTAGTAGTCTATCTTGGTATCTCCCCACAAATCCACTTCCACAATCCACGACATCTTTTCTGAAGTACATGAACCCGGATCAATGGCATTGTTTGTCAAGGTAACCCTGGATTTACACCCCTCGTTGAAACCAATGGTTACATCTTTGCATCCTGTAAGTTCAGGCTTTTGTTTGTCTATCACTTTAATGACCTGAGTGCCGTACCACACACTTCCACCGTAAGGAGAGTTGGGATTGTAATCACACCAATTGATAACTGTAAACTTTCTCAATATCTTTTTACACCCTTCTTCAGCACTACCCAACAATTCATAAACTTCATCACGGTAACTCACTCCCATCAAATCACAAGGCCTTGAAGTAATTTCCGGCTTCATATAAGGTATATCTTCAGTACAGTTGACAACAATGTCTTTAGGGAATTTTACAATGATCGACCCATAGTTATTTTCTGAAAGATAAATGTTTTGATAACAGGTGGGCTCATTCTGATCTGCCTGGTAATTGTGGTTCAAATCCAAAAACCATTTTCTCAACACATGACCTACATTACACGCATTGGTGTAATATTGGTCTTCATACATTGGTGTGAGATAAGAATGACTTCCAAACAAAGTGGGTTTGCCTGTGAGGTAAAGATCCGTGATATCATCATCGCATCTAAGGTACTTGTCGGGAGGACATACCATCGATGCATTGGCCTGACTGGCAACAAAAATGAACAGTGACCACAATGTAGTTTTAAATAGACTTTTCATGTGTAAAGCTTTGGATAAACCTAATAAAAATACAAATATAACCTATCTAATGCATAAAAGCCAAGACTTAATGACGCGGAGTTTGCATTTTAACAATTATAGCTCTGAAAAAAATATTATCATCATATTATTAATTTATAACTATTGTATTTCATTGATATTCTTATATTAACATATTACATATCAAAAACATTGTCAATGGTTTAGGAAAAAAAGTTCCTTAAAGCCAGGAAAAATAATCCCTGGAGAAGCATTTTTGTCATAATTGTTATCTTTATTGTAAATATTCAAAATGAAGCGCATTTCTATTCTTCTGGCTATCCTGCCGCTGATGATTGTCAACGCCCTTTCACAAGTGGAGTGCAAAATTGAAAACCTCGCGGTTGAAGTATTGCCGTGCAATGCCCAACAAAAATTTGCAGTGGTCATCAATTTTACCCCCGTTAATCCCGCCGCTGATAAATTTAAAGTTCAGGGCAACGGCATCAACCATGGCACGTTTTCCTATGCCGATTTGCCCATAACCATAGATGGACTTCCAGGCAATTGTACCACTCCGTATGAGTTTGTGATAAGAGACCTGGAAAAACCTGAGTGCAGTGCAGTTTATAACTTGGGAAAAATATGCTGCAACACAAGCAATTGTGAGGTGCAGGTTATAAACCTCATCCAAAAAGAGTGCATTGAAAATGAATTCTATAAAATCAATTTTGATGTTTTGCCTCCAACCCCCGGCAGCCTGGGTTTTGATGTGTTTTTGAATGGCAACTTTCATTCTTTCCATAAATATGCGGATACACCGGTCGAAAATCTGGTCATCCCCAACCACGGTCAGGAACTGGATACCCTTGTAATTTGCAACAACGACAATGCATTGTGCTGCGATACCATCATTCTTTCTAATAAATGCAGCTGTTTTATTGAAAATGCCAGATCACAGGTCATCGAGTGTAACGCCAATGAAGAAAAGTATTTCCTTCGATTGAATTTTGATCATGGTACTCAATCCGATAGTTTTTTAATAGGTGGAGCATCTGTTTTGTATGGAACTTTTGCTTACAAAAATTTGCCTGTTGTTATTGGGCCTTTGTCATTTTCAAATGCCCCACTTGATCTGCTGATTGCCGATAAAAATGATGTGTTTTGTTTCGGGGGACTCACACAAGGTCCTCTCCAGGAATGCAATGGTTGTAATATCAGGGATGCGGTATACGAAGTCTTACCATGTAACGCCCAGGGCAAGATTTACATCAAGTTCAAATTTAAGTCCACCAATCCCGGTGTGAAAGGATTTGTAGTAAGGGGCAACGGTGTGATTTATGGTCAATATAATTATGGAGAGGAGTTTTATTATTTGGGTCCCATTACACCAGATTGCAGCAAAAACTACGAGTTTGTTATCGTAGACAATTCCAACAACAGCTGCAGTGTAAATTTGGCAAACAATGTAAAACTGTGCTGTGCAGCCTGTGAAATTGGTGCTCTTACGATTGACGAAAAATGTGATCAAAATAGCCCTGCTATAAGTATTCAATTTGACAAAGCGGGCGTGCCTGATGATAGTGTTGCTGTTTATGTAAACGGAACCTTAGTAGGTAAATATAAAAAAGGAGCCGATCCTCTTATGATCAATTACCCATTTGTAGAAGATGCTTCTTATGCCATTAAAGTGATTGCTTTTAAAACAGAAGGATGTTTTAGATTGGCTGAATTTACCTACAACTGTACCACCAGCGAACCTTGTGCATTTAAAGAACCGCAAATAGAATTGTCGGAATGCAATGGAGATAATTTATTTAAGATTTTCCTGAAATTCATTGCCAGTGGACCCCATAGCGATCATTTCAATGTCACAGTCAATGACCAAAATTTCGGGCCCTTTGACTATGGCTTGACCAGCTATGCAATTGGCCCTATTCATATGGCATGCAATGGCATCAGGATCGTATTGAGAGATGCCGTTAATGAAAGCTGCAAACTAGTGATTGAGAAAGACATCAATAAATGTTGTGAAGAGGAATGTGAGCTTACACCAGGACAACCAGAGGCCATCTGTTTCGATGAAAAAATCATTGGTGTGAAAATGAGTGTAAGTGGCAAGGCTAGCCAGCAGTACAAAGTATTGATGGATGGTGCAGATCTTGGCACTTTCGCCTACTCTGCTATACCTGTATTGTTCAATGTACCACCCAGAGCACCCGGCAAAATCACACTGAAATTTGTGGATGTCACCGATCCAACTTGTTTTGTTGTAAAAGAATACTACTTAAATTGTCAGAATTGTGCGATTAAGGAACTGAATCCAAAGCCGGTTGACTGTACTGCTTCTACTTTTAAATGGGAAATCAATTTTGATGTAGTCAATTCCTACTCTGATTCATTTAATGTATTCATCAACAATATTAAAATTGGAAGGTACCATGTTGACCAACTCCCTATAGTTTCACCACCGTACAACAAAGGCTCCAATCAGGCTTACACGTTCAAAATATTTGATGCAGCCAATGAAGCTTGTCGCACCGTTATTGAGTTGCCAAGTCCAAACTGTGAGCAGACAGCCACAAGTGATGTATTCTTAAAAGATATTGAAGTTAAAACAGCAAATGGAACATTGTCAGTAATATTAAAAACCGACCTTCAGGATTGTTTTGCCTCTGTCTATGCACTAGATGGAAAAACAATTCTT
>CALMWS010000243.1 GCA_937870795.1 uncultured Bacteroidota bacterium | reverse complement strand
GTTTCCAGAAGACATAAACAAACAACCAATTGAGGGGATACCAAAAGTAACCCCTGGCATGGAGCGTATAGCTATAATCAATTTGAATCTGGTTTTCTCCAATTTCTTTTGTAGCCCACTCCCCTGTAAATCGGTCAAAGCCAAGCATCCAGGATTTAAATTCGGAGACTTCTATCCTCCAGTATTTATTTTCAATTCGTTCCAATACTTTATCGATGGAACTTTCTCCACCGGCAAAGGTAAGTGACCTGGCTGCAAAAACGTGCTTGGTGCTGCCCACCTGCCCCCAGTGCTCATCTTCTGTACAATGGGTAATCCTGGGCATCAAACCATAACCTGTGTGTACTTTAGATACATCACAAAGCATGGGCGTTTTAAATGCCCTTTCCAACGAACAATTGAAAATGGTTGAAATCGATACCTGAAGCTCCATTATACCAAATTTGAAGACCAAGATAAACAAAGTCCTCTTTTGGGTATTATCTGTTTCACGAAATTGTATGCTTAGGAAGAAAATAGTGCTGAAAATTATCCAGACAAGCCCTTATTGATTGATGTACTTTAGCTTAAGTTTTATCTACAAATACAATGATAATCTGCCTTTTACATTGTTATATTCGTTTAGCCAATAATTTTGATACCAGCGCCTGCATGAGAAAACCCAGGGTTTTTCGTACCGGACTGTTTGACTTACCAACAATCCACTTTCTGGTAAGGTAGCCGGCTAAAAGAGTTAATGCACTGCTTACAAGTTTTTCCTTAATTTGGGGCTTGGCTAATTCATCAAAAGTTGCAGCCACAAAGTGAGAGGGCTTCAGTGCATCAGTAAGCTCATGCAATGCAGCTCTGGTTTCCAGCCATTCCATTTTTTTCCTGGCTTCAACCAATTGTATCAGTTGATTCAATTTTTCTTCGGACCCTTTATTCTTCATTTTCTTTTTCGTTTCCCTGAATAATATCCTCTACATTTACCTGATCCAGCAATTGGTCAATAATGCTACTGCCAATCGTTTTGTGTATCAGCTGATGCCTGAATTTATACAAAATGAAAGCAATCAACAAATAAAACAAAGACATGATGATAAAGCCCCAAAAATAGGCATTGAGCAATTTACCAATATAGAGTGCAATGCCCACATTCACAAAAAGTGAAAACATGATGAGCAATAAAATAATCAGCAACCTTGCAATGAGGCCTGAAACTATCTCCGCTACCTTTTGGATGACCCTCAATTTGATGAGGTCCAAAGAGGTGCGTAAATAGTCACTAACCTTGTCGATCAGGGTTGCTGATTGATCTGAAAGAGAATCGGAACCTTCTTTGTTTTCCATAAACAGGTCAGACTTCTTCAGCCTTTTCAAATTTGGCCTTCTCTTCTTTGTACTTTCTGGTTGCCTGGGCAATCAAATCTTCGGCTTCTGCTTTGAGATGATCCACAGACTCTGCCACCGTATCGGACCATTTGTCAAATGAACCTTTGATGTCATTTTTCAAATCCTTACCCTGATTTACCAACTTTTTACGGGTTTCACTTCCTTTGTCGGGGGCAAGCAAGATACCTGCAACCATGCCAACGGCCAAGCCACCCAGAACGCCTAAGACTACATCTCTTGTTTTCATGCTTATGATAATTTAAAGGTTAATTGACAGAATGGAATTTGACCATTCCGACATATCAAATTTACTATAGAAATGAAGGCCCCGGGGAAAAAATTGATTGTTGTCATTGAAACACTTTGCTTTTACTACTTTCTGTCACCTATGTTAAAGGAACCCTTATTTAAGTTTTTGCCAGCATTGATTGCACAATGAAGATGGCGCATCATCCAAATTTTGAATGTGCTCTTCTACGTCGGTCATAACGCAATTTTTGTTACTGCAATGCCTGAGACCCATTGTATGTCCCACCTCGTGGATGGCAACTTTTTTCAGTCTTTCCCTTCAAAGCCGCTTATTGATATGATTTAATCTAAAAGAGGAAGCCACACAGCTTTCACCCGGACAGTGAGCCAAACCAAAGATCCCCCAATCGCCATACTTTGAAACAGGTTGTTTGGTCCTCCCCCTTTCGTCCGTTTTAGTGAAGGATATGTCAAAATGGGTAAGTCCTAAAACGATATCAAAAGAATCTGGTTTTGTCTTTTTTAAAAAAATCAATATTGAATCTGCCCGATACCTTGGTGATTTTATTTGAGTATAAAAATTCACAGGCATTCCTAAGTCATCCAAAACATCAACCCTACATCGATATGTTTTTTGTATAGCGGCACAAATTGTATCTGTCAGGTGCGCTTCCATTCCGCGAAAAGGCTGGATTGCTACCCTAATATCGCCAGCTTTGTGACAAGAGATCATTGCGATCGGTAATAAAGGTAAAAACATTAGTTTAATCCAATGGTCATACATTCGAAATACACATTTAGTATACTTATTTATGATGTGGTTATGAAACACTGTCCAAACAAATTTAACCCCAAACTTTCCATTGGCCAGTTCAAAATAGGATGGCTAATTATTTACTTTTCAGTTTATACTTCTGCGGCTTATCATTGGTCCTTTCTATGACCCCTCTTGCTTCCAGGTCTAACTTTACCGTTTCGCCATACCATTGAACGCCTCCATCAAAATTGGCATGGGTGCGGTTGTAAAGCGTTTCCATCAAATCGGTATGATTGATTGGGCCCGACTCAAGGATGTTTATTAAATTGCTCTTTATTACCTCGTATTTGGCCCTGGAAATACTTTTATTGGTCTTGCCTTCCTGGGGATGGAGGGTTTGGATTTTTTCTTCCTTTTGCATGTGAATGGAAATTAGTCGTGATAATTTTTTTCTTCCAGTCGGGTGGAAATCCACCAGTAATTTCCGGCCGGATCTATCACCCCCGATTGACGGTCTCTATAAGGCATATCAGCGGGTTCAAATACAGAGGTGCAGCCAGCTTCGACAGCATGGGCATGCAAGGCATCTACGTCATTGACATACAAATAAAAAGAAGTATGCATTCCTGCAAACTCGTCACGACCCTCGCTGACCATAAAACACGATTTCCCTATCTTCACAATGGCGTTGGCCAACAAACCTGTTTCCTCGTTGACATGTGATTGCATGACTTCCGCATAGAATGTTTTTTGAAGAAAGTCGAGGTAAGCCAGTCCATCTGTTACAAACAGATAAGGACTCATGGTACCAAACCCATCAGGGCAATAAGTATTATAAATGGGATGCATGGTTTTTTTATCAAATATAATGAATAAAATTCCAAAAAAATTTAGTCACATTTTAAAATTTGATTTGATAGAAAATATGCCCAAATATGCTTCATGCCCTTGGATCGATCTGTCTGTCCTTTACAATATCCTCTTTATTATTGGATGACACCTTTCCTACTTATCCATTCGAAGACTTCCTTTTTGCAATCATACTTTTTAGTATTGCTGTGTTGGCAATATATCCGGTTTTAGTTTTTAGGAGTAATTCCAAATCAACAAGTCTTTCAACATCCCTATGCATCGTTTTACCAGAAACTCCTTTCTCTGAGTAAACTTTGGCAAGTGCAATAGAAAGTTCGGAAACTTGAGAAACCGTAAATTCTTTTTCAAGTGGGAGTTCCAATGCCAGTAATCTTTGTCTCCTAAAGACCCTATCCTGACTACTTTCACGTATGCTATCAAATTTATCATAAATGAATTTTTGCCAGGTATTTAGAAATTGACTTTGTTGAATTACTTCCAGTGTTTGAACCAGTCCATCCCTAAAACCAAGTAATGCGTATTCAATAAATTTAGAAAGATCTTTAGTTTCTGTGGCTTTCTCAAGCTGAGTATAGTATGCTGTTCTGGTTGAGTTGTAATAGTTGGATAAAATATGTGAAGCAATATCCGGTGTTCCTCCTCGCAACAAAATATAAAACTCTACTAGTCGTCCGGTGCGACCGTTTCCATCTCCAAAGGGGTGAATCCACTCAATGTAAACATGTGTTACAATAGCCTGAATGACCACTTCCGAAAAAGTAAGATCAACTTTGCCAAATTTAAACTCTTCTCTCAACCATTGGCACAGTTTATCAACCAGTATGGGTACATCTCTGTGATCAGGGCAACGGTATCGCCCCACAACCACTTCCGCTTCTCTGAGCTTTCCTGGAATGGCAGCAAAATGTTCTCCCAAATCCTTGCCAACCATTTTATGAAACCTTAGCAGCAATTCTTTAGAAATTAACTGGTCAATACCTGAATTAACAATTTCATTCAATAATTCATTGTAGGCATTTAAAATGTTCCTGACTTCTATTTCCTGATATTCTTTGCTCGGAGGTAGTTTAATATTGTCCATTACCTTTGTAATCTCCTCATCTGAAAGTGTATTACCCTCAATAGCAGTTGTAGCCTGAGCCCCTTTCAACAATGCCACCTTCATTAATGATCTATAATGTTGCGGTAAGATTGGAGTATTGTTTATCGATTGAACATATGCTTCACATTGTCCCAAAAGGATGAGCGCATAAGGAGATAAAACCCAATTTCTCCTGAATAAAAGGTGGGGATATTGAATGGACATTTGCTTGATATAATTATTGACAATTAGTAAGACATATTAATGTCATAAATTTAACCAATTATATTCATATTAAAGAGCAATTGAAGGCATTTAATCCCATTCATCACGCTAAAAAAAAAATTATATATTTATTTTTTAACGTTTTACATATTAATTAACATTTATATATTATTAATTTGATTTAGACAATTACTGGACATTTAGTAAATAATTTACTGTAATAATTGTTCCAAATTACCCGATCAAAACCAAATATTTTTGTCTGTTTTCCCAAATAATCCAAAACAAGATAGACCAGATAACGAAAGCAATTGGCAATCCTTCCGGTGCTACGGTAAGGTGAACCATCAGCACACCAACCATGACCGGAAAAATCACCAGGGCTCCCACAGCTCTGGTTTTTGGCAATAGAATCAATAAACCTCCTATGATTTCAGCAAATCCTACCAGGGGCATGAGCCAGCTGATTTCCATGATGGCCTGGTTGTCTTTCATTAAAGCTTCAGGAAGGTTTTCAGGGACTGGCATATAGTTTAAAAATTTATTTAGTCCTCCATTGATCAATAGAAGTGAGAAAAGAAAACAAATTGCATTATAGATTTTTAGTTTCATTTTTAAGTTTTATTGGTTTTGATAATGGATCATCCAGTTGATACCAAACTGGTCGGTCAAACTTCCGTAGTAGGCACCAAAAAACATATCTTGCATGGGCATGTCAATGGTACCTCCTTCTGCAAGGGCATTGAACAGACGCAGTGCCTCTTCACGGGAATCCGGTTGAAGATTGATGTGCATGTTGTTGCCCCGATTTAGGGTAAAGCCCATTTCGGGTGGTGCGTCTGTACCCATGAGGATGTGATCTCCCAATAAGGGCAGTTCTACGTGTAAGACCATGTCTTTTATTTCTTCTGCAACGACTGGTTGGCCAGGCCCCTGGGCAATTTCACCAAATTTCTGGATGCCCTGGACAAATTCAGTTTTAAACACCGATTTGTAAAAATTGAAGGCGACCTCTGTATTCCCGGGAAAATTGACATAGGTAGATACCCTTGGCTGGTGTGAGGTTTTTTTCTGTTTTCGCAAATAAAACTGTGCAGCAATGTATTGATCCAGGTTTTCCAGACCGGCTGTAAACCCTTCTTTGAAACCCATTTGAATGATGGCTTCCAGATCTTCCAATGTATTGAAATGGAGATCCATGCTTACCCGAGTACCTTGGTTAGTGGCTTCAAATTCTGCCCTCCATCTGACCCTCGGTTTAGTGTTGTTGATCACAGCATTTTCATCGCAAAAGGCGTCAATGCCTGCATAATTTTTCATGGGCTCAATGGCTTCATAATCAAATTTACACCAATGGATATCTCCCTCTGGTCCTTTCATATAGTAGAGCCAATACCCACCCACTTTAAAATCGAGGCTTTTGGTTATACACTGGTAAGGCTTGGGTGCCCACCACTGATCTAAAATGTCTGCCTCAGTCCAGGCCGACCATACCAGGTCAAGGGGGGCATTGAAATCACGATCTACTTTAATGGTGTTGTTGTCTTTTTTGACATCAAAGTTGAAGAACAGGGCTTGGCTCATTGTTTGCGATTTTGAAGTTTATTTAATACATTATCTAATTGGTCAAATTTCCTGGACATCAATAATTTAAATTGCTCCAGCCATTTTTCTATTTCTGTCATTTTTTGAGTATTGATATGGTAAAATATTTCTCTACCCCTTGATTCGGGGCTTACCACTTCACATTCTGTCAAAATTTGCAGGTGTTTTGACACGGCCTGTCTGCTGCTGTTAAAATGTTCAGCCAGCCCGTTGGGTGTCATGGCTGAAACGGCCAATAACATGATAATAGCCCTGCGCGTTGGATCGGCTATGGCCTGAAATACATCTCTTCTGGATTCCATGTGCAACTATTTAATTGCAAATATAATGCAATTATTTGGTTGCACAATTGTTTTTATTTGTTTTTACATATTGGGATGAAAGTATGCCTCCAAAATGGATTTTGCAGCATCTGAAAGTGGTTCACTCTTGCCAAACGAATTAACCTGTACCAGTACAGATGTCGCTTTGGCCACCACTACCCCATTTTGAAACAGTTGCTGGTACAATTTGATAGAACTATTGCCCACTTTAGATACAGCGGTGCCAATTTCCACCGTACCCGGCCATTTAATTTCAGCTACTAGGTCCAATTGAAGTGAAGCAATTACGTAACTATTGCCATGCCCTATTAAGCGACCTTCATTTTGGTACAACATCTCAACCCTGCCGGTCTCCAGAAAAGTGGCAAATACTGCATTATTGACGTGGCCTTGTCTGTCGGTATCGGCGTACCTCAACTTGTCGTAGGCTTTGAGGGGAAATGACTCCCACGGTAAAATTTGCTGCATGCTTGAGAGATTTAAAGAAATGATCGCTTAGGCTTCGATCGGACTGCAAATTTCTATCAATAAGCCATCCGGATCTCTAACATAGGCAACTACCTGTCCCCATGGCTTTGTTTTGGGAGAGGCTACCAAAGAGGCACCACACGTTAAGGCCCTTTCAACAAAGGCATCTACATCCGTAGTGATAAGTCCAATTTCAATTCCTGGTGGAGGCGAATCCAGCTGGGTCTTATTATAAACTATATCAAAATTGGAGGCTGCCAGTGTGTTGGAGGCAAAAGAAAGGGTGGTAACACCTGTAATTAATTCTCCGTAGCTGCCATCGGGGCTAATAAATTTCATTTCAAAGCCAAAAGCTCTGCAATAAAAATCCAAAGTTGACTTTACATTTTCTACGTAATGGATGACGTAGCCCAAAGATATTTCTGCCATAAGAGGATATATTGTTAGACCAAAAGTAGTTATTCCGCTTCAATTTCCAGATGCTAATCTTTCCTTTCTTTTAATTGAAAAGCGTACACTGCAAAGTGAAAATTATATCAATCGCCCCCCAACTAATTCCCTCTGTGAAGAACGGTCAGGGCTGAAATATGACAAATTTTGAATCCTCGTACAACTTAGTATATGGAAGATCAGGCGTCGGGTATTTGTCCTTATCCACAATGATTATTTTTAAACCATACTTCTTAAAGTCCGGCATCCATTCTGTTTTTGCCAGCACATCGTTGTTTTCTGACCACCCAAAACGATCTGCAAAATATAAGCCCACTGGATTGAACTGGCCGAGATTGATCAGTACTTTATCTTCCTTTTTTGTAAACCTATTGACAATTTCAGTCAGCCGCGGGTAATCTTTCATGTAGTCCAGTGGTTTTAAATATTCCTGATTGGATTTGACTCCGAAATAGTAAAAAATGGTTACCAATACATAAGCAAGAAAACGATTGGGTATGCAGTGGTAGAGGCCATAACCAGCCAGCAAAGAGAGCATTGGGAGATAAGGTACCACGTAATAATTGTGATCTGTAAAAACTGCACCTGCTTTAGATATGAATGCTATATACATCAACGTAAAAACCAAAAATGTATACAATAGCTGGCGGTCTTTTTTGTAGGCAGCAATGCCCAAGCCCATGATGCCAATAAAAAAAGGCAGGCGGTTAGAGAATGCATTGACTTCAAGTCTAAACCAGCCACGCTCTGAGTCATTGAATATTTGCACTAAGCCTTCCCATACTCCTGTAGGCCATACCAGTTGATTGCCATAGGTTTCCACCAAATGTGGCATCCAAAATAGGTACCAGACAGAAACAATAATGGAAACAAGAAATACGCCAACACCAATTTTCAACATAACCATCTTTGGTCTATCTTCTGAAAAAAAAGGGAAGACCAAAAAAGCAAGGCTACAATAGGCCGGAAATTTACTCAAGCCGCCAAGACCCAGTAATAATGCTGCAAAGATGAGGAAACGCGTTTTGCCTTTATCCATATAAGATAAAAAGTACCAGACTGCCATCAATACCAGCGAAATAGAAAAAGTATCGGGCATGCTCTTTCTGGCAAAAACCATATAAATACTCGACAATAAAAAGATAGCAGCGAAGGATGCCAGTCTGCTATTGAACAATCGCTCTATGTTTCTATAAAAATAATAAACTCCCATAGTAGTTACAAACAGGTTTACTACCCTGCCGTACCAATGTTGAAAGCCAAAAATTTTATAGAGCAGTGCCAGCACCATGTTGTAAAATGGAAATTCCGAGCCTATGATGTATTCACCTTTGCAGCAAAAAACGGTTCTTGGATAAAGTGGATTTGGATATTCCAGCAGGTTTTTGGATATGCTCAAGGTGAGGCTTTGCCTCCATGCATGATCATCTACCAGGTTGAGGTCAAAATGACTGAGCCCTATGACCAATGAGATAAGCAGGAATATTTTGTAGTCAAAATACTTTTCCGGGATAGCAAATATCGGCCTCATAGGATTTTACAAATAGGAATCAAAAAATAAATTTAATAATAGCATTACTTAAAAATATATTTGGAAGCCGGTTGTTGGTAACGTTTGTACGTGACATAAACCATATAAAGTGTTGCCAAAACACCTATTACCGTTACCCAAAATGGACCCAGGGCTTCTACCACATTGGCGAGGAGCTGTTTGATACCGCTCCTTCGACCACTCGCTTCATAATGAATGCCCTGCTCTGCCTCTAAAGCCATGCCCCTGAATACCCAAGTAAAAAGCGGAATGGCTACAACCCCAAGCAGATTGAGCAAAAGTGGTTGCCATTTGGATTCTTTTTCTTCGTTTTCTGAAAAACCTCTTAATCCCGACAATTCCTTCACGACGTCCAATCGACTGCTGCCGTTGTCCAAAACGATGGTTTCACTTTTTTCTTTGCCATCAACGACGTAACGAATTTTAAAATTCTGATCATTTTCATGAAAAGAAATGGATTGAATGGCAGGTACTGGTATAACAGTAATGCTTTCTAAAAATCCCTTCTTTTGCGTGGCATCCAGTAATGAAGTAACTGAGGGATGCGACTTTGAGCTAATAATCACCTGATCGTTGGTTATCAGCAAGGATTTTTGGTTTTTTTCGCCTAAAGCTATGATTTGGTCTTTCATAAAGGATTGATTTTGGTATAAAAGTATAAGAAAGCCGCTTAAATTCAAAATTTTTACATAATTGCAAGCTTGCAATATCGCTGCGAATGAATAAAAAGATATTAGTAAAGCGTCAAATTCTTATGAAATGTAATCAGATATACTATTTAAAATCAACGGGGTTATTCAATGGAAATTTTAATGCCGGTGTAAAAAGTGCGAGGTTGTGACGGTCCGTAAATATAATTACTATCCCGATTTTTGCCTGAGTCAAAATCAGACTGGTAGGCGTTGAATATATTTTTGCATCCAAGATAGAATGAAGATATCGTATGTTTAGACAGGCCCTTCGTAAAATTGATCCTAAACCCAAGTTCATGAAAGGATTTGGATTTTACAATAACATCCTGTGTTTGTTCGGGGGCACCTGCAAAATGGGGCAGCATCATTGGACCTGTGTACAAATAACTGCAATTGATGGATACTTTTTTCGAAGGAAAAAGTGATACAACGGCAAAGCCATACGCATTCGGTGTACGCACAAATTGGCGCATAGGGGGCACCTTTTCCACATAACGCACGGCTTCTTTGAAAACGCTGCGTTGAATTGTAAATCCTGTTTCTATCTGTACTTTTTGATCGAAGTTGGCCCTCAATTCTCCGTTCAATCCATATACTAAGGCTCCACTGCCATTGCGTTTTTCGAAGACTTCTCCTCTCCCATCATTTCCCAATGGATGGAGGTAAAAAGCATGGTACAGTTGGGTATAAAATGTTTCCAGAGTGAAGCCCGCTATAAAGTGATCTTCGGCATGGTCATGGCTGAAAGAAAAATTGGCGCTTTGTGATTTTTCAGCAAGTAAACCAGGCGCCAGACTTACGCGCGACACCCCGCCCCCGGCAAAGGCGATGTGCAGGTCGGTGTCAAATGCCTGGGGTGGTCTGAAACCGGTGCCCAGGTTTATCCTCAATTGAGTTAGTGGTTTGAATTTGAATAGGGCAGATATCCTTGGACTAAAGATTGTTTTTTGAAGCAGGTTGTGACGATCCCATCTCAAACCTGAGAGCAGGGTGAAACGAGGGCTAATTTGCCAGTCACTTTGAAAAAACACTCCCAAATCGGATGTATGCTGATCGACCTTATATTGATAAGCCTGTATACTGTCATCCACTTTTTCTGAAGTAAAATCAAGACCCCAGGTAAGGGTATTAATGCCATTCAAAAACCGTTTGAATTTGCGATTGTACTGCATACCACCATTGGCTGTCCATACTACAGATTGGCCATAAGGGGGTAAGGATAAATGGCTTTCAATGGCGGCAGCATCATCAGGGAAAATACCTGTATAATGGTAACGCTTTGTATGCTGGTAAGCAAGGTAAGTAATAAAAGACGAATTGCCATCGCTTGAATTGAGCTGGTAATCCAAATTGGCCATGGCCACACCATGCCTGCGCTCTTCTGCCTGCAATCGCAGATGGGGCAGCACATCTGACATGTCTCCTCCCAGTCGATACTCGTTTAGGTACATGCCGTTTAATTCCAATTTTTGTCCCCGTCCCGGCAGCCAAAAAGAGGTAATGCCCACTGATGTATTTTTCAATTGAGGCAATTCTGAGAAGGAATCTCTGTTGTGATCATAAAATTGTCGATGTCGCCAATTTAAAAGAGCGCTGATGCCTATATTTTTTGTTTTGTTGACTCGGGTGAAATTTCCATTCAAAACGTGATCTGCTGTTTGTACATTGATGTGGTTGAAGGTGTAAGCCACTTCTGCACTTGTTTTTTGGGATAGCCGGGTTATTATGTTGACCGTGCCGCCTATTGCTCCCGGGCCGTTAGTTGATGAAGCTCCGCCCCGCACTACTTCAATTCGTTCCAGCATGGATGAAGGAAGCTGCTCCAGTCCATACAGTCCGGTAAGTGGACTGAAGACGGGCCTGCCATTGATGAGAATCTGGCTGTATCCGCCCGCCAGTCCATTCATTCTTAGCTGGGTATAGTTGCAGGTTTGGCAATCGGTTTCCACCCTTAGTCCGGGCTGAAATTTTAAACCTTCTGCTACGTTGCAGGCTTGAACATTGTCCATTGACTGACGAGATAGAAGATTGACAAGAATGGGTGAGTTGTTTTTGCGCTGAAATGTTTTGGTGCCCGTTACCACTACTTCTTCTACCACATTATCACTTTTCAGATCAAAGTTCAAAATTGAGGTCGGCAAATCTCTTTCCACTTCCACCACAATGAATTGTGTTGCATATCCTACCAAAGAAACACTGATGGTATGTAAGCCGACAGGTATAGGTCCAAGCCGAAACTTCCCTTCACCATTGCTTTCTGTGCTAAGCTTAAGATCAGTACAAAAGATTTGAGCGAAGGCAAGGGGCTCGCCATTGTGAAAAACCAGCCCTTCCAGGTATTGGGATTGAGCAGAAAGTTGCCCTAAACCCAGGAACAGCCAGGTTGCGATTGTTTTTATTCTCATCTCTTATTGTCAGGACCAAAGTTAGTAATATCTAACATATAAGTAAGATATTTCTTTATCTTTGCGAAAAAATATCGACATTGCCTAGTTCCACAAAAGAAGATTACCTCAAAGCTCTTCACTTCCTGAGTCACCAGCATTCAGAAATTTCAGTCACCGAACTGGGCTTAGCCATGCAGGTGAGCAAGCCCACGGTAAATGTCATGATAAAAAACCTGGCAGCAAGGGGCTGGGTCAGACATGAAAAGTACAAACCTATACAGTTGACGACAGAGGGAAAAAAAGCCGCGGCGAGGGTTATTCGAAAACACCGATTGGCGGAATTATTCCTTTTTCAAGTAATGGGCTTTGGTTGGGAAGAAGTTCACAATATTGCTGAAGAATTGGAACATGTGAAATCTGATTTGTTCTTTCAACGCATAGATGAAATGCTGGGGCAGCCATTGTTTGACCCCCACGGTTCTCCCATTCCGGATTTAATGGGCAACATCATCACACCTTCATATACATTGATGTCACAAATAACCAATCCATGCAAGGTGGTCATTAAGGCTTTGAGGCAGTCGAACCCTGAGTTTTTGATTTACCTCAATGAAAAAAATATCCAACTTGGCACTGAGTTGACAATCATAGCGATAGAAAACTTCGATGGCAGTATGACGGTCAGTTACGGACACTGTCGGCAATTGCTG
>CALMWS010000242.1 GCA_937870795.1 uncultured Bacteroidota bacterium | reverse complement strand
TGGATGATGTTGATTTGGATGAAGAAGAATAGCGCTGAATTTGTTAATTTTGTATAGAATTTAAATCGGATGACGGCTGTCAAGTAAATGTTAACCTGATTTTTTTAACTTTTCAATAAGAGTAATTCAAAAATCGGGTCGTCATACGTAATATTCAATATTTTTAAAAGTCAAACTAAAAAAATGAAAAAACTGCTTTTTTTTGTTTTCGCTCTCTTCCTGACCGTAGCTACCAGCTCGGCACAGGATGCGAAAAAAACCTTAAAAAACGCTTCTAAGGACCTGGCTAAATATTATCAGGATCCCATCAACAATTTGGGCAAACTCGATGAGGCTCTTAACTCGATGAACACTGCCTTTCAGGATGACATGGTGAAAGCCGATCCCGAATCATGGATCATCAGAGGAGAAGTATTTAATTCAATAGGCAATGCCGAGACCAACCAATTGATTTTGAACCCCAACTACAAAGTCAAGACCCCCAATGCGGGCATGGAAGCCGTAGCTGCATTTAGAAAAGCAATGGAATTGGCCGTTAAAAAGGGGCAAACCAAAGATGCCGTTAAAGGCTTGGAAGAATCTGAAGGTCTGCTGAGCAATGCGGGTATCAGCGCCTTCCAGGCAGGTGAATATATGACAGCATTCAACAACTTCAATACCTATATTGCTGTGTCAAAGACCATCAAAGAAAATGGTGGCAAATCTCGTTTGGATGACCCTCAGCTAAAAACCGATATACAATACTACAATGTAGTTTCCGGATATTACGGCCACGCAGACGATGCTGTTTTACTACCTTTATTGATGGAAATGTATTCTGCGGGTACAGATAAGTCCCTGGTTTATGAGGCAATTTTCAACATCAAAGCCAAATCAGATGAACAAGGTGCTATGACCATCCTTGAAGAAGGTCGTAAAAAATTTCCTGACGAATCCGGCCTTTTGTTCGCAGAAATCAACCACTACCTAAGCAGTGGCAAGTTGGATATTCTGGTCGAAAAATTGAAACAAGCCATTCAAAAAGAACCGGACAACGTATCCGTTTATACTACGCTTGGCAATGTTTATGATCAATTGGTTACCAAAGAAAGAGAAGCGGGCAATGCGGCTAAATCCAAAGAATATTTTGACCTTGCCTATGATTACTATAATCAGGCATTGGGCAAGGACCCCAAAAACTTTGATGCTACCTATAGCATAGGTGCTTTGTACTACAACAAAGCAGCATCTATGACATCAGACTTGAATAAATTGTCGAATGACTTTTCTGCCTCAGGTACCAAAAAATACAATGCCATCAAAGCGGAAATGGATGGTATATTCGAACAAGGTTTGCCTTTCTTTCAAAAAGCTGAGGAGTTGGATCCCAATGATCTCAATACCATGATCGCCCTCAAGGAAATTTATGCCAGAAAAGGCAAAATGGACAAATCAGCTGAATACAAAGCAAAAATAGAAGCAGCCCAGCAAAAGGGTAAATAAAAAAATACCTACAGATGAAGAAGGGCGGAATTAATTCTGCCCTTTTTTATTTACGCCATTGAATGGACATAGAAATGGCTCCCCTCAAAGCACTATGCCATTCATATCCTACCAAAAACCGCTGCTGTTTGTAGCTCCATCCAAACCCAAATGAGAAGATTTTGCGCATTACCTCTGTTCCAAGTCTTATTTCAATTTGGTTTTGCAGTTGGTACACCCATCCTATCTTTATGCCCAGATTTCGGTTTTGAATTTTTTCCACTTCTGTCATCAATACCACTTTTTCACTTAAGGTATATTGATAACCAAAAGCCAGCCTCCCCATTTTTTTTATTAGCGGACCATCAGTACTTAAAAAAGGTTGTGATATATAAAGGGACCAGCTGGAGTTGCTGTTGATTTTACTTAAGAAACCTAGATCAAGTCCCGGCAAAAACCGGGATCCATAAGCCGGAATTTGCAATACCTTGCCTCTAAATCTTACGCCAACCCATATCTGTTGGTGCAACTTGAGGCTGTACACCAGCCCAGCCTCGGTCAATGCATAATCTTTGCTGCCTATCCTGCTTAAATGTAAACCAAACGAACCATTGCCACTGTCAAACTTAAAGCCTATGGTAGGTTGGATGATTTCTGTAAACCCGTTCATCTGGGAGGCAGACAGGTCAATGCCACTTTGCCGCTTACCTGCACTCAAGCCCGCCGGATTGTGATAGATGGCATCCAGACCTGTAAACATTGTGCTATGATAAGCCAATGTTCTGCTCAGTGCACTACCGGAATAATAAGTTTCAGTTTGACTATAAACGGAAATCAGGTGCAGGCAGAAAGCTGCAATTAAAATTATTTTCATGACGTGGGTTTAAAAAATAAAGTTACAACACTTTTAATGCTTTGTCAAGGTTGCCGATCAAATAATCTTCCTCTTCCAGTCCGGCATATAATCTCACCAATTGGAAGGGGAGTGGTGGATCCGGTTGCCCAGGCACATCGTAAAAAGCCAGGGAAGGCATTTTGAGCGACTCGTATCCTCCCCATGAAACAGCCAGCAGAAATCTGTCCAGGGCATTTACAAAGTCATTTACTTTTGTTTTTTCGTCGGTGTCCAGTTCAATGCTCAGCAAGCCCCCCGCGCCTCTCATTTGGCTTTTGGCCAATTCAAATTGCTCATTGGAAGCTAAAAAGGGGTAATATATCTTGCGTATTTTGGGATGAGTAGATAAATAATCCACCAGTCTGGCTGCTGTGTTGTTGCTGCGTTCTAGCCTCATTGGCAAGGTTCTGAGTCCCCTCAGCGCGAGGAAGGCATCATGAGGAGATACGTTTAAGCCAAGCGTCATAAACTCTGACGCAAAAATTTTCCGCATCATAGCTTCACTACCACAAATGGCTCCCATCACTACGTCACTGTGGCCATTGAGATACTTGGTAGCGGTATGAATTACAATGTCAATGCCCAGCTTCGCCGGATTCTGGTACAAGGGTGAGCAATGGCTGTTGTCTATTATGGTTATGATGCCATTTGACTTCGCAAGCTCGGCGCATGCTTTAAGATCTTGAATTTCAAACGTTAATGTGTTGGGGCTTTCCAAAATTAGTACCCTCGTATTGGCTTGTATTTTGACCCTGATTTCATCTATTTCGCGCGCATCTACAAAATCATATTCTACCCCAAAACGGCTTAAAAATTTGGAAACAAGCTTTTGGGTCCAGGAGTAGGGTTTCATAACACACAACACATGATCACCTGCATTTACATTGGCAATAACACTGGCTGCCATGGCAGTGGCACCGCTGCTTACGATCAAACATTCTTCTGTACCTTCTAATGCCGCGATTTTTTTACGCAAAATGGACACCGTAGGGTTGTTGCCCCTTGTATATACATGATGGGTAAACTCATCGCCCATCTTGTGTTTTATATCTTCTATGTCTTTAAAAACAAAGTTGCTCGTTTGGACAATAGGAGGAGACATTGCATTAAAATACAAATCACGATCTTCTCCGTAATGAAAAAGGATCTCACTTAAATCCATGTAAGGCTAATTTGTAGCAATTTAGCACTTTGCAACTAAATACCCAAAGCTGCTATGAACAGATCAAAATTACTTTACTTTAAATGCTTCAATATCAAGTGTAACTGTAAGTTTGCCGCATTGTTCTTTAGGAGCTTTGGGGTCGGGTTGGTATTTGTACCCCTTTGCAGCAGAAAGCGTTTTTTTAAGAATGGCTCTGTCTTTGATAGTGGTTTCAGCATTGATAATTTCGGTAAAGGTAACGGCTCCCATTCGGTTGATGCAGGTTTTTATTACCACTTTTCCACTGGTGGTCATAGGAAGGGCGCTTACGTTTCTGTAAATCACCTTTCTCTTAAAAATGCCGTTGCCACTGCCGTCATACTCACCTGTGCCATCACTTGAATTGCCGACACCTGAAGTTACATCCGGCCCGCTATCACTGCCCCTTCCGGTGCCTGTGTTTGATTTGCCTTGACCGTTGCCATCTGTATTGGATTGAGGTCTGTTGCTGGTACCAGTTGGGCTGCCTACAGTACCAGCACCCGATTTGGAAGGCGTTGAAGTGGGTTTGCTAGGCTCCGTCTTGGGCTTTGGTACCGGTACTTCTTCTTTGGAAGGATTTTCTATTTCAATTGGGCTTTCGTCAATTCTCACTGGAGAATCTTCAACCGTTGTTTTTGTAACTACTGGTGGGGTAGGACTTGCGGGTACAGGCACCGGTTGTGGTGTTACTTCTTCCACATTTTCTTCGGTAGGAGGTTTAGGGTCGTTGACTTCGACCTTCTGTACCTCAGTGTTTTTGGGCCTGGATTCACCAACATCTGCGTGCGCATACGTACTCAATGAGCTCTCTTTGAAGTCAAAATCTACCATGACCCTGTATGGCTTTTCAGGATCCGGATCTTTGACCTCAACCTGGAAATAATACAGAAAAGAGATGAGTAATAAAAGCAAGTGAACAGCAATGCTGATCTGCCTTCCTTTATTTTTATTTTGCTTTTCTACTACATGAGCATACATACAGTCAACCTTTTAAACCCTCAACGAAGGAGATAACGAAAAAAATCCTAAAATAATATTAAATCTTCCCAGCAAGGCTGAAAAAAAACAAAGATATGAAATATTTTTCTAATATGTATTATCTATGAAAACGATATTTGACAATTAGAACAATCTAGGTAACGTCATATGTTTTTGGATTATGTTCTTCGTGTACCTCAATTTTTTTACTAGTAAGAACTTTGTAAAAAAAATAAAATGTGAAACAAATCACAGTGGTCTGAGCCAAAATGAAAACAATTAATGCTGTACTGTTCATCTGCTTCTATTTAATGGTTTTTAATTGGTTATCAGCTTGTTTTACCAACAAAGCAATAATTACAAACAAAAGTATAAGTGTTGCCCTTGCAATCCAGCCCCAGACATCGGTTTCAGAAGAAATATTTTTAATAATATCAGGAATGCTTCCAATGAATACAGCTAAGAGAAAGGCAGGTGTAATATATTGGATGATAGGTTTGAATATGGTAGGTACGGTGATGTCGGCTCCTCTGGTTATTTCCTCCCAGCCCTTTGTCATACCAAAAATCCAGGCAAATAATACAACCTCAGCTAAAGCGAATACAACCAAAGATACTGTGCCTGCCCAGTAGTCGTACTCATTGAAAGCGTTTTGTGACATTACTGTTGGAATGCCAAGGATCAAAACGCAGGCTCCAAAAGCCCAGGCTGATTTGTTGTGCCCCCATTTAAAGTTGTCTTTCAGAAAGCCCATCATGGGGGTGCCCATAGCTAAGCTGGAAGTGATGCCAGCGAAAAATAATAAAATAAACCACATAAATCCAGAGAGTCTGGATAAGAAATCACCCCATTGGGAAAACAAATAAGGCAAAGTGATAAAGCCCATGGCAAAACTGCCCATTTCCTTTACCCTATCAATACCAAGGTAGCCTACCGCAATGGGTATTACAATGGCACCACCCAATACAACCTCAACAAACTCATTCATCCATCCTGCACTCATTGAATTTAGAGCTACATCTTCATTTTCTTTCATGTAGGAAGCATAACAATGAATGGTACCCATGCCCACAGATAGGGTGAAAAATATCTGCCCCGCTGCAGCCAACCATACTTTGGGACTCCAAATAGAATTGAGATCTGGTGTCCACAAAAAGTTTAGTCCTACGGTTCCATCATTTATGGCACCCGCCACTCCGGCTGTTGTAGTATAGCCTTTGTATGCCAGAAATACCCCAAATAAAATTAAGAGTGGCATGCCCACTTTTGCAGCTATTTCTACTCCACCACTGAGTCCCCTTGATAAAATATAGGTATTTAATAGTAAGCAGAAAATCCAAAATATGATCGGTTCTGCAGACCCCAAACCAATATAGTTGTTAAAAAATGCCTGAACGCCTGGTTGATCCATACCGTTAAAATCTCCCAAAATGGAGTGGTAGGCCCATGAAAGCGTCCACGATTCCAAATAGCAATAATAGGCTGCAACGGCAATATTGGTAAAGATGCCAAAAACACCAAAGTACTTCCACACCGTTTGTTTATTACCCATAGCATCCAGGATAAAGGGTGTGCTGTGCTGACCAAATTTCCCACCAAATCTGCCCATACTCCACTCAATGTACAAAAGAGGTATACCCATCAACAAAAAACAAACAAGATAAGGTATGATGAAGGCTCCTCCTCCGTTTTGAATAGCTTGCGCCGGAAATCTCAAAAAATTGCCCAAACCTACAGCATTACCAGCCATAGCCAGAATCAAACCAATCCTCGATCCCCAGTTTTCTTTTCCTGCAGACATAAAGTGTTTTTTAGTTATTTAATTGTTACTCAGGCCAATCTTATTGCTCGCAACAAGAGATGGACAACCAAAGATAGGCCAAATTTTAAATTCACCAAATTTTGATCGGAGTTTCCAAAATCAATTGTTTTTGGATCTGAGCAACTGGCGTGTACACCAAAATACACAACAAATAAGTGGCATTAATTCAAGTTCTTTGGCTTCAGTATCTGACAGGTCAAATACTTCCACTGTATATTCCAACCTGAAACTTTTCCAATTCCATTTGGGTGAAATTTCCAATATGGGTTGCAATTGGAAATCTGCGAGCAGGTAGTTTCTACCAAAAGTGCTTTTTTTCTTGAAGGTAAAATGCTTGGTCATACCGGTCCGGTCTTCAAGTCGCAGTGTACAACTTGACTTCCATTCCATTTCAAGCTCACCCCTTTCTTTGCCGTTTTGCAGCAATACATTTTTTAAACCCGTAAAACTCCTGGATTCAATGGTGTAATTATTGCCCTGCCATTCAAATGCCATTGTCCGCTCATACCACTTTGGCCGGGTGATGGTCAATATTTTTTTACTTTGATCCCCTGACCACAACTCGTTGTTCTTGAAAAAACTTTTGATCAGGTAAGTTTCCATGTCAGAGTGCCAATATTTCGACCATTTTCAACAAGTCTGTGTTGAGGGGCTTACTCTTGGTAATGGCGTCCTCAAAAGGAGTTTGGTGGATTTTGTCGTTAATTACACCAAGGGCGATTCCTCCTTTGCCGGCAAGCAAAGATTCAACTGCATGATATCCCAATCGACTGGCCAGTACCCTGTCGAAACACGAAGGGGAGCCACCTCTTTGTAAATGGCCGATGATGGTCACTTTGGTATCAAATTCGGGTGCTATTTCTCTTACTCTATTGGCAAGTGATACGGCATCTCCGCTTTTATTGCCTTCTGCCACAATCACCAGATTAAACAATTTTTGTCTCCGAGCCGATCGCTGCAGATTTTGCGTAAATATATCGATATTGGTCTCAGACTCGGGTAAAAAAACACTGCCCGCACCACTGCCTATGCCTGTGTGCAAAGCTATGTATCCTGAATGACGGCCCATCACTTCGATAAAAAACAAACGATCGTGTGAGTCAGCTGTGTCCCTGATTTTATCTACGGCTTCTATAGCTGTATTTACTGCCGTATCAAAGCCAATGGTGTAATCTGTTCCGAAAATATCGTTGTCTATGGTGCCGGGTAGTCCGATGATGGGAATATTAAACTCCTGACCAAATTTCAATGCACCTGTATAGGTACCGTTACCTCCAATAGCTATGCAGCCATCGATGTCGTGGGCCATGAGGGTTTCATAGGCTTTCTTGCGACCCTCATACTCCATAAACTCCATGCTACGTGCCGTTTTTAATATGGTGCCACCCCGTTGCATGATGTTGGCTACATCTTTTTTCTCCAATCTTTGGATGTTACCGTTGATCATGCCTTCGTAGCCACCTATTACTCCATAAACATGAAGATCGTGGTAAATGGCAGTCCTGGTAACAGCTCTTATGGCTGCATTCATACCAGGGGAATCTCCACCACTGGTAAAAACGGCTAGTCTTTTGATTTTAGTTGTCATTTTTTTATTCTCTTGATAAATGATATTGCAACAATGATTCTATAGGTTTTCTCACTATTCCGGCTATTTTTAAATCAAAGGGATCACATGCCTTAGCCAGTTCTATGTGGTAAATATCAGCTATTGAACCTGCAAAATAAAGATCAAATTTAGAAAAATCGCGATATTTAATGATTCTGGTCTCAATAAATTCTGTAAAGGCTGTATCTAAAATTTTGTTTCTTAAGGCTTTAGTGCACAATTCCAGGAAAGGAGAAAATTCCGCCAGATACGCAGAAGGTCTGCCTGAATGATACAATTGCTGCAAAACTTCTTCTCTTTTTACAGCAAATTGCCTTTCAAATGCAGCACTGTCCACATTTTCCATTTCCCTGTAGAAGTAGGATTTTATTAAAAGCTTACCAATGTGATTGCCACTGCCTTCATCACTCAACAAATAGCCAAGTGATGGTATTTGGTCAGCAATTTTTTCACCGTCGTATAGACAAGAATTGGATCCCGTGCCCAAAATGCCAATGATGGAAGGCTTCGAACCAGATGCAGCCCTGGCAGCACCCAACATATCGCTTTCTACCTTGATTTTATACCTTCCCTCCAGCAAATAGTCATTAAAAAAGGCTGCCATTTTTTCGAAAGCATGTGATCCGCTTCCTCCTGCCGCATAAAAATAAATATGATCTGCGGCTGAAATGCCTTTGGCCAACTCCTCCGGCAATTTTTGACTCAACCCACTGCCAGTGGTTGGGTTGATTCCGGGAGTTGTCACCCGTTGGGTATGACCAGAATTGTAAATAATCCAGTCAGCCTTCGTGCTGCCGCTATCGGCTACCACGATGTTCATGAACTGAGATGATTTTCAAGAAATGTATTCACATTGTTTTCAATTCTTTGTGTTAAATTTTCCTGATTTTCTCTAATGAATTCTTTTCCTGTAATCAGCTGGTACAATTCTATATACCTTTCTGAAATTTCAAGAACAAATTCATCAGGCATATCTGGCATGACTTCACCGGTTTTACCCTGGAAGCCCCTGGACATCAACCACTCTCTAACAAATTCTTTTGAAAGTTGCTTTTGTGGCAAACCTTTGGCTTGACGATCTGCATACCCATCCAAATAATAGTATCTTGAACTGTCTGGTGTATGGATTTCATCGATGAGCAACAATTTGCCCTCGTGCACTCCAAACTCATATTTAGTATCCACCAGGATCAAGCCCCTTTCCTTGGCCATTTCTTGTCCAAATTGAAATAATTTCAGGGCATAATCGCACATTTTTTCCCATATTTCAGCACTCACTATACCCCTTTTCAGAATTTCATCCGCAGAAATGTCCTCATCATGTCCTTCATTTGCTTTGGTCGTTGGGGTGATGATTGGGCTTGGCAATGCATCGTGTTGGTTGAGTCCATCGGGCATGGTCACGCCACATAATGTTCTGGTGCCACTCTGATAAGTTCGCCAGGCGTGTCCGGCCAAATAACCCCGCACCACCATTTCAACTTTTACCGGCTCACAGGCATATCCGATGGAAACGTTGGGGTCTGGGCTGGCAATCAGCCAATTGGGCACAAGATTTTTACTGGCTTCAAGAAAGTGTAAGGCAATCTGATTTAAAACCTGCCCTTTGTAGGGTATCGGTTTTGGAAGAACATGATCAAATGCCGATATTCGATCCGATACCACCATGGCTACCAAAGTATCAAAATAGTAGACATCTCTGACTTTTCCGGAATAAAATGATTTTTCGCCTTTAAAATGAAGATGTGAACGATGCAGTGACATGAAGTTTATTTAAGCCGCTAAGATACACACTGCATTAAACAATTGAAAAAACCGTATTGGTATTCCAAAACTTTTGCTGTAGATACATGTTAGATTTGAGATTTTTATTACATTTGTTTTCATTTAATTACCATCAATGAGCGTTCTAGATTCAGTCAGGGTTTTAATATACCGGGTCCATGAAAAGGGTCTCGAAGTATTCCTGATCAACAACGAAATGGACGAAGATCCTGAAATTTGGAACTTGCCTGAAGGATTTTACAACCAAATCAAAGGTCAATTTGCAGCCAAAGGTAAAAATCTTATAGATCTGGAACCTACCGTTCATAACGATGGGTCAAAAATCAAGACCCTCGCAGTGGAAGGCGATTGGCACGATATACCTTCTATCAGGGGAATTTTGAAACACGATATTAAACTTGCAAAAAAAATTCTCAGAGAGCGCTTACCAGGCAGTGAAAAGGGTGCCTATTTTGCAGTCAAAGAATGCTTTAAAAAAGTGCTACCCCAGGAATATGAAGCGATCAAGGAATTAAAGGACATCATTGCCGACAGAAACGCTGTTAAAAATATTTAATCAAAACCCATCCCTCCCGGTTTTCGTATCTTCAATCAAAGAACTGTCAAGGTATGTATGAAGGAATAAAGTGTCTGGTGATCATACCGACTTATAATGAGATCGAAAACATAGCAGATATTATAGCTGCTGTATTGGATCAGGGTAGCCATTTTCATGTTTTAATCGTTGATGACAATAGCCCGGATGGCACGGCCAAAGCTGTACAAAATTTGGGAGAAGGTTATGGGACCAGGGTTTTTTTGATTCAAAGAAGTGGGAAATTAGGATTGGGCACTGCTTATATAGCAGGTTTCAATTACGGTCTTCAACACGGTTACGACTATCTTTTTGAAATGGATGCGGATTTTTCCCACAATCCCAAAGATCTCAATCGATTGCTTGATGGTTGTGTTCAAAATAATGCCCACCTGGCAGTGGGATCCAGGTACATGAAAGGAGGTGGCATTTCCAATTGGTCGAAGTACCGATTGTTTTTGAGCTATGGAGCCTCGTTGTATGTGCGCTTTATTACTGGAATGGCCGTCAAAGATCCAACCGCTGGGTTTATTTGTTATCATCGAAGCGTTTTGGAAGGTATCGATCTGAATAAAATAAAATTTACTGGTTATGCTTTTCAGATTGAAATGAAATATGCCGCAAGCCTTAAGGGATTTAAATGGATTGAAATTCCCATCATTTTTTCTGACAGAATCAAAGGATCATCCAAGATGAGCGCCAACATTGTATCTGAAGCGATAAAAGGAGTATTAGGACTAAGAATCAAGGCTCTTAAAGGATATTACAATTAAATCGGTCTCATTCTGATGAAAAAAATATACGCGCTTAACAGTTGCGATACTTGTCGCAAATTTTTAAAGGAATTGGACCCACCCAAGGAGGTAGAAATCATTGATATTAAGACCCAGGGCATTTCGGCTAAAGATTTAGACCTGGCTGCCAAAAAACTGGGTTCTTACGAAGTGCTCTTCAGCAAAAAAGCCATAAAGTACAGAAGTTTGGGTTTACACCTCAAGACACTTACGGAAAAAGAAATGCGCAAGCTGATTCTGGAGGAATATACATTTCTGAGAAGACCACTTGTCATCATGGGTACTACCATTACTGCCGGGGCTACCAAAGATGCTCTTGCACAACTCAAAGATTCAAGCCATGGATAGAATAAGCATTGTATCCGGGTTGATGGCATTGCAGGATGAAATTTGCCATGCTTTGGAGCAACTTGACGGTACTGCAGTATTTATAGAAGACGGCTGGGACAGACCCGGAGGTGGTGGAGGGCGTACGCGAGTGATTGAAGGTTTAAACATTGAAAAAGGAGGTGTCAATTTTTCCGAAGTTTACGGTAGCTTGAGTCAAGAGGCGGGGAAAGCTTTGGGCATCCCTGCAAATGATTTTTTCGCCACTGGTGTTTCTATTGTCTTGCACCCCAGCAATCCATGGGTACCTATTATTCACATGAATGTGCGTTATTTTGAAGCGGGCGAATCCTGGTGGTTTGGAGGCGGGATTGATGCCAGTCCTCATTACATTTCTGTATCCGAAGCCTCAGAATTTCACCAAAAGCTCAAGAATGTTTGCGATCGGAGCCATGAAAGCTTTTACCCGCGATTCAAAAAATGGGCAGATGATTATTTTTACATAAAGCACCGCAAAGAAACGCGTGGTATAGGAGGTATATTTTTTGATCGATTGACTGAATCAGAAATTAGTTTTGAATCGGGCTTGAATTTTATTTTGGAAGTTGGCCGTACTTTTATACCCTGTTATTCCCCCATGTTTCTTAATAATTATAATCGGGATTATGATGAGCACAACAAAAATTGGCAATTGCTCAGAAGGGGGAGATATGTAGAGTTTAATCTGGCCTGGGACCGGGGCACCCGCTTTGGTTTGGAAACAGACGGCAGAACAGAATCTATTTTGATGAGCTTACCCAAGGATGCACGTTGGATTTACAACTACAAACCTGCCAAGTCCAGCCTGGAAGCGGATACTGTAGCCTTACTTAAAAAAGATATTGACTGGCTGAATGCTGCTACATCATGACAGAAAGCCTTAAAGCAGACACTACGGTCAAGGGCATCATTTTACTCACTTTGCCCATTAGCCTTGCCAGACTTGTGCCAGAACTCAATTTTCTGTTCAATGCCATTTTTTTGGGTCACCTTGGAACAACGGAATTGGCTTATGCAGCTCTTTCAGGTGTGTATTATCTCATTTTTGCGGCAATGGGCTATGGCCTGAGCAATGCCATACTTTCAATGATTTCAAGACAGGCGGGTGAAAACAACAGATTGAATATTGTAAATACATTGCGACACGGCTATCTGCTGGCTGCTATCTTGGCATTTGTCGCTATTGTAATTACTTTTTTTGGCTTACACAGCATTATGGTCAATCTGGGAGTGTCTTTGCCCGATGCCCATGCGGTAAGTGGCTTTATGAACATCCGAATTTTTGGTCTAATCTTTCTCTTTGGCTATCAACTTTCCAATTCTTATTTGATTTGTATCCAGGAAACCAAGTGGTTGCTGTTTGCTTCAGTCATTGAGAGTGTTGTTAATATCATACTTGATTATTGGTTTATTTTTGGAGGCTGGGGCTTGACACCCATGGGCTTTAATGGAGCCGCCTATGCATCTGTTATCTCCGAGATTGTGGGTTTTGCAGCCGTGGGCTTCTTGATAGTATACAAAAAATTCAGTATCAAATACGACATACCCAACATTTTTGAATACAAATCAAAATTGCTAAAATCGGTCTTCATTCAGGCTTCTCCTTTGATGGCCCAATATGCCATCAGCATCATAGCCTGGTGGATTTTTTATGTACTCATCAATCGCAATTACAATTACGCCGAGCAAGCTGCTTCTCAGGCCATGCGTAACCTCTTTGGCATCAGTGGGGTATTTTCCTGGGCCTTTGGTGCCTCAACCAATACCATTTTATCAAATATTTTGGGCCAGGGCAGGCGAGCAGACTTCTTACCTGTGCTCAAACGCATCATGTACATTAGTGCTACGGGAATGTTAATTTTTATTGTGCTGGTCAATTTGATTCCCAATACTGTTTTTGCCCTCTACGGCCAACAACAGGAATTTTCTAATGTGGGAACTTCACTGTTGAGGGTGGTAACCTCTGCCATGCTGATGTTAACCATAGGTGTAATCTGGCTAAATGCCGTGGTAGCTACAGGCAATACACGCTTTGTATTCCTTACAGAACTTACAAGCATTATTGCTTATCTGATATACGTGTTTTACGTTATCGAGGTCAAACATTTTTCTGTGTCTGTTGCCTGGATGAGCGAATGGCTCTACTGGACCGTAATGTTTCTTATGTCTTTTTTTTACATTCGTTTTTGGAAAAGAAAACAGCTTACGTTTGTGTCAACTTAAAGCACCAATAGCTTTGCACTGTGGTACTTCGACTTTCCATTTTTATCTACCAGTTGGACCAAATATAAACCCGGCGGCAATCCTTCAAGGGGGTATTGTTCTGTTTCTGATTTGACCATTTTGGCTATGGGCTTACCCACCAGATCTTTGATTGTTACATACTCATATTCTTTATTTGAAACAACATTGAAAAACCTTTCTGTAATTGGATTTGGGAAAATGGAAAAATTGGAAAGCAGCTCCTCATGTGTAGCTGAAGTTTGTGTGCATCCTCCAATGATGATAGGTATGGTTTTGATCAATTGAGTGAAAGTTTTGTCTTTGTAAATATTGATGTAAACTGTGTCTAAAAATACGTAATTGAAGCTGTCAATCAGGTAAAATGAAAATGATTTGTTGGTCACACCTGGAGCCAGCCGGTTGGGTTGGTTGGGAGACTGCTGTTTGGCATTGTAAGCATAGCACAAGTTGAAATCACAAATTTGAGTTTTCCATTGTGTAGGGAAGTTTTTACCTACATCCAACTTCCAAAAGAATAGTTCCTCATTGCTGCCATTGTTGGTAATCGTAAGGTGAAGTGTATCTATTACACCCAAAGTGTCCAGATGGATGCAGGCTGTATCCGGTGAGAAGCTTAGCTGGGCTTTCAAATTAAACCATGAGAAAGCAATCAAAATAAGGGTGTAAAATGTTTTCATTTCCAAATAAAATTTTGTTCTTTTGCCAATAATGCAATTTTAGTAAATATTTATTATCTGGTATCACATATTGTTAAATAAATATTAACGCATAACCGTAAAATAAACCTATAAGTCGGGAGGCAGTCAAATTGCCAACTTTAAAAACAATTAAAATTTTACACAATGAAGACCAAATCACTTTTATTTTTTGCACTTTTTATCGTCTTTGTTTCCGCTACCGCATTTACCACGTACTCAAAATGGGTATTGATCGGGCAAAAAGAAGCCAATTATGGTCCTGATCGCGATGTTTTAAAAGTTACGGGCAATGATATTTTCAAGTCCATAAAAATAAAAGTAACCGACGCAGGCCTTAATATGATGGATATGGATATTTACTTTGAAAATGGTGAAAAATTCAACGTTGCCATTAGGAAAAACTTCAAACAGGGAGAAGAAAGCAGGGTTATTGATCTGCCTGGCAATAGAAGAAGAATTGACAGAATCAGCTTCCTTTATGATACCAAAGGAATTATGAAAGGTAAGGCCAATGTTTCGGTCTTTGGCAAGAGATAAAAATAGTGTAATTGCCTATTTTGGTGAACGGTGTTGAGCTCAGTTTGAGATAACTTTATAAGCCGGATCAGGCAGCTTTTTTACTAAAAAATAGCTTGATAGAAAAAAAAAGGCAACCAAAATGGTTGCCTTTTTTTGTGGAGAATACCGGGCTCGAACCGGTGACCTCTACGCTGCCAGCGTAGCGCTCTAGCCAACTGAGCTAATTCCCCATTTGCCTGTTGGTCGGCAAATATAAGATTTATTTTCTATTTACAAATGAATTACTTCATCGTAAGCAGCAGCTGTAGCTTCCATCACGGCTTCACTCATGGTTGGATGAGGATGAACTGCCTTCAGTAGCTCGTGGCCCGTGGTTTCCAATTTTCTGGCCGCCACAATTTCTGCAATCATTTCTGTTACATTCATGCCAATCATGTGTGCTCCTAATAATTCTCCATATTTGGCGTCGTAAATTACTTTTACAAAACCCTCTTTAGCACCCGCAGCACTGGCTTTACCAGAAGCAGAAAAAGGAAACTTGCCTACCTTAATTTCATATCCCGCCTCTTTTGCTGCTACCTCGGTGAGTCCAACACTAGCTACCTCAGGAGCACAATAAGTACACGATGGAATGTTGTTGTAGTCCAAAGGTTCTACATGCATGCCGGCGATTTTTTCAACACAGGCAATGCCCTCTGCACTTGCAACGTGGGCAAGGGCCTGGGTAGGGATGACATCGCCAAAAGCATAGATGCCTGCTACATTAGTGCGATAGTATTCATCAACTACAATCAAACCACGATCAGTTGCTATGCCAAGGATTTCAAGCCCGATGTTTTCTGTATTGGGGCTTACACCGGCTGAACTGAGTACTACATCACATTCGATGATTTCTTCCTTGCCATCTTTTCTGCTTTTGACAGTGACCAGGCATTTTTCACCTGTTGTATCTACTTTTTCAACCGCAGTGTTGGCCATTACTTTGATGCCGGATTTGGTGAATACTTTTGACAATTCCTTTGATACCTCTGCATCTTCTCTGGGCAACAATCCTTGTTCCAAAAATTCTACAACGGTAACCTCTGTACCTATGGAATGATAAAAATAGGCAAACTCTACTCCGATAGCCCCCGCACCCACTACTACCATTCTGGCAGGCTGGGTAGGTAATGACATTGCCTCACGGTAACCTATGATTTTTTTGCCGTCTATTGGCAGATTGGGCAGTTGTTTGGCACGACTGCCGGTAGCTACAATGATATGGTCAGCGCTGTATTCAGCTTTTTTTCCTTCAGAATCTGTAACCACCACTTTTTTGCCCCTTGCCAGTGTAGCAGTGCCATTGATGACCGTGATTTTATTTTTTTTCATGAGGAATTGAACCCCTTTACTCATGCCCTCGGCAACACCTCGGCTTCTTTTGATCATAGCACTAAAATCCGGTTTTGGATTACCTACAGTTATGCCGTAATCTTCTGCATGATTGATATAGTTGAATACCTGAGCGCTTTTTAACAGAGCTTTGGTTGGAATACAGCCCCAATTGAGGCAAATGCCCCCCAATGATTCGCGTTCGACAATGGCTACTTTTTTACCCAATTGTGAAGCCCTTATTGCTGCTACATAGCCACCAGGACCGCTACCAATGATGATGATGTCAAAATTCATTTTATTTGATTTTGTGGCCGCAAAACTACTTATTTCCTGCCAATTTTTATAGCTTTAGAAGGGTTAGGATTGAAGACCTCCCAATATGCCGCGTCTCGTTATTTGGAAGTAAAAATGAATTACAGTAAGAAAAAAAGATTTGCAATTTTATATTTCAAACCAGGCATTAATCCTGAAACAAATTTTGGCATTTCAATAATAGTAAGCAAATGACTGATATTTCTCCAGGAATAAGTGTGGTAATAACAATTGGCCCATAATCGAACTGCATGCTGGGTTTTCTATTTTAGGGGATAAGGCTTATATTTGCCATTCATTCAAATTTCTATAATGAGGGAAAGAATCATCATTCTCGACTTTGGCTCGCAGTATACTCAGCTGATTGCCAGAAGATTGAGGGAATTACATGTTTTTTGTGAAATCTTTCCTTACAATGCTTTGCCCGAAGATTATATGTCGTCAAATGGCATAATATTGTCCGGAAGCCCTTTTTCTGTGCTTGACGCCAATGCACTTTACGCGGATCTCAGCCGTTTTGCAGGCAAATTGCCAATACTTGGCATTTGTTATGGTGCCCAGCTAACGGCACACCAGATGGGTGGTAAGGTATCTAAAACACTCAAGCGGGAATATGGTAAAGCTACTTTAAGCATTACCACACTCAGTGACCCCCTTTTTGAAGGTATTTCAAACTCCTCACAAGTGTGGATGTCGCATGGGGACTCAATAGAAGAATTACCGTCGGTTTTTGAGGCCATTGCAACAACTGAGGGCATACCCGTTGCTGCATTCAGGTCCAAGGCTCAAACTTTAGACGCTCCTTATTACTGTCTTCAATTCCATCCTGAAGTTACCCATTCTGTTGAAGGCATGGACATTCTTAGAAACTTTGTCATGAAAATTGCCGGGTGTAAAGGAGAATGGACACCCGCTTCATTTATTGAAGAAACGGTCAATGCAATTAAACAAAAGGTAGGCAACGGAAAAGTATTGATGGGACTGTCAGGAGGAGTCGATTCTACTGTAGCTGCCAGTTTGATTCACCAGGCTATAGGAGATAGGCTTACCTGTGTTTTTTTAGACAATGGCTTGCTCCGAAAAAATGAATTTCAATCTGTTTTACATTCATACCGCAATATGGGATTCAACATCGTGGGTGTTGATGCTGCTGATGATTTTTTAAATGAACTGGATGGAGTAGATGATCCTGAAACCAAACGAAAAATCATTGGACGAGTTTTTATTGAAGTCTTCCAAAGAGAGGCAAAAAAATTAACCGGAATTGAATGGTTGGGCCAGGGGACTATCTACCCTGATGTCATTGAGTCGGTATCGGTACATGGACCTTCTGTTACCATCAAATCTCATCACAACGTAGGTGGCTTACCCGATACGCTGCACCTTCAGTTGATAGAGCCCATTAGAATGTTGTTTAAAGATGAGGTACGACGAGTAGGTTTGGCTTTGGGCATTGCCAGTGATCTCATTGAAAGGCATCCCTTCCCGGGGCCTGGTTTGGCAATCAGGGTGTTAGGCAAAATTTCGCGGGACAAGATCAGACTTTGTCAGGAGGCAGACGCTATTTATATTGAGAAGTTAAAAGAATTTGACCTCTACAATAAAGTTTGGCAGGCGGGAGCTATATTACTTCCGGTACAATCGGTGGGTGTTATGGGAGATGAACGTACATACGAATATACCGTTGCCTTGCGTTGTGTCAATTCCGTAGATGGCATGACCGCAACCTGGTCGGATTTGCCTTATGAGTTTTTGAATGTTGTCTCCAGTGAAATTATCAACAATGTCAAAGGAATCAATAGGGTCGTTTATGATATCAGCACCAAACCACCGGCTACCATTGAGTGGGAATAAAATATACTGGATTTTTATCACCCTTTGGATCATAGGGTGTACTCCTGCAACAAAACTGCAAAAGGATAAAACCACTGTGGTTGTTGGCGAAAACAAAGAAATCCAAGACCAACCTGAAACAAAACCAAAAACATCTCAGGACACCATCTCTACTCCCGAATCAAAACCAAAAGAAGAGGTGTTTGAGAAAGAAGGAAAGCAGATTGAAAACCCGGTAAAAAAATACAGTCATTTTGATCTTGCAGTTGTTCTACCTTTTAATGACAATGAAAGCAATGAACGCTTTTTACAATATTACGGCGGTATGAAACTGGCTGCTGATGAATTGCAAATGGAAGGTTACGATCTCACTGTCAAAGTCTACAGTGCAGATGAGGCAAACCTTATGAATCAATTGCAGACAGATGGACAGCAATTGATTTTTGCCCCATCTGAGGAAACAACATTGAAACAGATTTTAGAATATGGAAAATCTCAGAATATACCGGTAGTTTCACCTTTTTTTAGCCTTTCCACTGTTGAGAACGCTCCCAATTATGTACAATTGAAACCCTCTTTGAGATCACATTTCGTTTCCATCATCAAACATGCATTACAGCAACATAGCGTGGAAGATATCGTTTTGGTGGGAAGAAATACCAAGAATGATAAAGCCTGGTTTAAATTTTTTCAAGCCACAGCGGCTGAGATCGGTGGAGGCGAAGGAGTCAAAGCCATTAAAGAATTTTTTGTTCTAGATGATTCTCTCGCGACGGGCATTAATGTTTTTGGAGAATTGATGCTGCAGGGCAAAAAGGTTTTTATATTTCCCAATTACTCGTATAAAGATGAATTGTATTTATACAATGCGATGCGTCGGTTATTAGCTGAAAGGGGAATACACGAAATTACAGTGTACGGCATGCCCATATTAAAGGATTCAGAAAAGATGGGCTTCGATTTCTTTTCAGGCTTACACATCCATGTACCTGCTTCTCGCTATATTGATAATTCAAGAGAAGAAGTGAAATCATTTGACAGGAAATTTTTTGACAGATATGGAGCCTTACCGGAAGGGGATGCTTACGAAGGATTTGATCATTTTCTTTTCATTGCCCGACATTTATCGCAGTATGGAGCTGATTTTGCTAGATACCTTAGTACAGATAGTGGGCAGTATCTTCAGGCCAAATTTGATGTAAGAGGGGTGAAAAGTGAAGGTTCCCCGGCAGAGATTGATTATTTTGAAAACAAACACCTGGATATCCTGTATTTCAATGGATCCAGGTTTGTGCAAGCTTTTTGAAATGCTGTCTGAATCTAGGATCCAAAAATTGAAGGACGTAATAAGGAAAAGGCAATGGGATCTAACCATTATTCTGGAAAATGTCCACGATCCTCATAATCTGGGTGCCATGCTACGCAGCTGTGAATCCATTGGTATTCCTGAAGTCTATATCCTTTATACCGAAGATACACACAATTCTGCCAGGTACATTGGAAGAAATGCCACAAGTGGAGTAGGGAAGTGGATCAAACCATGGTTCTTTGATGATTTGGAACTATGTATGTCGGCTGTACAATCGAGGTATCACAAAATCCTTACAACACACCTTTACAATGGTGCCACCAGTATTTATGAAACGGATCTTACCCAATCAATGGCAATCTTGTTGGGCAATGAAAAAAAGGGAGTGAGTAAAGAAGCCATGCAATATTCCAATGGCAATGTATTGATACCCATACATGGCATGGCAGAGAGCCTCAATGTATCTGTGGCTTGTTCGTTGATCGTTTTTGAAGCTATGCGCCAAAGGATGGTAGCGGGCATGTACGATCTGTCATTTGATTTGAACCATGAGCTTCAGGCTTCAGCATGGCAGGAATACCTTCAACAAGCCCGGCCCAGAATGTATGAATCTAATCCTTCTTTGCTTAATTCATTGGTCAACGAACAGTTGGAGCAAAAAAAAAGCTGACGGATTCCGCCAGCTTTCAAACTTACAGTGTCTTGAATTAGTTCTTCTTAATTCGTTCTATGATTCCTCCATTATCTATTACTACTTCTGCATCGGCATAACCTCTGTTGATGGCCTGTATTCTGGCCTGATCTGCCGCATCGTAATTGTCAAAACCTCCCAGGATGAAGATGGTCCAGGCACCTTTGGTCCATTGTTCCAATCTGCCCAGATCTTTTACTTTTTTGCTGTCAAACCAAATTGGATCTTCAAAACTGCCAAGTCTCACTTTGTACTCCCTGTCTGGAGAATTGACCAATGGCTTGCTATACTCAAAGTTATCGGTCAAGGGTTTTTGATCTCTTTTGGGTACTGTATTGGCTTTCGGTGATGTCGGATTCACCGTTGGCGTTACCTTGTTGTCAAGTTGAGAAAGCATCAATTCCAGCTCGGAAGTGGAAAGTTCCTGCTCAACAATAAATGCATCCCTGAAACCTTCATTGCGCACTTTCGTTAACAAGGCGTCTGTCTCAGATCTTTCCAGGAAATATCCAAGACGTACTTTAGTTGCATTGTTTACTTTAACCTTATAGATGTTGCCAAATTTCACAAGGTTTTTGAATTTATTGACATCGCTATTAGAAGCGATCATAGATGCCAATTGGATGAAATAAACACGTGGTTTGTCTTTTGTTGATATTACTTCACCAATAGACACCCTTCTGGCACCGGTCAACATGGCGTCTATGTTTTCGATGCCCTTGCTGCTTACTGCTGCCTCATTGATGGCATAAGCTGCCGGCTCATTTTCTTCTTCTGCATTTTCAGGCTCCACTACACTTACCATTGGTGCTTCATAAGTTTCAACAGTGTAATTGTGTTCAGTGATAGGCGCTCTGTATATATCTTCTTTACCTTTTCCTTCTATTCTGTCAGAGGTAAAATACATTACCAGATTTTTGACATAAGGAAAATAGTCATTGGAAACAGAATTGATGCCATATCCGCCGTATTGAACATTCAAAAAACCGGCACTGGTATTCTGCGCATAAAAGATATCGTATCCACCCATGCCTTCGTGTCCGTCAGAAGCAAACCAAAGCATGCCGGATGAATAAAATGGAGTGATTTCATTACCTTTTGTGTTAACATCTTCACCAAGATTCTCAGGAGCAGTCCATTTTGTGCCATCAAATGAACTTCTGTAGATGTCCATTCCACCAAAACCACCTTCTCTATCTGAAGCAAAATATAGGGTCATGCCATCCTCAGAAAAACATGGACTGTAGTTGCTTACACCATTTTCATTGTAAGGAAACGCCGATATGTTGCTTAATCCAAAACCATTGTAATTGGCAAGGTAAATAGAAGCTCCTTTCATTCTTTCAAGCGGAGTGCTGCCGTTGTCATTGGTTGAACAAAATGCAACCTCGTTGTGATCGGTAATAGAGAAAGCCTCCATTTTGGTTTCATTTACTTTCCCTTCCATAAACAGAGCCGCAGCTGTTGCATTTTGAAGGGTTTTGCATAAATATAAACTCTTATTCTCTTTTAACAGAGCAGCTGTTTGTGGTGTCATAAAGGGCGATTTTGCTCCGTTAAATACCACTACCTGGTCATGCAAAACGGCACCAAATTCTGACATAGGGGTGTTCATGTCTAAATTCATCACCTTCTTTGTATCCTCGGTGCGTAGCAGTTCTTTGGCAAAAACACAGCTTTGTATTTGCTTTTGCGCGGCTTCTTTCATTTTGCCACCCACTTTGCTGAATTTTTTGATGGCCTCATCGTATTTACCACCCATTTTTAAAGCCAGACCATAATCAAAGTATACCTGCTCATCACACAGCTTCATACTTTCCATCATGCTATACGTAGCACATGCAAGATCAATTTTACCCAATTTCATCTGAAGTTCAGCCAATAATGAATAAGCCTTACTGTCATTTGGATTTTTTGCAAGATGTTGGTTGATTTCGGTTAGGGCTTCGGTATACATCCCTTTATCCATTTGGGTCTTGATGGGATCAAGCCTGTCTTGTGCGCTGGTTGCTCCGTATACACCAACGAAAAATACCAGCACAAGGGCCAGTTTTAGTTTCTTATTCATGAGACACTTAGTTTTAAATATAAATATTTACTTTACAAATATATGGGAAATGTTTATAATGTGTATTTTATACATTACCAAAATATTTAATGTTTAATTATATTTTTATTTTACGTTTTGTAATTGATTGTCAAAACAAAGCTTACATATATAAAATTAGTACATAGGTGAAGTATCCCCAATGAATTCGGATGCATTATTGAAGTTAATCTGCTATTTTTACACCTCTATGATGTCCCAAAACAACACTTCGTTTTTTATAGCCAGTAGGCTGGCCTTATCAGGAGGTAAATCTTTTACAAGGGTCATACTGGGTATTGCAGCTGCAGGACTTGCATTAAGCACTGCTGTCATGATATTGAGTGCTGCTATTATTACTGGATTTAAAAATGAAATTCACGGTAAAATTTTTGGATTCTGGGGACACATCCACGTTTATGATGCCGGGGTGACCAGAAATTTTGACTTAAGGCCGGTAACCGTTACAACCGATTTCCTTCGCAAATTGAGTGATGTAAAATCAGTAGAATATACAGCACCTATGAAAGTGCTTGGATTTGAGTTCGCCAATCATAGCTCAACTTATACAACTAAAGGAGGAGTAAAGTCCATTCATCCGTACATCATTATGCCCTGCCTTCTGGAAAATAAAAAAGACCTTTTGGCAGGCTTATTCAAAGGAATTGCCAATGATTATGATTGGGAAAATATGAAGCGTTTTATGGTAGAAGGCAAAGGCCTGCTGCCCGGGGATACCAGCGCATCTATTGTGATCAGCAAGATTATCTCAAAAAAATTGCAGGTTAAGCCGGGTGATAAACTCATCGTTTCATTCGTAAGAGACAATAGTAAAGTAAGGAGGGCACTGAAAATTGCAGGCATTTACAATACCGGATTGGAAGAGTATGACAAACGATTTATTCTCGGCAGAGCTTCTATGCTGCGTTCTATTCTTGGGTGGCAAGATGACCAGTACAGTGGTATTGAGATCTTTGCTGAAAATGTTTCTGACATCAAAGTGCTCAACGACTTCATATATTCAGAGGTTTTGCCTCGCAATCTGTATGCTGAACCCATTTTTGAAAAATTTCCGGGTATTTTTGAATGGCTGACATTCCAGGACATTAACGAAAGCGTCATTTTGCAACTCATGGCTTTGGTGGCTATGATCAATCTAACCACTGTAGTATTGATTCTAATTTTGGAAAGGACCCGAATGGTTGGTGTACTAAAGGCTTTGGGGGCCAACAATTGGATGATCCGCAAAGTTTTTTTATTCTACGCAGCCTACATTCTGGTGTTTGGTTTATTGATTGGCAATTTGTTGGGCCTGGGTTTAGCATATATTCAAAAAGCTACCGGACTTATTACGCTGGATGAAGCCAGTTATTACTTAAGTGTAGCTCCAATTCATGTCGATTTTTGGCAGGTATTACTGATCAATCTGGGTGCATTTATAGTTTGTATGATCACATTGATTCTACCTTCTTTTGTTGTTACACGCATTCGACCTGTGAATGCCCTTAGATTTGGCTGATGTCAAGGTGGTCTTCCATATTCTTACCATCACATTCTTTCTCCATGAGGTGGATTAGGCTTTGGAGACACTTATTTTATCCATTAAACAAAAGTATTGTTCACCTCCCATCTGGAAGCGTTAGTGGTTGGTTTTTTGACCTGTCACTCTATGTACTGGATTGTCTCTATCTTCCCGAACTGTATAAGGCCATATACATTTTGTTTAAACCAGGTATCCGGAAATTGACAGATGAAGAAAGAACTGTTGCACGTTCGGTTTTTCTGGGTGAACTCGATTGTGATGGAATATTAATGGATCAGCATTCTCAGAGGGTCAGCAAACGTTTAGGAGTGGCGTATGTTACTTTTGGTTTGATCCATTGTTGGAAACCATTGAGAGATGATGTATTGATCCACGAGCTGGTGCACGTATTTCAATACCAACTTTTTGGTTCGTCCTATATTGCACATGCCCTTAGGGCTCAATTTAGCCACCCATCTTATGATTATGGTGGATTACAAGGGCTTGAAATGGCATTATTGCAAAAAAGAACCTTTCTATCCTTCAATTTTGAGCAACAAGCTTCAATCATCGAACATTTTTACCATTTGCGATGCCGTTTTGGTGACATTGAAATGAATGAAAAATGGTCCGCCTATGTTCATTACTGGAATGAGCTGCTTTCTTTGAAAAATGCTTTTTCTCCAAATAAATAAAAAACATTTACAAAAATTCATATCATTTATTCTTTTTAAGGTATATTTGTAAGGAAATAACAGAATATTATTCTTAACTAAAATTTTTTACTCATGGGAAAAATCAAGGTGGCCATCAATGGCTTTGGTAGAATTGGAAGATTGGTTTACAGGCAGATTTATAATATGGAAGGCATCGATGTGGTTGCCATCAACGACCTCACGGATGCAGCTTCTTTGGCACACTTGCTTAAATACGATACTGCCCAGGGTAGATTCAATGAAAAAGTTGAAGCTGCAGAAGGTGCTATTGTTGTAAATGGCGATAAAATCAACATCTATGCTCAAAAAGACCCTTCTCAGATTCCATGGGGTAACCATGATGTGGACGTGGTGCTTGAATGTACCGGATTTTTTACATCAGATGAAAAGGCAGCATTACACCTGAAAGCAGGTGCCAAAAAAGTGGTAATTTCTGCACCTGCAACCGGAGATTTAAAAACCATAGTATTTAACGTTAATCACCAGATTCTGGATGGATCTGAAACCATCATCAGCTGTGCTTCATGTACTACCAATTGTTTGGCTCCTATGGCGCAGGTATTGCAAGATAAATTTGGAATTGTCAATGGTTTGATGACTACAGTTCACGCTTATACCAATGATCAAAATACGCAGGACGCGCCGCACGCAAAAGGCGACTTAAGAAGAGCCAGAGCAGCAGCGCAAAACATTGTACCCAACAGCACAGGTGCAGCCAAGGCCATTGGACTGGTGTTGCCTGAGTTGAAAGGCAAACTGGATGGTTCAGCTCAAAGGGTTCCTACATTGACCGGGTCTCTTACAGAGTTGACTGTGATCCTGGCGAAAAAAACTTCGGCCGATGAAATCAATAAGGCTATGCAGGATGCGGCCAATGAAAGTTTTGGATACACTGAGGACCCAATTGTAAGTAGCGACATTATTGGCATTACCTATGGCTCTTTATTTGATGGCACCCAAACCAAGGTTCAGACTGTGGGGGATACTCAAATGGTGAGAACAGTGGCATGGTACGACAATGAAATGTCTTACGTTTCTCAATTGGTAAGAACCCTTGCTTATTTTGCGTCACTGCAAAAATAATTAGGTCACATCTTTAAAGTCTTATATTATGAGACACATAGATTTTAACAATAAAAAGGTATTGGTACGGGTTGATTTTAATGTGCCCCTCAATGACCAA
>CALMWS010000241.1 GCA_937870795.1 uncultured Bacteroidota bacterium | reverse complement strand
GGCAAGAATCGGTACCCCTTCACCAGCTTCACTGCTGCAGGGGCAAGAATCGGTACCCCTTCACCAGCTTCACTGCTGCAGGGGCAAGAATCGGTAAATCAATTAACCCTATACCAGTACTGTGTCTTTCCAAACATAGACACACCCATGTAGCCCCGTACTTTCAATTTATTGGGTTCAACCAGGGAGATAAAGCAGTCGTAGATTTTGCCGTTTTTTGGGTTGAGGATTTTGCCATCCTCGTATTCTTTATCGGTGGATTTTTTGAGGTCCCAAAGGATTTCCATGCCTTCGATGGGCTTGTTTTTATTGGCTCCTGTACATTTTTCGCATACCCTTACGGTAGCATTTGCCAGTAGTTTTACAACCCTGGCGTGGAGCGTTCCATTTTTTTCGTAAATTTCAATGTGTGATTTTTCCTTGCCATCTTCGTCATCGATGTTTTTCCACATGCCCACTATTTTTTGCTGACTATAGCCGGCAAGGGTGAGCATGCACAAGAGGGCAAGAAGTAAGGTCTTTTTCATTAGCCATTCCAATTTACATCCAGTCCAGAGCCTGAACGAAATATGTGCAAACAAATGGGAAGGTTACCCAGCACCATTCTGGTACAAAAACAAAACTTAATAAGCAGGCAAATACAGAAGCTGCAAAATAAATCCAGTACTTGCTAAGACTTTTTTGACTTGTGGACATAACTTTTTTCAGTTTAGGCCCCAAAGTTATAGATTTTTACATGCATTTTTGTGTTTCTATGGCAAAAAATCCTCCAACAATCCACAGCTACCCCGCCAAACTCATGTTATTCGGGGAGTATACCGCCCTTTTGGGGGGACATGTGCTCGCTACCCCCCTTTTATCCCTACAAGCACATTGGGATTGGGGCCAGCGCTTTCCACACCCCCAGTTAGAGCAAAACCTCCACGAAGTCACCAAAATCTACCCTTTTTTGCACTTTGATCATCAAAAATGGCAAAATTGGATCCAAAACATGGGTTTTTTATACTCTTCTGTCCCCGTAGGTTATGGTTTGGGCAGCAGCGGTAACCTCATCGCTGCCCTCTACGATGGCTTTTTTACCACCGAATCCGGCTTCCAACCCGATCTGCTTACCCTCAAAGCCATCCTTGGCTATCTGGAATCCTACTTCCATGGCTCCAGCTCAGGGGTCGACCCTTTGATCTCATACACCCAAAAAACCCTGCTATTCACCCCCCAAAAAGTAGAAGAAACACCTCTGACACCAGAAATCTTAGCCCAATTCCATACCATAGACTCAGGTCAACGCCGAAACACAGAAGCCCTGGTCAAAGACTTCAAATCCCGCCTGTCTGATTCCAATTTCAAATCCCAAATGGAAATCCTGGCCAACTACAACCTCCAGGCCATCGAAGCCATGATATCTGGTAACCAAACCGAAGTCCAAACCCACTTTTATAACATCAGTAAACTGCAATACACCCACCTCACCCACCTAATCACCCCAAACCTAAAAGATGACTGGAAAAAAGGCCTCGACACCGGCGAAAACATGATAAAAATTTGTGGTGCCGGGGGTGGTGGGTATTATCTTAAATGTAGGATATGTAAAAAATGACGGTATGTTTGTTTTAACATCAATTAGTATTTTATAAGTTTTATTTAAATATATATAGTATATTAACTTATACAAATTAAAATTATGTGTTAAATTGTGTATATAAAATAAAATATAATCCTATCTTTGATTTAAAATACTACTACCATGAAAAATTTATTTAAGTTATTTACATTGTTGGATTGGTTTGAGAACATTAATGATATGAGAATTCAAAAAATGTCTCATTATTATATTTGCTTGTTGTTATTTTTATCTCTATCGGTTCAGGTTAATTCACAAATTGGATGTGGAAATGAATTATCAGCTAACTACATTCCTGTTGGAGATTGTAATTATCCAACACCAAATGTCAATTTGACCATTCCGGTTTATTTCCATGAAGTTTATTCTTCGGTTACTTCAAATGCGACATTAACGCCTGAAGGGTTACAATCACAATTAGATCTAGTCAATGACGTGTTTAATAAATATGGATTTAATATTCAATTTGTTATGGCTAAATTCGATGAAAATGGAAATTGTTTTACAGGATTGAAGCATCATGATTACATTGAAGGAGCTGGCACAATATATAAATTATTAGCAGGTTCGCAGATTGCAGATGAGGATATTTATCCAAACCAAGCTGATCGAGATTTTATATTTAATCATTATTTAAATGTTTGGCTTTCAGACGTACTTTATGAAGGAACACCTCAAGCCCATAGCTTAATCAAAGGGTTTGGTGTTTTGCCTGAAGAAATCGAAAATTTTCCAAGTGGACTTAATGGAAATAATGTTTTTTTCAATAGAGATCAGTTTAATGTTGGTTTGTTTTGTCATGAAATAGGGCATAATTTTGGACTTTTACATATATTTGAGGGCAGTGGATGTATCGCACCAAATGATTGTGATCATGGTGATAGAATATTATCTATACCTTCTTGTCAATTACTTTACATTAGTAATGAAATGGATTGTGACGATTATAAAATATGTAATTCTAACATTGATTATCCTTCTGAAAATTTTATGTCTTATGCGGATCCTTGTAGGTCAGAGTTTGTGGAAGAACAGTATAAAAGAATGGCTAAATATATAGGATATTTTGAACCTTTGTCGTCTTCAACAAATCTGGGAATTGTTCTTGCAGGAAATTCAAGTTCTGTTTTATCTAATCCTTTTACCTTTACTGAAAATCAGTCTAATCAAAGGTTTGAAACAGCAACAAATTCGACTTTATTTATTGAAGGTAATGTAGAATTAAATGGATGTGACTTATTTTTAGGGCCATCATCAAAAATTAAAGTAAAGTCAGGAAGTACTCTTGTGCTAAGTGAGTCATTTTTATCTTCTACTGATTGCTCTGCTTTACTTTGGCAGGGAATTGAAGTAGAAGAAGGTGCCTCGTTAATAATTAAAGATAATACCGTTCTCGAAAATGCATACATTGGAGTTTTTGCTAAAGCAACTAGCACTTTGCAACTTGAGAACACTATAATTAGAGATTGTTATGTGGGTATAAAATTAAATGAAAAAACTGCTCCGCCTAATCTGCCTTTGCCATTAGACATTGATATTCTTAAATTCAGTAATGTCCAAATATTTGGTACTACTACTTTGTTACACCATATTGAAAACGCAACTAGTGGAGGAAGTTATGCAGGTATTCAGATTGAAGATGTCTCTCTGGTACCAATAGTATCAGGTATAGGTAGTATTAATGTTATTCAAGGATTTAAATATGGAATAGTTTCTAAAGGATCAACTCTGTTAGTCGAAAATTTAGATATATCAAAAAACAGCTATGGTATTAAAAGCACTTCATATAATAAAAAGTATTTTCCAATAATTTTAAAAAATATTGATATTTTTGACTGTGCTGTAGGTGTTGACATAGATCAAGCAAATGTTTATATTGATGATGTAAATTTTAATGTAAATCAAACTGGTTTAAAATTAAACAGATGTTATGGAAGTGAAGTTAAAAATTGTAATCAAAGCCTAGTTAGGATTCCAGAAATAGGGTTTAAAATCCTAAATTGTTCACATATGAAATTTGACAACAACGATATTTATGGGTTGCAGGCAAATTTGTTTTCAAATTGCCATAATTTGGAGGTAATTAATAATTCAATTACACCTATGACATTGACCACAGTTCGTAAGTCAAGCTTTAGAGAAAATACTATTAGCGTTATTGAAAGTGAAACTAATAATATTATTCAGGGAGGCAATGATGTTGTTTTTGAGTGTAATTATTTTAATAGCTTTGTAGGAGATGCTTTGGTAAATGACAATTCACCGGATAACACATTTAGATGCAATGAATATGAGGGATATGCAGCTGGTATGGTGTTTGAGGGTAATTCAGTAGGTACAGATTTTGAAGCAAATTTATTTAATTCATCGAATATTGGTTTATTTCTTAAGGGCGAAGATGCTCAGATTGGCTTACAAACTGACAAAGGAAACATTTATGCTGGTGTCTATGGAGTTGGAGCAATTAATGATAATGAACAATACGATAACAGCCTTTTTATTAATAACGCTCAAACAAAATATAATCCATCTCACTTACCGATCGATTGGTTTCGACAGATCGGCCAAGATACGGCGGCTTCATGTGGAAGTTCTTGTTTAAACGGACCTGGTGATAATATAGTTTCTTGGGTTGGTGAGCAGTATTCAAAATGCCTGGATTCATTATTTTATGGCACAAAGTTTAGTGGTCTTTCCACAAAGGCAAAATGGAATTTACTTTTTATTATGTACCGCAAACACTATTTACGAGATACCACACTACTCAATAATAGGGATTGTCTAAAATCTATTATCAGATATTTTAAAAATTCCAATTTGCACAGAGCTGTCTTTGCATATGATGTTTTGGTAAGTCCTAATCCTTTATCAGACCATAACTTAAAGATTGCTATTGCAGATTTATCTGATGGATATGTATATGATGAAGTTAATGTATTTGATATTGATGATTTTAAAGAAATTAACGACACATATTCGTCTGATAATTTACATAATTTGGATTTATATTACCAAATTTTGGATTCGATTGGCAATAGTTTTACTCCATTTTTAAATGAAGAAGACCCTATATCAAAAGTTGGAGTAGTGTTCCCAATATTAAATAAATACCTAAATGGAGAATCCATTTCATCTTATGAAGTTTCTGAACTAATATCTATTGCAGAATCTTGTGCCAGGGATGTTGGGCCTTCTAAATATTATGCGATCTCAGCCTTGCAATCACTTGACTTAGAAATTCAATCTACTGAATGTAATCTTGAAAATTACTATAGACATTCAAAAGAACAAAATCAGTTGACTAAAAAGGCAATAAATTTTCAATTATTGGATATCAATGGAAGAATTATTATTGATTCCTCCGAAGAAATTAAGTTTTCAACATTACAATTACCTTTTGGCCTCTATATTTTGTCCACAAGGTTTGAAGATGGAACAATCAAAGGTATGGTTAAAGTAAAACTATGAAACCGGGGGTTGTCATATTATTACTTATAAATTTCTTTTTGAGTATAAAAGCACAAAACAAATATGACTATACATGGATTGTTGGTGAAGATCTTAGTTTATCAATCCCCGGAACTGAGGCCACGCTTATTGACTTTGGCTCAGTACCCCCAATATTGTCATATCAAAGTACTTCATCACCACAAACATTATTCGCATTAGGGGAGATATGTGACAGAGAAACAGGACGACTTTTGTTTTATTCCAATGGTTGCGTGGTTTTTGATAGCACCCACCACATCATGGCAAGTGGAGACAGTATTAATTTTGGGTCATTCTGGAAATCCTATTGTGTAGGTGATAAATACCGCTATTATCCGAATTCATTTAGTGTTATTGCTTTGCCTGATTTTAATTTCAAGGATCAATATTATTTATTGCATCAAATGGAATCTTATTGGATTGATAAAATAGTCAATCAACCATTGTTGTATAGTAAAATAATTTTTAATGAATCTAATCCAAGAGGAAAAGTTGTAGAAAAGAATGTTCCTTTTTACAACCAAAATACAACTTCCGGTTTTTTCACCTCCATGAAACATGCCAACAAAAAAGATTGGTGGATCATGCACCTGGAGGCCAGAAGCAATAAATACCTCAAGTTTTTGCTGGATAGCACCGGCATCCACCTCCATGATAGCCAGATCATAGGAGACAGCATCAAAGGACATCATGCCCAGTCACAGTTTAGCCCTGATGGCAAAAAGTATGCCTGGTTCAATAAGGAGACGGGTCTTCATTTGTTTGATTTTGACAGAGCCAGCGGCGCTCTGAGCAATTACCGCAGCCTGACCATAGAGCAGCAGCCTTCCATTGGGGGCCTATGTTTTTCACCCAATAGTCGCTTTTTATATGTGTTTGACATCACCAGTGCTTATCAAATTGATTTATGGCAAGCAGATCTGAATGAGGCTTATGTAAAAATAGGCAGCTACAATCCGGGCTCTGAGGGCAGCCCCTACAAAGACCTGATGTTTGGCATGCTAGGCCCCAATTGTAAAATCTACATTGCTTCAAAATTGGGCTCCAGTCATTTCAGTACCATAGAGTCCCCAGATGAAAAAGGAGCCGACTGTAATTTTCAAGCCCTGGGTCTCAAGCTGATCTACAGCTCCGGCGGCGGCGGTGTACCCAACCTGCCCCACTACCGGGTAGACGAGCCCTATCCCTGTGACCGCACCCTGGGCAATGGTTGGCAGCTTCCTGAAATAGTAGATTTTTCAATTGCACCCAATCCGGTATCCGATCAAATCACCATCACGCCTCCGGCCAAAGGTCTCTTATCCATCTACGACCTATCCGGAAAATCTGTCTATCAACAAATGCAAGAAGACAATAGCGAGATGGTTATCGATGTCAGCCCCTTTCCCCCTGGTCACTACATAGTTATTTTTGAAGAAAAGCACAAAGTGCACAGAGGAGAGTTTGTTAAGATATAGCCCTTTGGATGTGGTGTTAGAGGTGCAATTTGAATCTTCCAATTAGAAGAAATATACCATCTTGATTGATGCCACGGGACTCATACCTTAAATAAACAAATATGCCTTTCCCCAGACAATCCAAAATTTCCTATAACAAAAAACTGATGTAACCTTAAATTATAGAACCAGCATCTAAATGAATTACCATTGTCAGAAAACCATGTGATGTTTTCGAATCCTACATTGAATCTATTAATTCACATCGCCAATGATAATGTGGACTGGGTTGTCAATACGAATATTGCCCCGAATTCAAGCCAAAATTTATACTATAGGCATTTAAAGAAAATAATATCCGATATGATGAAAGACACCTTGCATATCGGAAGAGATCATACAAGCCCTACAGGCTTGCAAAACTTCTACATGAATTGCCTCGCATTACATGCGAGGCAATTCACATTCAAACCTTTCAGGCTTGAATGCATCCATAAAAGAAGCCAAAAGAGCTTCCATGTGAATAACAATAGCCTAAAAGGCTTCCATGTGAAAAAAAGATGCCTAACGGGCTTCAACGTGAATAAAGGAAGCCTAAAAGGCTTCAACGTGAAAAAAAGAAGCCTAACGGGCTTCAACGTGAATAAAGGAAGCCTGCAAGGCTTCAACGTGAATAACCGCACGAAGTGCGGAGATGAAAGAAAGAAAAAATCCAAGCCTGTAGGGCTTGCATATCCTCGTTTTAAGTTATACTCAGTTCTTTTCCAGAAATTCAATCCACTAACCCAAAAACCCACATACAACTTCCTAAATTTACAATCTAAGATAAAATAGAATAACCGACCGGTTTTGCCTGCAAGGCAAAAATCGAGTGCCACAATGGCACTCAAAAAGGAAGGAACTGCGAAAAAACTTTCGCAGCAACTCCACTCTCAATCCATAGATCTCATTAACCCTTCAGTAATTCCTAATTAAACCCCGTAATTCATGACTGACTGCTTACCGCTTACTGACGACCACGTACCGTCAACCGCTCATATAACTGGCTAACAGTATCCGTAGTCCAACATTCAAATTTGTAATTGAATATCGTAATTCGTAATTGAACCCGTAATTCGTAATTGCCTAATTCGTAATTGATCAAGGTCTCACCTCCTTCTCCTTCTCCACCTCATACCCAAAAATATCTTTGATACTCAGTGGCACTACTTTACCGTATTTAGCCAGATCCGTCATCGAAATCTTGTCTTTAGAGCCCATGACCTTGATGTTCCAGGCTTTGCCTTTCATGTAGTCTCCATGAAACTGTTTGATGTCACCCAGGCTGATGTTGTCTACGCCTTCATAGATGTCTTTGCGCACATCGTGGTCGAGGCCCAGTCTGAGGGCATTTTGGTAATTAAAAATGATGCCCGTCTTGGTGATTCTGCGGGTTTCAAAATTTTGTTTGATAGATTTTTTACCAATCTCCCAGTTCTTTTCTGATTCCGGCAGGGTGGTGAGCAAATCGTTGACCGCTTTGAAAGCATCGTTGAGTTTGTCGGCTTGGGTACCTACATAAAAGCCGGCTTCAAACGGATCTTCTTTTTTGGAAGGTCGTGCAAAGTAACTGTAAGTAGAGTAGGCGAGGGCCTTGGATTCTCTGATGTCCTGGAACACCACTGAGGCCATACCACCACCATAGTATTCATTAAACGCGCTTACCATAGGCAACAATTTGGCATCGAAGGCCTTGTCGTTGCGCATCATCTGGATCTCTGCCTGCACCATATCATAGTCTACAAAATAGATGGTATTTTCATTGGCAGCCAGACGGTCATATTTGGCAGGTGCCGGATAGTCTTTCAACATAGCGGGCAACTTGTGTTTTTTCTTAAACAGGCTGGCTACATCTTCTGTTTTGCGGGGACCATAATAGTACACCTTGTGTTTGTAAGTTGGCAATCCTTTGATCAAAGCAATCAGTTCTTCGGCTTTGATCGCCCTCAAATCATCGTTGCTGAGTACATGGTTGAAAGGATTTTTAGCCCCGTAAGTAGCGTAATAATCCAGCGCTTCATTGAAAATTTTACCCTTGTTGATGGTGGCATCATTCCTTGCTTTGATGGTACTTTTTACCAGATTGTCTAATGCCTTTTGATCCGGTTTGGCATCGTTGATCAGCGATTCTATGATGTCAACCGCGGCATCAAAATTTTCATCCAAACCATTGAAGCTGATGTACACCTGGTCTTCACTTGCAGAGACATTGAAGTTGACAGCGAGTTTATACAATTCCTTGTTGATCTCTTCATTGGTTTTGGTAGTAGTGCCCAGGTAGTTAAGGTAGTCAAAAGCCAGGGGTAGTTTTTTGTCGTTGAGGCTACCCATATCCAACACGTAATAAGCCTGGAAGAGGCCATTGGTTTTGTTGGGCACTGCCCACAGAGGAACGTCTTTGTGTACAGCACTGAAATTAATATCTTTTTGATAGTCGAGAAATACGGGCTTCAAAGGTGGATTGGAGGTTTCTACAATTTTTTTGAGGAAAGGGGATTGTGCTTCCCTGTTGACCTCTACCGGGGTGATGGTGGGCTTCACTACTTTTTGAATGGTAGAGTCAACGCCTGTCAGCTTGTAGACAACTGTATATTTGTTGCCAAACCATTTTTGGGCAAATTGCATGACATCGTTTTTGGTAATCTTACTCATGCGATCGATGTTTCTGAGGTGGGCTTCCCAACTCTTGTCGGTGGCAAAAAGGTCGTTGATCACAAAGGCCATGTTCATGATGTTTTCCTGTTCCCGTACCCTTTGTACCTTCAGGTTGTTGATGGTTGCAATAATGAGGTCTTCATCAAAATTGCCCTCCTTGAGATCTGCTATTTGTTGAAGTACGAGGTCCTTCACATTTTGTAAGGTCTGGTTTTGCAGTGGGTTGCCACCAAAGTACATGATGCCGTAATCTTTGAGCAGGTATGAAAAGCCATAGGCATCCAATACCTTTTGTTTTTTAACCAGGTTTTTGTCGATCAAACCACTTTTGCCGTTGTAGAGGATAGAGCTCACCAGATCGGCTACAACCGCTTCCGGGTGGTTTTGGTCGGGCATTACAAAGCCGATGGCTACACTTTCTTCGTCCGGACTTTTCACTGAGATTTCTTCAACTTCGTCTCTTGGCTCTTCATTGTCGTACCTAAACGGTGGTAATTTTTTGGGTTTCCAGTCGCCAAAATATTTATCTACCAATGCTATGGTGCTTTCAGGATTGATATCGCCTGTAAGGATGAGGCACATGTTGTTGGGCACATAGTATTGATTGTAATAATTCCTGATTTCTACCAGTGAAGGGTTTTTCAGGTGTTCAACGGTACCGATGGTGGTTTGGGTGCCATAGGGGTGTTTTTTGAAAAGAGAAGCAAACATCGATTCAAAAACCTTGTTGCCACCATTGTCAAGCGAGATGTTTTTTTCTTCGTACACCGCTTCCAGCTCCGTGTGGAACAGCCTTAGTACCGGATTTCTGAAACGCTCATCCTGGATGGCTAAAAACTTCTCCAGGTTATTGGAAGGGATGTTTTCCATGTAGGTGGTATTCTCAAAAGAAGTAAACGCATTGGTCATATTCGAACCAATGTTGGTCATCATCTTATCGTACTCATTGGCAATGGCGTACTTGGCTGCCACCCCAGATACAGAATCGATCTGGTGGTAGATGTTTTTGCGTTCTGCCTCGTCTTTGCTCTTGTTGTACCGCTCGTATAAAGCCTCGATCTTGTCGAGTTCTACCTTTTCTTTGGCATAATCCAGTGAGCCGTAAGCATCGGTACCTTTAAACAGCATGTGCTCCAGGTAGTGCGCCAGTCCTGTGTTGTTGGCCGGGTCATTTTTGCTACCCGCCTTGGTGGTGAGCAGGGTCATGATCCTGGGTTCAGCATGGTTTTCTGTTAAGTAAACAGTGAGTCCGTTGGGTAGTGTGTAAATGCGTGTGTGGGTAGGGTCGTTGGTCACGTACTGATAAGGGTATTTACCGGTAGAGTCCCACTTGGTTTCATAAGCCGATTGGGCTTTTAGGCATGTAAAAATGATCGCAAAAGCAAACAGCAAAAAAGGTCTAATTTTCATGTTGGTAATGTTAATAAAGTAAAGTTACATTTTTTTTAATTACGGAGGTATCGCTTACCGTCACCTGTCCCTATGCAGGCAAAGCCGGCGTAGGGAACGGCTTACTGTCAACGGCTTACGGCTAACCGCTCATCTACCTGGCTAACGCCAGTTAGACAGGCGGCTAACTGCTTACCGCTCATCTGCCTGGCTAACGCCAGTTAGACAGGCGGCTAACTGCTTACCGCTTGCGGCTAACCGCTAACTGCTAATCTACCTGGCTAGCGCCAATTAGACAGGCGTGCCCTTATGCCGCACTAGCGGTGTAGGGGCCGCTTACGGCTGTCTGGTAATGGTTCGACATACACTATTTTCTATTGTTGTTAATAATATACTCGGTTTTCTAGGCAGGACTCCGAAGGAGTCCCATATTGCAGCCCCCACAACAGTGAAGCTGGTGTGGGGGTGGGTATGGAGGTAATCTCAATTTTGGCGACATTTTTGACAGATGTGCAACATCGCTCAAAATGGTGACAAAATCTTGCTAGCGGTGTAGGGGCCGGACAACGGACAGCAGACAACGGACAGCGGTTGCCGAAAAACCGTTAGCAGAAAGTCAAGTCCTTGATTAAGGGGAAAACTGGATATAACAAAAGTTATACGTATTTATACCTATTTATGTTAATTTATATCGGGATTATTGCTAAAAACAAAATTAAATATTAAGTTTGTTTTGAAAAATTGACATTGTTTAAAAACCCCTAAATAGGCTATCATGGAAAAACCACCTGATTATTAAAGAACCCAAGCTAATGAGATGATCATATTTACACCCTAACGGTTATAATGGAGCCGGACAATCCATCGCTATTATTAAAATAATAATTTCACAAAATGAAAAAATTTAATTCACCCAAAGTTGGGGGGGGCAAAACATTAATTGGAAAAAAATCGATTGATTTTTACAAAAGATGGTTTAGAGAATTGCTTGTCAACCCTAGTGTTCCTTTTTCCTTTATTTTATTGGCATTCATGAGTTTTTATTTTTTATCCTGCGGCGAAGATCATACTGAAAACAATCAAGCCCCAAATGCCCAAATAAGGGAATTGACGGATGGGGCATGTAACATATCAATTGATCCTGGTTGTGATACCATGACAATTGATACATTTGTTACTATTGATACCTGTGAAGTCCATGTAAAATTTTTTAGAAAGATATGCACAACACCAGCAGGCGTTTCTTTTACATTTGGCCATTTTGTCATCAATAACAATAGTCTACAATTATATGATACTATTTATTGTGACAATCTTGACACATGGTCATCACTCTGGGCCATGGGTAACAATGCAGCAGCCGCAGCTGCCTGGGATAATTTCAGAAAACAGGTTTCAATCGCTGTTGAAAATTTAGTAATACTTGATTATATCTCGAAAAATTCTGGAAATTATGATTGTGAAAGTTCAACTAGTGTAATCACGTTAGCTTCATCCTTCATTGATACAGAATGTAAGTCCATTTGTGGAGAGCAGGAAGAAGGAATTTGGAATCTCAGAGATGTGGTGTGCGGTATTAGTTGCTGTGTAAGATTTACCGATTATTGTATTAGAGATGGTGTTCTTGTTGTAAAAGCTACCCATACTGATTCTGTTCCTGGCTGTGAGAGTGTAAGCAACGATTGCAGAGGAACTTTAGGTGATTGTCGCAATTCTTGTGCAGGGTTATAATATTAGTTTAAATCAAAGTAGGGTCATTTATGGCCCTACTTTTCAATCATACAATCATGAATAAAGCTTTACAAATAACCTTTTTATGGGTGATATTTATATTTGAGAGTTATGCGCAACTCAACTTGCCAGTAGAACCTTTCGAACAGATACGGTGGAAAAATTTATATCCAAAATGGCATGTAACGGAATATGATGAAGGTATGTTGAGCGACTCATGTGATGGGTATAATTACTTTTTCAATCTTGATAATGACCCTAAAAGAATATATATAAATAATGAATATATATATGCATATTACTTAAGAGGCAAAAGGACCAGTCCTTCCGGCCATTACATTGTTAAAAGGAATTTGGAAACAGGAGAAAAGAAATGGGCAGTAAGAGAAGATCATACAATGACAGGTTGGAGAACAAACATAACCAGAGCCTTGTTTTTGGATGAGAATTCAAATTTAATCCATATCGGCCTCGTCCCCATAAGTACCTATCCTAAAAGTCCATCTGGGTTTCAATTAGATCCACAAACACAGTTATCAAAAAAAACAATAGATATTAATACAGGCAATACTATTTCCTCCTATATTCCTGACAATACAGACACTACAATTTCCATCTTGCCACAGGCAGTTTATAAATATGGCCCATATAACCATTTATACAAAGAAGGTGAAAATTACAGGTGCATATATCCGGTAAAATACAATGATAAGCTGGATTTTAAATTGGTCTCACAATTGGTAGATAGTGAAGGCAGAAGGGTTGGTAGTACAGATTCTATATCCTTTTATGAAGGTCAGCGATTTGTCAATTTTACCCGGATCAATGTAGATACTTTTTTGTACGTTGAAACATTTAAGTTATCAGATAGCATTGTGTTTAATTTTGTGGATAAAAATTTATCGAATTTAAAAAAAATCATTATAAAGGAGACCTTTCCAATCAATGACATGTTATTGCATAGTCTACAAGGCGACAAATTAATTTTTACAAGCTTTGACACTAAAACGAACCCATTCGAGCCCCCAATTAGTCATATTATATATGATTTGAATGGTAAAAAGATTTTAAATACTAATATTAGCCTCAGCAACCATCAAAGATACCCAGTTCCATTTTTATTTGAGAAAACAAATGAACTATTTGCCTTAACTATGTATGCAAAGAAATTGGGTGCCGGTAATTGGGATTTTGCAATGAATGTTTATAAAATTTCTTTAGATACTATGTTGTTGGTTGCCGCATATAAAATTGAGGATCCAGACAAATTTATTTATGTAATGTCAATAGATGAACTAGTTGATGGCGATTTACTCCTTGGCATTCAAGAGAACAATATGATTTGGAAAGAAAACCAATATCAACAAGACGGCAATGCCCGTGCCATGAGTACCATGCGAGTGAGCCCTGAAGCGCTGGGCCTGATTCCGGTATCTACCAATACAGAATTTATTGCTGACCAACTCAACCTTTATCCCAACCCAAGCTCCGGCCCTGTGCGCATTGTATTTCCCAATGGGATCAATGAGGGTAAGTTAGAGCTATTCAATTCATCGGGCGCATTGGTAATGAGCCGTGATTTTGACAAACATCTATCCAACTTCTTTGAGTTTGAAGGCTTGTCGTCTGGTATGTACCTGATCAAAGCAATTGACAAAACAGGAAAGTCGGCGGTAGGGAAAATGGTGGTGACGGAATAGGCAATACGCACTTCGTGCTTAGGAAAACTGAGTGGTTTCAGCAAAGCTGAAAAAATTGATCCCTATATGCCGCTGGTATGTAGGGATCATTTTAACGAAGGCGTCACACGCTAACGGCTTACCGATGTCTGGTAGTGGTTCGACTTACACTATTTCCCTATTAGTGTTAATAAAATTCTGGGAGGACTCCGAAGGAGTCTCATATTGCAGCCCCCACAACAGCGAAGCTGGTGTGGGGGTGGGTATGGAAGTAGCATTTATTTTGGCGACATTTTTGACAGATGTGCAACATCGCTCAAAAATGGTGACAAAATCTTGCTCACGGCTCATCTACCTGGCTAACGCCAGTTAGACAAGGCGTGCCCCTATGCCGCATTAGCGGTGTAGGGGCTGATAACAGCTAACCGCTCACCGCTGTCTGGTCCTCGTTCGGCATACTCTACTTCCCTATTAATGTTAACATTATATTTGGTTCTCTGGGTAGGACTCCGAAGGAGTCCCATATTGCAGCCCCCACAACAGCGAAGCTGGTGTGGGGGTGGGTATGGAAGTAGCATTTATTTTGGCGACATTTTTGACAGATGTGCAACATCGCTCAAAAATGGTGACAAAATCTCACTGCAATAGGGTGTAGGGGCCGGACAGCCGTCGACGGTCAGCGGTTCCCGGTTCCACACATATTTAAATTTTTTATATAGATAAATTTTTTATACATTTGCCAGCGTATCCATTGAACAAAACCAAAACTAACTGTCATCGCAAAGTTCTCAGGACATGGCAAATTGATGCTCACAGGGGAATATGCTGTCCTGGATGGGGCGCTCGCCCTGGCCCTGCCTACCAAAAAAGGGCAAAAAATGACGGTCAAGGCACATCGCGGGACCGACCTGGTATGGCAGAGTTACGACCACGAAGGCAAGGTTTGGTTTGAATCAGAAATTTCCATCTACGATTTCTCGGCCGTTAAAACCACCGATCAGGCGGTAAGCGACAAGCTTAAAAAATACCTGAAAAATGCGGTGAGGCTCAATTGTGAGTTTCTGGACAAGTGGAATGCCTATAAAATTGAGACTTTTCTGGAGTTTCCACGCGACTGGGGACTGGGATCTTCTTCTACCCTGATCCACCTGATTGCGGAGTGGGCGGAGATCATGCCACTGGAGCTCTACCTCAAGTGTGAAAATGGTTCTGGCTACGACGTGGCCTGTGCTGGTGCCAAAGGTCCCATAGAATTTATCAATAGCCCGGAAGAGGTATCTTACACCCCTGTTGACTTTAAACCTTCTTTTGCCGACCAGTTGTTTTTTGTGCACCTGGGCCAGAAACAGAGCAGCGATGATGGCATCCAGGCCTATCTCAAAGCGGTTAAAGACAAAAAAAACCTGGTAAAGACAATTTCCGATATCACCGAAAATGTGCAGGAGGTCAAGGACCTCAACGGTTTCAGAAAATTGATGGAAGAACACGAATCGGTCATTGCTAAACACACCAGCTTCACGCCCATTAAAGCAGAGCGATTTTCTGATTTTGACGGCACCATCAAATCTCTGGGAGCATGGGGAGGCGACTTTGTGCTGGCAACGGGCGATAAAGACTACATTCAAAAGTACTTTGCCGGCAAGGGACTGAGCACCATAGTGCCCTACAAAGAGATGGTGCTGTAAGCACTGTCAATGCCTACTTTCCACTATCTTTGATTTCAAACATTACTTTTTATGTTTCACAGAACAACGGAGCAGGAATCACTTTACGATGGACTTGAAAAAAAGTCGACACGAGAGTTATTGACCGATATCAATCGGGAGGATCAAAAAGTGGCGCTGGCAGTACAAGACTGTATTCCTCAGATTGAAGAGGTGGTGAATGCCGTATACGTTAGGATGAAGGAAGGGGGACGCTTATTTTACATAGGGGCCGGCACCAGTGGCAGATTGGGCATTCTGGACGCATCGGAGTGTCCGCCTACCTATGGTGTGCCTTTTGACTGGGTGATTGGATTGATAGCCGGGGGAGATTCCGCCATCCGTAAAGCCGTGGAAAAGGCAGAAGACAGTCATGAAGCAGCTTGGCAGGATTTGATGGATTATGGCATCAATACAGCTGACATGGTCATTGGCATTGCAGCATCGGGTACTACACCCTATGTCTTACATGGTTTGCGCAAGTGTAATGAGCAAGGCATCATGACAGCCTGCATCTGCTGCAATAGCGGTTCGCCGGTAGCAAAGGAAGCACAGCTGCCCATCGAATGTGTGGTAGGACCCGAATACGTCACCGGCAGCACCCGGATGAAGGCTGGTACCGCTCAAAAACTAATCCTGAATATGATCTCTACCTCAGTGATGATCAAACTTGGCAGGGTAAAGGGCAATCGTATGGTCAACATGCAACTCACCAACGAAAAACTGGTCAACAGGGGTGTTGAAATGGTAATGTTGTTGTCTGGTGTCGATCGAGAAGAAGCTAGTCGCCTGCTCTCAGTACATGGCAGTGTTAAAGAGGCTGTCGCCAATGCAAAATAAGAAATATTGTATAATCTGATTTTTTGACCATTTCGTCAAAGATCAATTTTTTTTGACACCATCGTTGTATTATTAAATAAACAACACCCAATAAAATACAGCCTGAAGTTATGTTTCTGCATTAAATAAAGATCAACTCTATTTTACAAAACGCATGGTTTTAAAACCCGTTGCATTGCAAACAGTAACCATATATTCACCTGAGGGCAGCGACGAAACATTTATTTTTTCATGAAACCCCTTCGTCATATTTACTATCTTTTTGCCAATAAGTTTTCCTTTCAGGTCATGCAGATAAATGTAATAATCGCAAATATTGTCGTCTTTCAGCTCCACGTACAATTCGTTAACGGCCGGATTTGGAAAAAGGGTGAGTTCTGCTGTGAGTGTTTGCTGCGTAAGCAAGCCTGTGAGCGGTGAGCCGTTGTACACAAAAACATTGTCAGTAGGATTATCAAAATCACCGGGTATTTCACAGGCATAACCCACCGATGCATTCAAAAATTGTGTAAAGCCGGTGCGATAGCCCTGATTTTTGGATACTTCCAGCCAGGTATTTCCGCCATCGGTACTCGCCAGGGTTACAAAGCTTTGGTCGTCGGCAAAGTCAAAGTGTTTGTTGATCAGTATGGTTTGAGTTCCCGGAATGGCAGCCATGCCGGTAACATAGCCATTGGAATCGGCAGGGGTGATGTTGGCCCATTCTCCGTTGGTAAGGTTGCGTTTGTAAACATAAAAGGCATCGGTGTCTTCAGTGTTGTAGGCAGCTATGACTTCAGCCTGGTCATTGCAGGCAAGGCCCCAAAGTGCACTACTTGACGGTGGAACAGGGGTGCCTGCCTCGGCCCAGCTTTTGCCTTTGTCATCAGAATAAAAGATACGATCGTAATCTGATCTTGTAAATACATAATTTCCGCTGATGACAAAGTCACCATATACACCAAATTCATTATCATAAGCGGACTCAATACTATGGTCGCTTTCTATGAGTGTCCAGGTAGCACCACCATTGGTAGTATGACTGATCTCAAAAAAGCCATCTTCACCGGGATCGCCAAAGGCCAGACCATTGTTGACATCATAAAAATGTACCCAGTTGAGGAAAGACCCCATACCTGCATCTGTAGTTGTCCAATTGAGTCCTCCGTCTTTGGTCATGTATAATAACGGACCTTCGCTGTAGCTATAGTAAGATAAAAAAGCAATTTTATCACTAAGACCTTGTATGTCACAAATAAATCCTGAGCCGGGATCAAGGGTCTTAAATGTAATTTCTTCCCAGGTATTGCCCCCATCGATGGTACGCTGGCAGGTAAACTCACTGTCGGTAAATGCCCAGGCGTCAAAGGGATCTTCCGTTATGGTGAAGCCAAAGGTCCACGCTGTTTTTTCATTTGCTGGTCTGATCCGCCAGCCCTGGGAAGGGAGCGCAAATTCAATGTTTTTACTGTCCCATATTTGGCCATGGCTTTGGTTGTATGTCAGTATTAGCAAGAGCGAAAGAGCGATGTAACGAACCATTTTATTGATATAGATAGGTGAAATGCCGGTGAATTTTGGCCTCAAAAAAGCTATGAATAACAAGGCTTCCATTCACCGGTTTTAATATGTAAATTATATGATCTCTTCTTTTGGATTGGGTCCGTATTCATTGTCCCCTGGCTGACTATCTGTGCAATACAATACCAGGAGCCAGATACCACCTAAGAGGGGAATAAAGACAACAAGCAACATCCATCCACTTTTTCCTACATCGTGGAGCCTGCGTATAGCAACTGCAATACTGGGTATAAATGTCGCAAGGCTGTATAAGCCTATCAATGCCAAAATCAACATCGCCATTGAGCTATCCGCACGTAATATAAAAAACAATGCATACAGAACACAAATGAAAATCAAGTTGAACAGTGTATACATCCAATATTCTGTTCTTCTGGCCCTGCCATCAAAGTCTGCATATTGCCTGAGGGCTTTTAAATACCAATTCATAGTTTTGTGTTTTTTAAAAGTTAGTTAAAGGTTTTATTTTGAGTTGATATAATATCCGTTACAATAAAAGCAGGATTTGACATTTTCGCAGCTTAATTTTAGATTCATCCAAACAATTAGTTCTTGGGCTTAATAATTGGCTAAAATTAATTTTTAAAATAATAATGGCCAAATAGCTGTAAATATTCGGTATTAAAATTTGTAATTATGGCAAAACGCAAAATTAAATGCTAAATAAGAATTGGTGATGTAGTGATGCCAAATTAAATTTCGACAAGTAATTACAAAGCATTTTCCAGTGAAGAAACAAAATGCGCCCAATTACCCCGATTACTCTCTCTGATGAAATCGGTGAGAGACTGGCTTTGGAGGTTTTGAAAGTCGCCAATAATAGCCAGGCGCATGCGAAAGTTGGAAAATTTTTGGAGCACCTCTCCCAGCTTACCGTTGCTCAATTGGAAAAAATCGGCAGGGAAATGGTGTTGGTAAAAAATGATTTTTTCATAACCCTGGTAGTAAAGATATACCATACATTGTACAACCTGCTCCGGGTTGTCAAAAAGTAAGCCCTGAGCAGTGACCTCGGCAGTTACATAAGGGTGGTTATAAGTATTTATTTCCATTCAGTTATACAAACAGTGATGACTGTGTTGCAAAAGTAATGGATTGTTTGCCAAATTTTCTCTTGACTTATTCTCCGCTTTGATCTTCTTTCACAACAAGATTGGCAAAATGGGCTTCGGTACCCGGCCCAATCCAAAGACCAATAGCTCCCGATTGATCCGCTCCCAATTTTAGGTCGTTGATCACCAACGTTGGCTGGCTTTGTCCATGCACATAAAGCCGTGCTTTCTCATCTTTGACAACAATTTTTACCCGGGTCCACTCTCCTGGAATGAGGTCAACATAGGATTCATAAACTTCCGGCGTCTCTTTGCGCAATTTGTGCCATGGATAAGCCGGATAAGAAATGTACTGCACAGAATGATTCCTTCGGGCCTGATCCATAACCCTGGAGTTTCCGGGTCGCAGGTAAATGCATTCAAAGGTAGAATTATCTTCTTTAATTCTAAATGCCAGGCCAACAAAACCCCTGGCTCCGGCATATGCGTTTGGGCCGGGCTTGCCACTCAATTCTACTTCAATGGTACCGTTTTTAAAGTGAGTAGGTAATAATTTAACAAACTTCAAAGAAGTATCGAGCCCGGTGTCAACCACCTTCACACACTTTTTACCCATGTATTTGGTTTCGCTGATGGCGCAGTGAATGGCAAAAGTTTCATTGTCTTTATAAAGTTTAAAAATATCAATCTGGTCTTGACTGTAACTGATTTGCACTAAAAACAAGATCAAAAGGAAGGATGTAAAAAATTGATAAAATTTCATGATAAAGGAAATAGTGATAAAGTAAGAAAAAGGCAATAATGAAATTAACTCGAGAATCTAAAGACGTACAGCAGGTTAATAAGGTTGCAGCGAAATATCTAAATGGGCAACAATGATGGAATTCTGCCGTCTACAGAATGGAAATGGCACAGCAACGAATAATTGGGGAAAATGGATCAGCAAACAAAGCAGGCATAAAGGTAGAGCAAAATTAAAGGATAAAATACCGATATTGAATACAGGGCAAAACAGTACGATATTCAAACCCTTCTGCAGCCTGTATTCCTAGTCCGAGAGATGATCTTCGAAAATTCCAGTTGAAAGTTATGGACCCAAAATTCACGGACTCTTGATTGTTCCATAATTCAAAGCCAATCCATTTCTTTGCAGTAAAATTGACTCTCAAATTGTGCATCAGGGATACTTTCGGCAAATAGGTGACTGTGTATTCAAACTGTCTGGTTCTGCATGACAATTGAGGGGCTAATTTGTGATAAAATTTACCATCGCTGTGAAAAGATAAAAACATGGCACCCAAGGCAAAATTTTTATTAAGCGGTAAGCTGGGTTTAATGTAAAAGAAAGCACCTGCATCATCTATAAATTGAATACCTGCTCCGATAGCTAGATACCGGGAGGGTGTATAAGTTACACTATTTAAAACTAAAGAATTGACCTGTACTGTTAGCGAACCTGCTTTGTCATTGAAAGCAGATTTATTGTACGAAAAGAATGAGCTTTGGTTGTAAAAGGTGTCTGGTTTTATCTTTGTAGTATCGGTTGGTGCAAACTCCCGATTTATATTCCAGGATTTTCCTGTTAATAATAATGGGATTAAGCTTATAAATATTAGAAGGGGAATTATGGTTTTTTTCATTGAACGAATTTAAAACAAAGTTATGAATAAATGGGTGTTCAGAATGACAATGAGGTATCAAAATGGAATAAACAATTTAAAAGTATGGATTCAAGCCATATTGTTCATTTTAGACGATTGCTGTCTTTTTCTCCTTAAAAGTAAATGAGGCTTTAAACCCTATTTCGTTGCCTTGTTTCCACTGCGCATTAAGCTGTTTGAGCATTGACTGGATCAACATCAAGCCAAGGCTTTGACTGGAAATATTTTCTATATTTTGCCGGCCGTTGTCAGCATATTCATATCTATAGGTACCTTGTTCACCATGTAGTATTGACAGATGAATCTGCAACTTTTCAGAGGATGGCAATTTGGCATGCTTGAGTGAATTGGTGACCAGTTCGTTGGTAATGATGCCCAAAGGCATGACAGTTTCATTATTTATAAAGATGGAAGGATCAATGTTGATGGATGAAGCACTGATGTCCCAATTGACCGACAAGCGATGCAGAAGGCCCAATATTGTGTGAATGAAATCTGCCAACTGTATTTTTTCATTTTTTTTATTTTGGTGAATTTGTTCGTGGATTAAAGAGATACAATTGATGCGATTGGAGAGATCGTTTAAAAGGTCTTTTGTTTCGTCATTGGCTACTTTTTCTTTTTGTATCTGCAGAATGGCAATAACGTTCTGCAAACTGTTGTTGATGCGATGATGAGCTTCGGTGAGCAACAATTCATTTTTATGGCTCAGGTTTTGCACTTCTACCATAGAATTTTCTATGATGTCTTTTTGTCGTTTTATTTTTTGCTTATTGCGATTGTTGATGAATAAGAGAACGATCAAAGTGATAATAAAGAAAGTACTCAGAAGCAGAATGTTTCGATAGACCTTACTTTGTTCTTCCAGGGTTTTGGATTTACGTTGCTCTTTTTCGAAAAGGAATTCATCCTGAATTTTACTCAGATACGTTTTATTTTTGGCATTAGCATAATCCCTTCTGTGTTGAGAATACAATTCTTCAAACCGTAAAGCTTGTTTGTAATCCTTTTTTTGAAGTGATAGATCTTTCTTTTTCTCATAATAAACAGCCAATCCAATTGATTTTTCAAGTGAGTTTTCACGAATACGATCAAGGTAATTTTGTTTTATGGCATCCAAATATTTTTCTGGCTCCTGTTTTTTGTTTTGATTGAGCAACTCTTTATATATGCCAAATGAAAGAAAGGCGCAGGCAATCCAATCTTCAGATTTGTTAAAAGTTTGAATGGCTTTTTCTAAATAGGAGCTACGATCTATGGATGATGAGGTACACATGCCTAATAATCCATAAGTATCTCCAATGTCATTGAGTACTGTGGTATACGGAACAAATTTCAAAGCAAGTTGTGAATAATACATACAAGAATCTGTATCACTTCTGAATTGAAGGTAATAAGAGGCGGTTCGTACGTAAAGCCTTGTCAGCGCTTCTTTGAGTTGGTATTTTTCTACGAGGGACTTTGCTATTTTTAAATTATGTGCACAAGCATCTGGTCTATGCATCAATTCATGAATAAGGGCAAGGCTGAGATAGGTCTGTGCTTCAAATTCTTTGTAGGGTGTAGATTTTAATCTGGATGCCAGATCAGAAAACAAAATCAAAGCCTCTCCATTTTCATCATTTCTGATGAGGATAAGCCCTCTTAATGATAACAAAGAATAATAATTAAAGCAGTTGGTATCACGGTGCAGTTTAGCTTGTTGCAGTATGCTGTCAGTAAGGCGCAAGCCGGCATTGAGCTCTTTTCGATTTGACAGCTGCCGTATGTGTTTTAGTTGTTTGGCTATTGCCGGATCTGTACACTCCTGAGCCATTGCTGCTTTGGGAGCTAAGAATTGCAATATCAGCATGATGTATATGGAGATACCGTACTTCATGATGTGAATGTATCAAGATCAGAGAAAGTAAGTTGGGTTTTGGTGTACAATGTTCTAAAGGGTATTATATATGTTCTGATTGGATGGCATTAGAATTAAGATAGATTTAGTCAGGTTCGATCATTAATTTTTTTACCTCTGACTTGTTGGATCTGCTGATGGGTATAGTGATCTCATCAATGACAAAGGAATGGGTATCGTACCGGGAAATATAACTTTTGTTGACAATGAAACTACGGTGACAGCGAATAAAGGTGGTATTGTCAAGCAGACCTTCTACATCCGTCAAACTCATTCTCAATGTTATTTCACCACTATTGGAGGTATGGATAACGACGTAAATGTGGTCGGAAGAAATGTATTTGATCTGGTTTGCACTTAGGTAAAACACCTTGGCACCATCCGCAAACCTGATGGCGGGGCTCGTATTTTGGTTTGATTTTTTGTTGTGTGCCAATTCAACCGTGGTCCATAAACTTTCTTTTTGCACTGGTTTGACCAGGTAACCTGAAGGATTCAATTCCAAGGCCTTATTTGAAACCCGGACATCGTACTGCGATGTGAGGAAGACAATGGGCAAGTGAGGATATTGCATTTGGATGGTTTCTGCCAATTCTAGTCCTGATTTTTCACCAAACAAACGAATATCCACCAAAACAACATCAGGCAAAGTCATAGTAATTGCCCGGATGGCCTCCTCATAAGAAATTACAATTTCCATTGGGATGTGTCCCCGCTCCCTCAGATAAATTTTGATGGTTTCTCCGATCAAAACTTCATCTTCCACAATTAGAATGTTAAGAGGCTGCATGCCAGCAGGTTTTGGTCTGTTGTATGAATTTCAAATGTACAATTAAAAAATTGTATTTCTGATTCGGAATGGTAGAGAGAAAGACAAATGGCCGAAAAAATGATTGCCAAAAGATGGACTTGCAAAAAGAAATGAGATTAAATGCTACTCTGAGGGATGTATTTAAAAATTTATATATGATTGGAACTGATTGATTGTGGAATTTTACCGTGCTATTCAGAACAAAATTGCAACGCTTTAGAACAATTTGAGCGCAATCTTTCCTGTGCGTTTGCAGAATCATTTTTTTTATAAAATCCTCTTTGGAGTGAAAAATAAATTAATGATTGAAAAGCCCTTCTAATGATTCGTGCACATTTGACTACGCAATTTTATTTCTTTCGATTAAGCCTATTGTTTGTTTTATTTGGAACGAGCGTTAATTTAAGCGCACAAGCAACATATTATTGGGTAGGCGGTACCGGAAACTGGAGTGATCTTACCCACTGGGCCACCACTTCTGGGGGTGTAGTAAAGCACACCATTGTTCCGAGTCAACTAAACGATGTGGTATTTGATGCCAACTCATTTACTGCCGCCGGACAAACCGTAACGGTCAACCAGGCTCCATTTTGCAAAAACTTTGTTTGGAATGGTGTGACCAACAACCCCACTTTTGTTACAACCGGGTATGATCTGAGCATATTCGGAGCATTCAGACAGCTGGGTGGAAGTTTTACTTTTACCCAGAATTCAACCAATGCGCTTACCATCACCGATAGTCTGGTTGTAAATGCGAATATCAATTTCAATAAAAGCGGTGGGGTATTTACAGTCGGCAAAGGTGTATTTATGAATAATTTGACATCTGCCACTACTTTTAATGCGACCTCATCTGCATTGTCTATCACAACTGGCAATTTTGAACTTAACAATGTGAGTGCATCCTCTGTCAGATTTTTGTCCCTAACCATTTCCAATGGCAGTTGTGCTGTCAATGGTTGTGGTGCGGCATTGTTCAATTGGGGCAATACGAGCATTCCCCTTGGGTCATTTAAGGTAAAAACATGGTCGGGAGTCACCTTTCAGCTTGGGACCATTTCTATCTCCCAGGATACTTTTTTGATCGACAATTGGACCTCCGGTAGCTTTTCCGCATCAACTATTAATTGTAATGGTGCAAAATTTCACTTGAGCGATTGGTCAGGCACAGCATCCAATTTTTCATCTGGCAGTATCTCAACAACAACAGGCGGGGTAAAAATAAAAAACTGGAATGCCAATAACATTAATGTAGGCGCGATTACCCTTGCTGTTGATTCTTTTTTAATTGACAATTGGGATAGAGGAAATTTTACTTCCTCTACCATCAACTGTGGAGCTGCAAAATTTCAAGTAAAAGACTGGTCTGGATCTACATTTAATTGCACGAGTAATATTTCAACTACAACAGGTGGAGTAAAAATAATAAATTGGGCAGGTGGAAATTTTCAAGTATCTGGTAGCATTACACTGTCCCAGGATTCATTTTTAATTGAAAACTGGGATAGTGGCAATTTTTCATCATCAACCATCAATTGTAATGCGGCTAAATTTCACATCAAAGACTGGTCGGGTGCCGGTTCAAGTTTTTATTGCAACAGCAACCTTTCCACTACATCTAGTTTTAAAATAAAAAACTGGACACAAGGTAGTTTTCAGGTAGCGGGTACAATCACTGCTGCATTGGATACCTTTTTGGTGAATGCATGGTCGGGAACTTCATTTGCAGCCAATGGTGGGATTTCGTGCGGCAATGCCCGGTTTCAATTGAGCAACTGGACAGCCGGCAGCTTCTCTACCGGAAATATTACTGCCAATGTAGACTCGGTAGTTGTAAGGAATTGGACAGCCGGTAATTTTTCATGTTCAACCATTTCAGCATCAGCCAAAGGTGTCTTGTTTGAAAATTGGAATAGCGGAAACATTAGCGCTGCGTTCAATCACAACGCAATGGATTTGATTCTTAAAAATATACTCCCTGCCACCACACTTACTTTGAGCACAACTTCAGACATAAGAAAAATAGTTTTTGACAATGCTCCCATCAATTTTAATGGTAGTACCAATCAATTAACCATAAGAAATGATTTTGATTTAGCAGGTACCGGAGTAAAGTATAGCCATGCAGGGAGTTTAATCATCTACGGCAATATGAATTTAACTGGAGCAACAAGCTTTAGTCATACAGGAACAACAACGTTTTTATCGACGAGTGTGAGTGCCGGTATCAATTTGAGTACTTTTTCTTTAGGCAGTGTTACTTTTGGATCTACGGGTACATTTACCATGAATAGTATGTTCAGAGCCACAGCTACCGTCTCACACAATGCGGGTACACTGATCAGTAATGGATTTAGAATGAATTTTGGAAATGTTTATGATGGCTTTAGTTCGAGCTCTAATAAAACATTGAATTTAACCGGAACTGATACAGTATATGTAGGCTATAGTTTTAGGTTGAACAGTGGAGCTGGTACAGTCTTTATCAAGGATTTGGTGGTATTAAAAATAGAAAGTAATCAGGCAGCAACACACATCGTTGAAATTCCGGGAAAATCTTTAAACGATGTTGTGGTGAATACTTTATCAACCACTACCTCGATCTACGATGTTCAGTTTGCCGGAACCAATGCCGTTTTTGGCAATGTAAAAATTAAAAACAAC
>CALMWS010000240.1 GCA_937870795.1 uncultured Bacteroidota bacterium | reverse complement strand
AAATACAGTTGTGATTTGCTTTCGATCTTTGAAATAATGATATTTGCCACAACAAAAAGTAACACATGGCAACTGTCTATGTAGTTGTGATTTGCTTTCGATCTTTGAAATAATGATATTTGCCACAACAGACCCAGTCGCAATATCTTGAATTACAGTGCTTTAAATTGAGTGGTAGAATTTCGTTTTTCAAAAAAATTTTATAAAAGGGTCATTTATATGACCTTTTTTTATTTTCTAACTGAATCATCTTTTTTGTGAGTAATGGTGGATTAAAATAATTCCAATTGTCTTGGTTGGTTTGGTTTTTCAGCTGTTTTTTTCTCACAATAAAAATCAATTTTTCCAAATTGCGCATCTGTGATCTCAAATAAAATGACTTCACCATGAGGCGGTAGGTTGGATTTTACCCTTTTCTTATGTACTTCTGCATTCTCTCGACTACTGCAATGTCGGGCATAGATGCTGTACTGCAGCATGTAAAAACCGTCTTTGATTAAAAACTTTCGAAATGTGCTATAATTCTTGCGATCTGTTTTTGTATCAGTTGGCAAATCAAAATGGACAAATACCCACATAATCTGATATTTATTGAGGCGGTTTAACATGCGATTTCAGGATACGCTATTTTCCTTAATTCACCGCTGTAGCATTTAACAAGGCTGGCCGTAGTTCGCTGAGATCCTACCATCAACGGACTCTGTTTTTTATCAATTATTATATCCAGAACTGGTATTTGAAGTAATGCAACTTTATTTTCCCGAGTAAGTTCTTCTTTGATCTCCTGCTTCTCAAGTATGTTGGTGCATATATACAAATCCACAATGGGGCGATAAGGTTCCATGATGTCATCAGCAAGGCAGTACGGGTTGTACTTATTGGTATGGTGAATACCCAATACAGGGAGGCAACCACTGCCTACTAAACTTCTTGCAATGATAGATCGCAAAACAGCATATCCATAATTGAATAAATAGTTAGGTCCAGTTTCATATCTTCCTCTCCTGGTATTATAGGGTTTTAAAATCTCCTCCCAGTACAACGCAGATGCATAGCCTTCCATATTTTCGGCATCTCCGCTGCTTACTTTTTTGTGAATAATTTCAAGGTTTTTATATTTCAACCCTAATGTTTTAAGTACTACACTTTGATTATAGATTTTTTGAATCACAGTTTGTTTCCAAAGCTGCTTTTTAAGAGGTTCACTGGCGTTGATCTGCACCCTTACCTTTTCAGAATAAGTATCATTATCGTACAATGGCAACATAAAACTGGATGGGAGATGTTTTTCGTCGCAGTAAACAATGCAGGCGTTATTTTTGAGCAGATTGGTAATTGCCCCTTGAGTGGTCGTAATTTGGGGATGATCAAAGATTATTAAACCTATATCTTCAATTGGAATGGTTCTGACAGTTTCGATATCCCCTTCCTTTGTTTTTATACAAAGCTGCCCATTGGATGTACTAATGTAGGAAGGGTTTTCAAAAAAAAGTGTCTTCTTAATCATTTGGCGTTTTTTTGCTTTAAAATAAAGCTCAAAAACTTTGCCAATTTTCAATACTATAATGCGCAGAAGCTCAAATATTCAAAATAATTAATTGAATTAATATGGGTAAATAGGGGTAATTTTGCCAAGCCTGTCTATTTTAAGTTTAATGCAGGAAGATTTTATCACTTTTGATCCGTCTTTAGTTTTTTCAGACTTTCCTGAACTTTCAAACTCTCCTTTTGCTATTAAATTTGAAACCTCAAAAGGCAGAAAATAGCAAGAAGTTCCTGTTGCCTTTTCCATTAGGTAGACATTCTGAATTTCTAAATGATTGAGGTTAGACCAATTAATTTGACTTAATTCATTAATGTCTCCATATGAATAAACCAGGTCGCCTGGCGATAAGACAAGAAATTTTGAGCCTTCTTTTTCGTCATAAATTGGAAGGTCTTTTGCTAATCTCTCAATACATTCAAGAAAAGGCGGCGTGGAATATTTCCTTACTTCTATTAATTCTCCGGTTTTTTTATCCACCACAGTTGTTATTTCAATAACAAAAAACTGGTTAACCCCCGCATCACCCTCAAGAAGTTTATTGTTATTTTCTATTTTTGAGCCACCCTCTTTTCTCGTAACTTTACTGATGGTCTTATTAGCGGGTATTTTTTTATATAATTCTTCTAATGCCTCGCCTTTAAATGCTGTTTTTGGGTCTTTATACTCTTCAAGATGCTGCCTGAGCATATTGGTTAGCCAGTTTTTAGGATGATGGGCGTAGGGCATGCCATTTATTTTATCAAGCTTAAACGTGTCATCAAGACTTACACGCTTGCTGGCATACTTTTTAAAAATCAAGAGATCAAGCTTTTCAATTTTGTTTCCTTTTTCGTCCTTTAATGGGCTTGATTCGAGTTGTTTTAAAATTTTTTTCTCATCAAAGTTGTTTTCCCTTATTATTTTATCCAACTGCCATCTAATATTTGTTTTGGCTATTCTCCAGTTTTCTGATTTCCAACTATTGTTATGGGTGGTTAAAAACTCTATCTGTGTTTTGATGGCTTGCCTTAGCTCTATATTTTTTTTATATTCCGCGAGCAGTACTTTGCCATAAGGCTGGCCAAATAGTGATTGTCTTGCAGCAACCCAGTATTTATCTTCATCTTTGGGAACAACTTGTTGTGTATATTTCAGCACCCATGTGCCATCTTCATTTGTCCACCTTTTGTATTTGTTCTTGGCTTTGCTAATCAGTTTGGCCGTTGGTTTGTGGGAAACTACCATACATCTCATTTTTTCCATCACATCGCTGTAGAATGATCTATCTGTTCCCCAGGGTGTGGCAAATTCAGTGAATCCAACTTCAAGGCCTTCAAGTTGCTTTTTCTTTTTTAACAAATACATCCACTTCTGCCATTCATTGTATTTTATGATGTCATTCTTGTTGTTGCTGAAAGAATTTAGTGAATTTAAATATTGAATATGGCTCCTGGTAGTACACGCTATTACCAGTGCGTCAAGAGCGTGGTGTCTGTGGTCAATGCGTTTATATTCTTTTGTAAAATGGTAGACACCTTTTTTAGTATCATCTTCCACAATGAGTTTCTCTCCTAATATTTTTTCAAGTCTTTGAAATCTTGGTTTAAGTAGTTCCTTCCACAATAAATTTAAACCCCATTTACTTTTAAGATCCGAGGTAATCTCTCCAGAAGTATAAATCACGCCTTCGTCTATAGTTTTTTTACCATCTTCTGAAACAGTTTCATTCCCCAACGCCACAGGTCTTAAAAATTGTGCTACTGTCCTGGATATGTACTTCGTGTCATTCATTTGGCGTTCAATGAATCCTTCTGGTACTTCATATAATTTTAGATGACGTATTTTTTTCTTGTTGGAGAACATGGAATCTATAGTCCTTTGGTAACTTTCTAAGTCTAAGACTGAT
>CALMWS010000239.1 GCA_937870795.1 uncultured Bacteroidota bacterium | reverse complement strand
CGAAGGGCTGTGGTGCAAAAGTTTAATGAAAAAAAGGGCTGGCAGTGTGAGACCATAGATCAATTGTATGACAAAATCGAAGACCGTAAAGAAGCCAATGCCCTCATCAACGACATCAAGATATGTGACCCAGCCGTAGGCTCCGGTCACTTTCTGGTATCGGCACTCAATGAGATGATAGCCATCAAAAGTGATTTAAAAATTCTACAGGACAGAGAAGACAAAAGGCTCAAAGAATATGTGGTAGAAGTAGTAAACGACGAACTCATTGTAAAAGACATCGATGGTGAACTCTATGCCTATTACCCACAAAATAAAGAAAGTCAAAGGGTACAGGAAGCCCTCTTTCACGAAAAACAAACCATCATCGAAAACTGTCTTTTTGGTGTAGACATCAATCCCAATTCCGTAAAAATATGCCGGCTAAGATTGTGGATTGAATTGCTAAAGAATGCCTATTATAAAAATAAAACAGAACTTGAAACACTTCCAAATATTGACATCAACATCAAGTGTGGCAACTCCCTGGTAAGCCGCTTCGCCATCGATGCCGATATGAAAGACGTGCTGAAAAAAGCCAAAAAATGGAACATACAAACCTATAAACTCGCCGTAGACGGCTACCGCAATGCCAAAACCAAAGAAGAAAAAAGAGAATTTGAATCCCTCATCGACCAGATCAAAACCGACTTCAAAAGTGAGGTAGACAAGCCCTTTATGAAAAAGATCAGTGAGGCCAGAGGCAAGGCTGAAAAGCTGGCTATGGACATCACCAACCTCACCGCCTTTGGACAAAAGATAGATGCCAGCCTAAAGAAAAACCTCGAAACAGCCACCGCCAACCTCGCTAAACTGGAAGCGGAGCGTGAAGACATCTTGCAGAATAAAATCTACGAAAATGCCTTTGAGTGGCGATTTGAATTTCCTGAGGTGTTGAATGACGAAGGAGATTTTGTGGGCTTTGATGTGGTGATTGGGAATCCGCCGTATGGGGTGAAGTTTATCGAAAAAGAAGTTCAATTTTATAGGGATAAATTTGATTCAATCATTGGACATGCCGAAATCTACTACATGTTTATTGAGTTAGCTTTAAAACAAATCCTAAGAGAAAATTCTAATCTTTCTTTTATAATACCAAATGCTTGGCTTTCTAACAAATATGCACGCGGAATTCGAGATTTAATACTAAAAAACTTTAAGCCTATTGAGTTAATAAATTTTAATCAAAAAGTAGTTTTTGAGGATGCCCAAGTTGAAACATGTATTTTTTCTATTCAAAAATCAAAACAATTAAGTACAATTAGGGTAGGTCATGACTTAGATATTAAATTTAATTTCAATCCAGAAAAATGGCTGGATGATGATAATCTAATCATTAATTTTTCTGAAAATAAAGAAATACAATCCATTCTTACTAAAATTAGTTCATCCACTAAAAAACTAAGTGATCTACTTGATATTTCTAATGGATGTAAACCTTATCAAGCTGGCTATGGGAAAAATTTAGAAGGCCTTCCATTAACTAAAGAAGATGTTGCAAATAGAATTTACCATTCGCAGACTAAAGAAACAGAAAATTTTTATATTGAGCTTAAAGGTAAAAATATTAAGCCGTATGTAATTGGAAAATCTGATGATTACATAAATTGGGGAGATTGGCTTATGTCGCCAAAAGATTCGCATTATTACTTTCAACCAAAAATATTGATTAGGCAAATAATTGGTAAAAAATTTATCTGCGCCATAGATAAATCAAACTCAATAGCTGATCAATCCCTCTATGTAGCTGTGCCTTATTCTAATTCAGAAATATCTTTAGAATTAGCTCTTGGTGTACTTAATTCGAAATTATATGGATTTTATTTTAGAAAATTTTATTCTGAAGAAGATGATTTATTTCCTAAGATAAAAGTAAATGAACTTAAAAGATTACCATTTAAAATTCCTGACTCCAATATAGAATTAAAAATAATTAAAATTGTAAAAGAAATTATTAGTCAAAAAGAAATGTATTCAACTTTTAACTCAAGAGACCTCGAATCTCAAATCGACCAATTGGTTTATGAATTGTATGGGTTGACGGAGGAGGAGATTAGGATTGTGGAGGGAAATGGCTAAAAATAAAAATGGAAATTGTTACATGGTTAACATATGAAATATGTTGAAGTTAAAAATATAAGTGGATTTATTCCAGATGTTAAACTACTTAAAAAAAGTCAATTTCAAAATATTGACATCCAAGTAACAGGAGATGCTCCAAAAGATATTGTACAGGCTTATTTTTATAAGAAAGGTGAAATAAGGAAATCGCGACGCAATTTCTATATTGCAAAAGTAGGTCATAAGCACTACCCCATAGAGTCTATTACAGAATACTTACTCAATCAGGTTGGATTATATTTTGGTATTGAAATGGCAGAATCTGAATTAGCAGCTATTCCATATACATCGTCAACACAGATTCGATTTTTTAGCAAATACTTCCTTAAAGAAGGTGAATTACTCATCCATGGAGCGGATATTTATGCTGCATATTACAACGATGATAATATAATAAACATGATAGAAGCCCAGAAAATGGAAAAAGATTTAATAACTGTCCAGGAAGCTCAAAAAGCAATTCAATATTCATTTCCAAACAACCCAGAAATATTAAAGGCATATGGTAAACTATTACTCTTTGATGCTTTAATTGGCAATAATGACAGACATTTTTATAACTGGGGTTGTATAAAATCTATATCCAAAGAAACAGTTAAATTTTCACCTATTTATGATACTGCACGAGGATTGTTTTGGAATGAATCGGATGAAAAAATTAAAGATTGGCTTAAAAATGAGAAGGTTATGAATATCCAACTTAACAAATATATTAATTATTCCCAGCCCAAGATTGGTTGGAATAATCAACCAAATATCAACCATTTTGACTTAGTTCGGTTATTATTTAGCACGGAATTATTACTAACCAAGTGTGAAATTAGAACTTTTTTTAACGAAAATTCGTTTAAAAATGCATTATGCATGGTTAATAATTCACAATTTACTTCACTTATGATTGAAGAGAGGCATAAAATTATTCAAGAATGTTTAACTTTACGTTTCCAAAAACTTAGAGAAATAACTGATGATTAATCAATTAAAAAAGATATTTAAACTTCTCTCACTTCACGATATCCAATCTGAAGCAAATACTTCATTAAGCTTACCAAAATCGGATACATTCGTGCTCTTTTACCATGAATTACCAATTGGAGAGTTGCGTTTCGATGGAACAATATGGTATTTTGCCTATACAAAGATGTTCCAAAATCAATCAAGCATTGATGTTATAACCACCTTTCCTGACAAAAACAAGGAATATAAATCAGAAATATTGTGGCCCTTTTTTCAAGCCCGAATCCCAAGTCTTAAACAGCCAAAAGTTCAAGAGATCATTCGTCAAAAAGGAATTAAAGAAGATGATATTATAGCCCTCCTTAAGACCTTTGGGTTTCGAAGTATCAATAATCCTTTTGTTTTGCAGTAGTTTTAACTGTTGTAGTCCGTGCTTAAATGTATAAGTTGATTTAGATGTTCGTATATCGTAACAGTCTAACCGATTACAACCAATTAAGCGGTAAGCAGGGCGTCCAAATCAGATAGTTTAATATTTTTGATTCTACTTTATTTGTATTCTAGTCATTCTTTAAATTTCACATTTTTTGCCTTGCATTTGACTAATAATTGATTTTTGATTATTTGTAATAGTCGAGACTTGATCTGACAGTCGGCGATAAAAAAGGATAATCAGCCGCTTCACAAATATAACCATTGTTTCGTGAAAGTAAAGGGCAAGACAAGTTCCTTCGGAACTCTTGACATTCACTCCACAATAAAGCTGGTCGTTGTTTACATGTTAAATCATCCTAAATCTGTTCTCCTTGATCAATAAGAGTGTCTAACATTTTTTACTCAGCCTGATAATTTAATTCTATGTGTGTTTGCATAGGTGTCTTCCCAAAGCAATAATTTCTTTGGTGTGTCCTTTGATCAATGTAGTATTTCAGCCAATTATCCAGATCGATTTGAAGTTGTTCAGTTGATATATACAACTTCTTTTTGAAAAGAAGGTATAAAGTTCATTCAGGATTGTATGATGCAAACGTTCAAAAATCTCATTTTCTTGTGAATGACGTGTTGGGCTTTTGTGCGCTCTATTTATTCTATTGCCAAGTATACCTCAAAGTTATCTCTTTTTACAAATAATGCTTTCCAAGGTTTAGATATTAAGCTCAACATTGCGATTCCTTCAATTTTATATGAAGGAAGTACCTAATCATTAATAATGTCACTTGCCACAATTGACTTTTTGCAGTCATATAATTTTTCCAGTGACAGTCTTGAGTATGTGCCAATGTCGGTTTGATGGTATATTCTCCTTGCAAAATTTATATAGCAAACATTATAGTTGGCTTAAGCTCTAAGTCAACCTAGTTGGTAGGGTTCTATTTATCCCGGAATCTCTAATTCAATACTATTGTTATTTAAAGCAACTACTTTTGCTTCAGTCAAAACAAGTTCGTCTTGGGCAACTTTGATTCTATCGGCTTTAATTCTGTTTTGAGTTGTTTATAGGTCTTGCCTATGATAAACATAACCAACACCACATGGGGAAACAAAATTTTTTTTACGTTCATTTGCTAATCTGACCTGTCCTAGTATCGGATTCTCATTCGCTAAATCTATGAAGTGTTTTCTTCCACACGATTCTTTTTCTATCGCTTTTTGCGGCTCGTTTCATGCAAAGCAAGTTTACCTTCGGTATCAAACAACTTTTATATGCAGTTAAAACGATCTTTTGAATATCCTATTACCCTTCAAGCTTGAGATACACTTCCACGTTTTCTGCTAATTGCAATAACCATAATTTAGTTATAATTAATTTTGCTTCAGTTTTAATATCTATCAGTTTAGTAGTTAGCTAATGATTGTACATTTTAAAATAAATCAGTATTGGTTATATTAAGTATTAACTAATGTAGATCACAAAATTGTGATATTCATTTGTACAGTATCTTTGATAATTTTAACGAATCCTTTTCAGGATTTAGCTAAAAAAATCTATTACATTTTTGATACTTTATAAAATAAAAATATTTTTAGGCATTAGCAAATAAAATGCAGCTGCCTAAAAATATAATTATTAACGTGTTGTGCTATTGAAACTCAAAAAATATTAAAAAAAAGATGTTGCACATAT
>CALMWS010000238.1 GCA_937870795.1 uncultured Bacteroidota bacterium | reverse complement strand
ATAAAGATCAAGGCTTTACCGGTGGAAACAATGATTTCATTGGGGCTTTGGGTTAGCCAGGCAGCCGATCTGTAGCTTAGATGGTCTTTCCAGCTGCTTATGGGTCTGATGTCCTGCGACCAGAGCAAAGGAAGCAGAATGGTAGAAAAAACGATCAGATTGAAGGCTCGTAATAAGGATGTCATTCCAAAAGGTTTGTCGCACAATAAACGTAAAATGGGCTTAAATATTGGAAGCCAGTGCGGTTTACTTTCTTTTTTTGAATTTCATCTTATTATTTCCGCCCGGTTTGTTCATTGGTTTCTTGCCCTTGTTATTTCCTTTGTTGCCATAACTCCGCCAATTGGTATTGAGTGGGGCAACGTTGGCGCTGAGTTTGTTTTTCATGGAAATGAGGTTTTCGATGCTGTAATCGTCATCGAAATTCAGTTCGTTGTGCGACATTTCACGCAGGTCCTGGATGATGATATCATCACTTACAAAGTGTTCTTTGTTCCAGGTGCGGTATGCCAGTTTCATGTAAGATGCAATCACCTCGGCATAAGCATCTCTTTTAGGACCTGGCTCCAGTGCACGTGCATTTTTGATCATTTCCTGAATGTACCTGCCGTAGTGTCTGTTGTTGAATTGTTTTTGGGGGTAGGGCAGATGGGCTTCCATGACCACCTTATCGTCGAGGTGGATGGTAATGCCTTCCGGTACATTGAGATCCAGATCGTAGCGTGCAATTTTATAAAGGTGGTTCCACAATTTTTCCTGATAGTCGGCCAGCTGCCGATTGGCGGGATACATAATGGCGAAGAGATTCACGATTTCTGCGGCATAAGCCGTTCTAAGTTCTTTGTCTTCGATGTCTTTGAGGTAACGAACCATGTTTTGAACGTTCCTTCCGTATTCGGGAATTAAGAGGTCCTCCTTTTGGGAGTTGTATACCATTTCGCCTTTGGCCATGATGATGATTTTATTCTACAGTTACTGATTTAGCAAGATTTCTGGGTTGATCTACATCGGTACCCCTCAACACTGCTACATAATAGCTTAGCAATTGAAGTGGGATCACTGAGAGCAACGGACTAAGGGGTTCTTCGGTTTCAGGTATTTCAATGACGTAATCAGCCATTTCCCGGATTTTGGTATCTCCTTCCAGCACGATAGCAATGACTTGACCTTTGCGGGCCTTCACTTCCTGAATGTTGGATACGATTTTTTCATGTGCACTCATATTGGTAGCAATCACAAACACCGGCATGTTGGTATCGATGAGCGCGATGGGGCCGTGTTTCATTTCAGCGGCCGGATAACCTTCTGCATGGATGTATGAGATTTCCTTGAGTTTGAGCGCGCCTTCCAGTGCTACCGGAAAGTTGATACCCCTGCCGAGGTACAGCGCATTGGATACGTCTTTGATTTTTTCAGCTATGGATTTAATTTTGTCTTTGTTGTTGAGAACTTCCTCTACTTTTTGAGGAATGGCTTCAAAAGCAAAAAGCAATTCTCTGAAATAGGAATCAGAGATGGTGCCTTTGTGGCGACCCAGATACAAGGCCAATAAAGTAAGCAC
>CALMWS010000237.1 GCA_937870795.1 uncultured Bacteroidota bacterium | reverse complement strand
ATACTTGCTTCGGCATCATGGCTTAAATGCACAAAAACGGCTGTTTTTTCCCACTTAAAGAAAAGATCTGCAGTTGTTGCGCCGGTGCTATTGAAACCAAATGTAAATTGCTCCTCTGAATTGATAAGAGCAACTGCCGCTACTTCAAACCTTAACACATCTTCCTCTGGCTTGTAGTTGTAAGTTCCCCATTGATTGGGGTTGGAGGATAAAATAATGGTCCAGCTTTTTTCACCTGGAATGGTCACAAAGCCATAGGTGCCAGCTTTCACGATCCTGCCCTCCATTTGGATGTCGTCACTAATGGTAAGATTGGGTATTTTATTAGCTCCGGTTCTCCATACTTTGCCGTAAGGAATGACTTTTGTGCCAATCATTTGGCGTCCTTTTAACATGGGCCGACTGTATTCAATGCTCACTTTTGCAAGTCCGACTGTCTGACTCACAGTGGCAGCAGGGCTTGCAGCAGGGGTATTGATCTGTGCATATAATGCCTGCCAATTATAGACAAGGCATACCATCAGGATTAAGAAAATGCGCTTCATATTTTTTCTTTCAAATATAATAATTCTCATGGGAAACACCATAAAAAGGCATTGGTTCATCCTTACTTAATATCCGGGAAGTGGGGTTCTGCGTTGTTCGTCAGAAAAAATTGCCTTACCTTTGCCCAAAATGCAAGCTATGGTAAGCGTTAGCTCAGAGATAGGTAAACTAAAAAAAGTAATTGTTCACAGACCGGATCGAGGGATTTCACGCATCACCCCAAAACGAGCAACTGAATTGTTGTTTGATGACATCGTGTACGTTCCACAAATGATGGACGAACATGACACTTTTACCGATGTGTTGGATGAGTTTGTTGGGCAAGACAATGTGCATGAGGCAGAAAAATTAATACTTGAAGCCCTGAATGCTGATGCCACAAAACGAGAAGAGCTCATCAACAGGGCCGTGCAATATGAAGAACTGCCAAGTTCTGATGCAGACGCATTAAAAGCTATGGACAATGAAACCCTTACCCAGGTGTTGGTTACCGGTTATCAGCAGGAAGATGATCATATTTATTTTGACCCTATTCCCAACTTTATTTTCACGCGCGACATTGCAGTAGCCGTAAACGACCATGTAATCATTACCAAAGCTGCAAAAACGGCTCGTTTTAGGGAAAACCTGCTCACCCGATTTATTTTTGCAGCACACCCTCTTTTTGCGGAGACCAATTCCCAATCCAAAGTTATCAACCTCAATGACCTCAATGCATTTCCACCCTCCAGGATGGGTCAGTCTGTAAGCATGGAGGGAGGTGACGTAATGATCCTCAATGAAGGTTATTTGTTGATTGGTTGCAGTGAACGCACCACAGAACACGCCATACATTCACTTAAAGAAGTACTTTTTGAGCGCGGCGTCATAGACAATGTGGTGCAGATCAATATTCCGGATGATCGATCTTATATGCACATCGATACACTTTTCACGAGGATACACACCAACGACATCGTCTGTTTTAAACCCATCGTTTATGATGGCAACAGCTCCAATGTAAAAGTATACAGGAGAGATGGGGGGTCAGCTGAATATGACTCTGTTAAGAATTTTATCTGGTCAGAGATCAATCCAGACATGCGTTTTATTTTCGCCGGTAATGGAGTAAGTCCCTACCAGGAAAGAGAGCAGTGGACAGACGGTTGTAATCTGGTTGCTGTGAAACCCGGCGTGGCAATCACCTATGACCGCAATCCGAGAACCGAAGTAGCTTTCAAAAATGCGGGTTACAACGTCATCACTGCCTATGATTTTCTTGAAAAAGTGGAAGATGGTGCCATCAACGTTAATCAGTTGGATCATACCATTATTACCATTCCCAGTAATGAACTTTCCAGGGCGCGAGGAGGATCACACTGTATGACTTGCCCCATCATCAGAGAATTGGTCTGATATTCGATTTTTTAGATCAAATGAACTTTTAAGAGACATTGGATGTTTAAATAATAATTACTGCAATTGGGGTTGACTGGTATCGACAGGGAATGCCAATGGTAAGTAAGCATGCCGGAGCAGGATTGCTCACTCCGCAATAAATGGTGATCGAACAATAATTGGCGAATCTAACTTCGCATTGGCTGCGTAATCTAGGATTATAAAGCCTTTAAGCCTCCAGCTTGACGCCTGATACACAGCTGGCCGCTTTCAACTCTTCAGGATAGGGAATTCAAATGCCTCTATGAGATTCCGAAACAACAGAGGATCGGCAATTGCAACGCTGCCTGTATGCTGAGCGAAAGCCTAAAACCTGAGTACAGGATAAGCATGTAGAAAGCTTATGATTGCTTCATCTGGACGGGAGTTCGAATCTCCCCAGCTCCACAAGAAAAAGCCACTGAAAGTGGCTTTTTTAATTGGAGGAATGTGCATCCTCACACTTTTTGAGTCCAATATTGCCACCTTCAATACATTTGGGCTCTATTTAGTACAAAGTGAATACCTTGGCCAGGCTGTCACGGTATATTTTTTACCCTGAATATCTGGAATTGTCAAAAAAAATCCAAAAATCCTGAAAAAAGAGTAGGGGTATACCCTTGGTTGTATTGTCTGAAAAGTAACTTACACAAACACAATATTATAACCATGTTAATGACAGCTCATTTTCTGACTGAGTTTCAGAGCTTAAGATTTTTTGATGCCCTACGCGATGAAGAAAAAATGTATTTAATGGCAAATTCGAGGGTCATTTCTGACAATGGAAAATCGAACCTTATTTACGCAAAAGACACTCCCTGCAGCTTCGTTTATTTTGTTGTTGAAGGATCTGTTAAGGTTTCGAATCCGGAAGATGACCGGGAGCATATATCAATGATTCTCCACAAAGGAAATATTTTTGGAGAATGTTGTTTGTACGGGCAGGAAAACACACAGTTTAATGCCTCTACAATAGAAGAAAAAACCAGAATCATTTCCATCAATGTGGAATGCTTTAAATCGCTTATGAAAAATAATTTTGATTTCAACCTCAAGGTCATAGAGATGATCGGAGAAAAAATCAAGAAAAACGAAGAGCGTCTGCACAATTTTGCTACCAAAGATGCCAGACAGCGAATTGTTGAGTTTTTGAAAGAAAACGTTGAAAACAATGGAAGAAAAGTTGGTCTTGAAATGCTGATCAAACACGGTTTAACCCAGCAGGATATAGCCAATTTTACAGGTACTTCAAGGCAAACAGTCACCACTGTATTGAATGACCTGAAAAGTAAGAACAAAATACACCTAAGGCGTAAGAGCATTCTCATCAGAGATCTTGCTGCCCTGGTATAAGATTTTTTTCATCATTAGTTTATAAGTTTATTAAAAAAAAGATGCATTGAAAGTAATGCATCTTTTTTTGTTTTGGACACCACGGTATGAAAAAAGCAAATTCCTTTGCTATTCCATCTCTACCATATCCAGCACCAATACGGCTTTTTCAACGTCGTAATTCATTACCTTCAGTTGAATGAATTGATTGTTAATGTTTCCGGGATTGATCATCACGGTGTCATGCTCCAAAACTGCAGATATGCCATTTTCAGCAAGCTTAGCCAATGCAAGATTGGCCTCAAATGAATCATTGAATGTTTTGATTACGGTGGTTTCCATTGTGAATTTTTGTTTAAATATAAATAAAAATCACAATATTTGCAAGACATTCAACTCATCTTTATGAATGATATCCGTCATTATAAGCGCGTTTCCTGTGATTTTTATGATCATCTGCTCAACCACATTTTGCATAAACAAAAGTTAATCCTTCATTTGGATAGTGAAGATCGTCCTACATTACAAGGGGTAATAGAAGATGTATTTACTAAAGAAGGTGAGGAGTTTTGCATTGTAGGCAATCATACCATTCGACTGGATTTGATCAAAGATATTACCACCGTTCATGAAAATCTTTAATCCTTTAATTTGTATCGCTTTGGGCATCACTATGTGGGCACGACCTGGCATAACCCAATCTTTTCAGTTGAGAGAAAAGGTTGTGAAAATGGGTGCTGACAGCGTTGTAGT
>CALMWS010000236.1 GCA_937870795.1 uncultured Bacteroidota bacterium | reverse complement strand
GCCATTGCCGGTCCCATGGAGTGTCTGCCGGATGAAGAATTTGAGCGGCTGATCGATACCAATGTCTTGGCTGTGCGTCGCATCACGAACGGTCTCTTGCCATTAATGGGGCAGGGATCCAGAATTGTCAATATAAGTTCCGTTTCCGGGCTTTTCAACTCACCTTTTACAGGGGCTTACTGCATATCCAAACATGCATTGGAAAGTATGACCGATGTGTACAGGAGGGAGTTGATGTCGTTTGGCATCGATGTGATAGCCATTGAGCCCGGGCCGATAAAAACACCGATTTGGGGTAAAAGCAGGGGCACCCTGGATCGTTTTTTTGATACCAGGTACGGAACCATGCTAAGAAATGCCGATAAAATCATAGACAATGCAGAAAAAAGTGGATTGCCGGTAGAGAGGGTATGTGCAGCTGTGGAGCATGCCTTAGAGCGTTCAAAACCCTCAAGTCGCTACCTGATCCACCCCAAAAAGTGGTTGTTTCGTTTTGTTTCCGGCTGGTTGCCCGACCGATGGGCCGATTTGTTGGTGGCAAGGACCATGAAAGGAGGAAATCGGCACAGAGCGGTGTGATTCCAAATAAGATTTTGTTAACCCACATTTATTTTACAAACTTCAAAATATTATTTGCCTTGTAAGTCAATATTTTATATATTGTATTTATTTAATACGACAATTCTTTGGTGAATTGGATGGTCGTAAAATAATAATTTTGAATTGAGATTAAATTTCGATTAAAAAATGCGAGAATAAACGTCTGAAATGAGATAATCTGTGTACTTTTGATTGTTTGTGTCTACTTAAAGACACAGCGTCTCTAAGGTTGGTAAATAAGAAACAAGGAAAAACCGCGCGTGACGGTCTATTGCAAAACATTCAACCAAACAAATCAACTACATGATGAAAAACTACACATTACTAATTTTGACCTTAGTTACCTTCTTTTTCGGTCAAAACATCTTTGCTCAGATCAATCATCTACAAAATTTTGACACCAATAGTGGAAATTACACCGGATTCACTCGTTTTACGGGTTCATCAACATGTGGAGGAACTGGAGGTGCTATGAGAAAAAATCTTTATTCCAGCGCCCCTAGTGGCGCTATGGTGTCTCCTTTAATTGGAACATCCGTTGGTGGTTCAATTACTATATCCTTTGATTATAAAGTTGCCAACTACAGTGCCAATACAGCTGGAACATCTGGTAACTGGGGAAATTTTATTGTCCAGTATGGGGCAACTGCTTCGGGACCGTGGACAAATATTGCTACAATAGATCAAAACAACCACGTGGTTTCCGGGAGTTGTGCAAATAAATCTTATACTTTTACCCCTGGTGCTGGTCCCTTATACTTGAGATTTAATGCTACCTGGGCTAGTGGAGACTATTATTTGAATTTTGATAATATATCATTAACTGAAGTTACCAACAACTGTTCAGGTACACCTGCTCCCGGCAATACGATTGCCAGTTCTGCCAATGCATGCGTGGGAGGGACGGTTAATTTATCACTTCAGAATCCACCTTCAGGTCTTGGGGTTACCTACCAATGGCAAAGTGCGAGTGATGCAGGGTTTACTTCAAATTTGACAAATTTGGGTACATCTGCAACTTATACAGCAACAGTAAATCAAGCATTGTATTACAGATGCAATGTAACTTGTAATAATTCAACAGGTACTTCTACACCTGTTCTTGTTGGGTTAAATAATTTTTATAATTGTTATTGTACTGCGGTACCTACCTCAATGGACAATAACGGTATTACAAATGTAGTTTTGGATAATCTTTCAAATCCAAATGTTTCTACAACCCGATACCAGAATTTTACTACAGGATTGCCAGTTCCTTTGCTTACAGGCGGATCAAGCTATCCAATTTCTATAACTTTGCAGACAGGCTATACTTATGCGGTTCGGGTGTTTATAGATTTCAACAGAAATGGCTCATTTGGAGATGCCGGTGAAAACTTATTAATTGGAACTTCACTTGCCGATAATCCTACCACCTTAAACGGAAACATCACCATTCCTTTGAATGCCTCCGGTGGACTGACTGGAATGCGTGTAATTGGTTATGATGATGATGGCAATGAACCATGTTACAATGGAGTATATGCAAATGTTGAAGATTATTTAGTGCAATTAGTTGCAGCAACTCTATGCACAGGAACCCCAAATCCGGGGAACACTATTACATCTTCATCCACAGTATGTAGCGGAGGTACGGCAAATTTGAGTTTACAGTTTGCCACAGCCGGCATTGGAGTAACTTACCAGTGGTATGATGAGCAGGGACCCATTAATGGTGCCAACGGTGCTACTTACACTACACCTGCTCTGAATGCTTCTAAAACATACCATTGTGATGTCACTTGCACAAGTTCCGGGTTTACTGCATCCTCTACACCAGTGACCATCTATATTTCCAATCCAAACGGAGGAAATGCATCTGGTCCAGCGTCAGGTTTAACCTACCAGAACCTCGGATTTTCTACTACAGGTTCGGAAGGCAGCTTGCAGTGGCAATCCGCAACCACCATCAATGGCACGTACAGTAATATTACGGGTGCAACCACGGCTAGTACCAGCATTACATTTGTGTCTGGTGGTACATTTTTTATTCGTTGCAAAGCATCTGTTCCTGGTTGTACAGATGTTTTCTCCAATGTTTTAACCGTTCAGATATCGGTAGCGGGAGATAACGTTTGCGATCCTTTGACATTGGACTTAGGCAATAATGGTCCTTTTACCAATTCTGGCGCCACGTCTGAAATTGGTGAGATAGTGCCCCCTGGTGATTCATGCAGAAGCCAATCTAAATGGTGTAACAGTACAGGAACGAAAAATTCGGTTTGGTTTACCTTCACCCCAGCGGTGTCAGGAAAATACTCCTTTACCATGACCAACCAGTCTTTTGATAGCCAGATGGCTTTATATAAATTAGAGGGTTGCAGTTTCTCGGGAGCTACTTTGATAGCAGCCAATGACGATAATGTTTCTCCCGGTACAGGTTTATGGTCAAAAGTAGGGCCAAAGTGTCTGGAAGGAGGAGAAACTTATTATATTTTGATCGATGGATATAATACAGGCGTAAATACAAATTGGGGTATCCTGATTGAAAAATCAACAAATGCAGTTCCGGTCATTTCCAATTGCCCTACTTATATGACCCTTTGTGGCACCAACAATCCAACTTGGACAGTTCCTTCTGTGAGTGATGATTGTGGTAGCATCCAATTGACCAGTAATTATAATCCTGGCGATCAATTTCCCAATGGGGAGACAATAGTCACCTACGTAGCTACTGATGATGATGGAGCTTCAGTAAGCTGTAGTTTTATAGTTAAAGTAAGTGCACCTATCAACTTTACTGCCACTGTAACACCTGCGGCCTGTGCACAGTTAACTGCCAGCGTCGCGCTTGATGTTTCGGGTGGATATGGAGCATTGACTTACAGTGTCAATAATCCTCCGACGAGTAACTTGAATCCAGGTACTTACACCTATTATGTGACCGATGCTTATGGCTGTTCTGCTTCCACTTCAGCGGTAGTAGTTGCTGCCAGCAATCCTTGTACACCTCCTACGCCGGTTTGTGGCAACATCATTACGGTTTATGCAAATCCAGGTAACCTGGCTTACAATGGTCCAGGTACTGCTGATGTTTATCTGATTCCGGCTGCTGCCCTGGATGCAGGTACCTTCACTTACTCTCCAGGCACATTGACCCGTAAAGTCATGAGAACACTCACCAACGTAGCCTTCAACTGGACCACCAATGGTGCATGTGTGGACGCAACTCCAAATGGTGTGTACAACAACAACGACAAAGGCATCGTATTCAAAGACTGTTTGCCGGTAACACCAGCAGACTTCAATCTGATAAGGAATTTTGATATGACCGTTACCGATCAATTTGGCACGGCTACATGCAGTGGCCGTTACATGGTAGTTCTGGGCACACCTCCGGGTAATACCAATGCTGAGTTTACAGAAATTGAAGAAGCATATACTCGTTCATTGGATGGTGAGTTTGACATCTTCCCCAATCCGGGTACTACCCAGGTCTTTGTAAATGTAAGCATTGAAAACGATGCTGTTCATACTTTGACAGTCTTAGACGTGATGGGCAGAGAGGTGAAAAAAATAGATCAACTGTCTCAAGGCATCAATGTTTTGGATACCGAAGATCTCATACCAGGCATCTACAACATGGTATTGAGAGGCGGAGAAACCATCAAAACCATTAAGTGGTTAAGAATGGAGTAATTGGTTATTAATTAATAGTCAAATATTTTAAGGGGCGGGATTTTTCCTGCCCCTTTTTTGTTATTATTTTTTTGATTTCGCTATTGGTTAAATATTTCGTTTGTATATTTTTTTAACGATCATTCAGATCTGAAAAATGATGAGTTTTTAAGAAAACGAATTCTATTAGAGCCGCCTAAATTATGATATTACTTCCCATAGATAAGTAATTGCAAAAACCATGTTGTAAAATTTGCCTATAACATCTTTTCGTATATTAAAAGTTCGTAAAAAATATGGCGAAATCATTTCTATGTTGCCTTGATTTATAGGGGATAACCCCCATCTTTCTAATTGTGTAAAGATTTTTACATTATTCACCTGAATTGGCAGTAATTTTGCCATATTACTATGATTCTTAATACGTAAAGTCCTAAATTTGTGCTTTAAAATTAACCTGATGAAAAGAATTCTCGCCGTTTTAGCCTCATTTTTTATTGCTTTCAATTCATTCTGTCAAACAACGGTAGATTTTACCGCTAGTGGCACTTTTGCCAAACCTGCAGGTATTACAACTATGACTGTTCAGGTATGGGGAGGAGGCGGTGCAGGAGGAGCTGGAAATGGAAGTTTTGGTGGCGGCGGCGGCGGTTATTCACAAAATACTTTTACTGTTCCTTCTGCAGCTTCTAATTATACCGTAATCGTTGGAGCCGGTGGATCGGCCACAGGAGGTGCAGGCGGAAACTCAAGTGTAACAGGAGCTTCAGTCTCTATATCAGCCAATGGAGGTGCTGGTGGAGCAACCGGTACAGGTGGTACGGGTACCACAACAAATGGCGGCAATGGTGGCCCTAAAGGAGGCAATTCTGGTGGCGGCGGAGGTGGTGCAGGTGGTACTACATCAGCAGGTGGTGTTGGCGGTACTGGAGCAGGAAATGCAGGTGGTGTTGGAGGCACAGGAGGGGCCACAGGAGGTGGCAATGGTGGTGCTGGAGGCACAGGGAATACCGGCAACGGTGTTGTTGGTCAAATTCCCGGTGGAGGTGGCGGCGGTACCAATGGTGGTTCAGCAGCAAATGGAGCCAGAGGGCACATTACCATTACTTATTCCAGTTGCATAGCTCCGTCTTTTACAGCTTGTCCGGGTAACTTAAATACGATCGCTGCTTCCGGGGTATGTAATGCTGCTGTTAACTATGTGGCAACGGCAACCGGAACCCCTGGCCCGACTTTGACATATACTTTTTCCGGGGCAACTTCAGGATCAGGATCTGGCACTGGGTCAGGTCAGTCTTTTAATGTAGGTGTAACCAATGTGGTCATTACTGCAACCAATGGATGTTCTCCTGATGCAACTTGTTCATTTTCAGTTACAGTTGTTGACAATCAATTGCCCAACATCACTTGCCCTGCTAATGTAAGTCAAAATGTAACGACAGGTACTTGTGGAGCAGTGGCAACTTATATGGCACCAGTAGGGACAGACAATTGTCCGGGTTCAACTACAGTTCAAATAGCAGGTCTTGCCAGTGGCGCCGCCTATCCAGTGGGGGTAACTATAAATACTTTCCAGGTAACCGATGCGAGCGGAAATACAGCTACATGCTCATTTACAGTCACCATTGTAGATAATCAAGTACCCTCTATCACCTGTCCGTCAAATGTTAGCCAAAATGTAACGACAGGTACATGTGGAGCAGTAGCAACTTATACGGCACCAGTAGGAACAGGCAATTGTCCGGGATCAACTACAGTGCAAACAGCAGGTCTTGCCAGTGGAGCAACCTATCCAGTGGGGGTAACAACAAATACGTTCCAGGTAACCGATGCGAGCGGCAATACAGCTACATGTTCATTTACAGTCACAATTGTAGATAATCAAGCACCCACAATCACTTGTCCGTCAAATGTTAGCCAAAATGTAACGACAGGTACTTGTGGAGCAGTAGCAACTTATACGGCACCAGTAGGGACAGACAATTGTCCGGGTTCAACTACAGTTCAAATAGCAGGTCTTGCCAGTGGCGCCGCCTATCCAGTGGGGGTAACTATAAATACTTTCCAGGTAACCGATGCGAGCGGCAATACAGCTTCATGCTCATTTACAGTCACCATTGTAGATAATCAAGTACCCACTATCACCTGTCCGGCAAATGTTAGCCAAAATGTAACGACAGGTACTTGCGGAGCAGTGGCAACTTATACTGCACCAGTTGGAACAGACAATTGTCCGGGATCAACTACAGTTCAAATAGCAGGTCTTGCCAGTGGCGCCGCCTATCCAGTGGGGGTAACTATAAATACTTTCCAGGTAACAGATGCGAGCGGCAATACAGCAACATGCGCATTTACAGTAACGGTTGTAGATAATCAATTGCCCACTATTATATGTCCGTCAAATGTAAGCCAAAATGTAACGACAGGCACATGTGGATCAGTGGCAACTTATACAGCACCAGTAGGAACAGACAATTGTCCGGGATCAACTACCGTGCAAATAGCTGGTTTAGCCAGTGGAGCAACCTATCCAGTGGGGGTAACAACAAATACTTTCCAGGTAACCGATGCGAGTGGCAATACAGCAACATGTTCATTTACAGTAACCGTAGTTGATAACGAACCACCTACAGTATTTAACTGTCCTGTTGATTTTACAATTGGTCTTAGCAATGATGTTGATCCTGACTGTATGACAATGGGAAGTTGGATCGAACCTACAGCTACGGATAACTGCCCTGGCATGATTACCATAATGAAAAACTATGGACCACTGGATTTATTGTTATTGGGTGATAATATGGTGATGTACACCTTTACGGATGCAGCAGGAAATGTAAACTCATCTTGTACTTTTATGGTATCTGTAATTGATGATAATAGTCCCGTAGTCACGGGATGTCCAACCAATGTAAGTGTATCAGTTAGTCTTGATGGTACAGGAAATTGTTCTACTACATATTCCTGGGTTGAACCGATCGCAGTAGATGATTGTGATGGGCCGATCGCTCCTTTTCAAAATTTCAATCCTGGCTCAACTTTTGGCATTGGCGTTAACAATGTATTATATGAATTTTATGATAATGCAGGAAATTTATCCACTTGTTCGTTTGATATCACTGTTTATGATGATGAAGCACCATCGATAGTTTGTCCTGCTTCATTTTCTATTGGAAATACACCCGGATTTTGCTCAGCCATTCCAACCTATACTGCCCCTGTAGGAATTGACAATTGTTCTGGTCAATCTACTGTTCAGATAGCTGGATTGGTAAGTGGAGCTACATTTCCATTGGGGCTAACAACCAATACATTTAGGGTGACAGACGCTGCAGGGAATTCCACTACCTGTTCTTTTAATGTCATTGTAAATGATACGGAGTTTCCTGTAATTTCATGTCCTGCTAATATAAATACAATTAATGACCTGAATTTTTGCAGTGCAGTTGTTAACTATACCGCACCTATAGGTACAGATAATTGCAGCGGACAAGTGACGAGTCAAACCCAAGGGTTTTCAAGTGGTTTTGCTTTTCCGGTGGGTAGTACAATGAATGTTTTTCAGGTAACGGATGCGGCAGGAAATAGTTCAACATGTTCCTTTTTAATATCTGTTGTTGACGTACAATTTCCAACCATTTCATGCCCTTCAAATATAATTGTTAATACAGATTCAGGCCTTTGTGAGGCGATAGTTAATTTTGCAACTCCAAGTGGTGGAGATAATTGTCCGGGTAGTTTAACCATGCAGATCGCTGGCTTGCCTAATGGAGCTTCATTTCTTAATGGAGTAACTACCAATACTTTCCAGGTAACCGATGTGGCAGGAAATTCAACCACTTGTTCATTTACCATAAGTGTAGTTGATGTTGAAGCGCCAATTGCACTTTGCCAAAACATCACTTCATATTTGAACAATGCCGGAACCTCAACAATCGCATCGACCCAGATCAACAACGGCTCGAGTGATGCATGCGGAAAAGCGTCATTGACATTAAACAATAACAGCTTCACCTGCGCGAATGTAGGAATCAATCCTGTAGTGTTAACGGTCACAGATGTAAATGGTAATGCAGCCACTTGTGCAGCTACAGTGAGTGTACAAGACACAGTAAGACCAATTGCCATTTGTCAGAATATTACTACATATCTTAACAATGCAGGGAGCTCAACGATCACAGCGAGCCAGATCAACAGCGGCTCGAGTGATGCGTGTGGCATAGCGTCATTGACATTAAACAACAACATCTTCACCTGTGCGAATGTAGGAAGTAACCCTGTAGTTTTAACTGTTACGGATGTAAATGGTAATGCAGCCACTTGTGCTGCTACAGTGAGTGTACAAGACACAGTAAGACCAATTGCCATTTGCCAGAATATTACTACATATCTTAACAATGCAGGGAGCTCAACGATCGCAGCGACCCAGATCAACAACGGCTCGAGTGATGCATGCGGCATAGCGTCATTGACATTAAACAACAACAGCTTCACCTGCGCGAATGTAGGAATCAATCCTGTAGTGTTAGCGGTCACAGATGTAAATGGTAATGCAGCCACATGTGCAGCTACAGTGAGTGTACAAGACACAGTAAGACCAATTGCCATTTGTCAGAATATTACTACATATCTAAACAATGCCGGAACCTCAATGATAGCGGCGAGCCAGATCAACAATGGCTCGATTGATGCATGCGGTATAGCGTCATTGACATTAAACAATAACAGCTTCACCTGCGCGAATGTAGGAATCAATCCTGTAGTGTTAACGGTCACAGATGTAAATGGTAATGCAGCCACTTGTGCAGCTACAGTGAGTGTACAAGACAC
>CALMWS010000235.1 GCA_937870795.1 uncultured Bacteroidota bacterium | reverse complement strand
AGAGGAGGATACAAAGCCAACTATGGCAAATCTGTAGCAGGTATAGGAGAAGAATTGTATACTGGCCTGGCAGGTGGTATTTCCATCATTTTCCCAACTAAAAAAGACAAAACAGCTGGCTTTGGCATCGATTATGGCTACAGGGCAACCCGTTCCTTTGATGGCACACACAACCTGTCTGTAAGGTTTATGTTTTAAGCCTGAAGTATAAATAGTTGGCAGATAGGGAAATAATTCCTAAATTTGCAACATAAAGAACGTTTTTACCTTGTCGGGTAGAAACGTTCTTCTTTTTAGGTATCCTCGCTTTGCAAACAGTTAGCTTTTGAGCTGGGGAACTTTGGGGGAAAGGGATTGGTTTAATGGATGAAACTTCCATAGCAACTCAGCTGTTTAACCATTCAAATTGTCTTTATCAATTAATTTTTAAGTATTTAAACCGTAGAAACATGTCGGTATCATACATGACACAAGAGGGTTACGATAAATTGCGCACTGACCTGGAAGATTTAAAAACGCGTGGCAGACAAGAAGTTGCCAGGGCAATAGCAGAAGCCAAGGAAAAGGGCGACCTCTCTGAAAATGCAGAATACGATGCTGCCAAAGATGCCCAAGGCATGCTGGAGCTCAAAATCAATGAAATGGAAAAGGCACTTGCCAATGCCCGTATCATCAGCGAAACAGATCTTGATGCTTCAAAGGTGACCATTCTTTCATCAGTGACCATTCGCAACGTAAAAACAGGTAAAGACATGACTTATAAATTGGTTTCTGAGTCGGAAGCCGATTTGAAAAACAGAAGAATTTCGGTTAATTCACCGATCGGCCAGGGCTTATTGGGAAAAGCCAAAGGAGACATTGCTAAAATTTCCACACCTGCCGGCGAAATGGATTTCGAAATCGTATCAATCAGTCTTGACTAATGGCTTCTATATTTTCAAAAATTGTGGCAGGAGAAATTCCCTGCTATAAAGTGGCAGAAAATGATTTATTCTTTGCCTTTTTAGACATTCAGCCACTAAAGCCGGGCCATACATTGGTGATCCCCAAGACAGAAATAAACTACATCTTTGATATTGATGACGCCTTGCTGGGACAGATGATGGTCTTTGCCAAAAAAGTGGCCCACGGCATTCAGGCCGTTGTACCGTGTGAGCGCATTGGCGTTAGTGTTATCGGGCTGGAAGTACCCCATGCTCACATCCACCTCATTCCCATTGAATCTGTATCCGATATCAATTTCAGCAAAGCCAAAATGCAATTGGATAAAGATGAAATGGTGCGATTGGCAAGCCAAATCAGTGCTGCCGTAAGCTTATAAAGGTGAAAATTGGTGTTAATACCCGGTTTTTACTTCCCAAGACTCATCTCGAAGGAATAGGAAAATATACCTATGAAATTCTTTTCCAGCTTTGTAAACAACACCCCGAGCATACCTTTTACTTTTTTTTCGACAGACCCTTTGACAAAATATACATCTTCTCTGACAACGTAGTACCCGTTGTACTCCACCCACAAGCGAGACATCCCATATTGTTTACCATTTGGTTTGAGTGGTCTGTACGTCGCAAGATGAAAGCACTTGACATCGATGTCTTTTTATCGTTTGATGGCTTGTCTGCATTGTTGGGCTCTTACCCCGAGGTGTTGGTGGTGCACGACATAGTATTTGCCCATGAACCCAGCTATCTCCCCTGGCTCAACCGATGGTACTTAAGACTGGTAATGCCCCGGTTATTGAAAAAAGCAAGCCACATTGTGACGGTCTCTCAGTTTGTAAAAGATGATGTATGCAATCAATTTGCAATCGACCCCGCCAAAGTCGATGTAGCCTACAACGCCTTGCCCACAGCATTTACACACATCATTACAGATTCTCCAAGTCCGGCTGATTTTCCATATTTTATTGTACCTGGGGCCATCATTGAAAGAAAAAATACGCTCAACATACTCAAAGGATTTGAAGCTTATAAACAGAATGATAGACATGGATTTAAGCTGGTTTTTGCGGGCAGATTTATGTTTAAACCCAGTAAAGAGGTAAGCTTGCTCTGGCAAAAAATGACAGAAAAAGGGGATTTGATCCACCTTAATAAGCCTGATGACAAACTTATGGTGCAGTGGGTACAACACGCAAATGCATTGATATATGCATCGCTGTTTGAGGGCTTTGGCATACCCATTTTGGAGGGCATGGCGTGCGGGGTGCCGGTAATTACATCCAATATCACCTCCATGCCTGAGGTAGCAGGAGATGCAGCCTTATGTATAAATCCGCACAGTTCACAGGAAATTACCAGGGCCATGGAATTAGTTGTTGTCCCTTCCAATCGTGAAGAGATGATAAAAAGGGGGTACCAACAATTAAAAAAGTTCAATTGGGCAGCTTCTGCTACCGTGGTTTACAATAGTCTTGTGCAAGCTTGTGCCAAAGCAAAAAAATAAGGGGCCACAAATGTGACCCCTTTATCAGAATTGTAATTGTAATGGGAGTTATATTCTTATCTTGATCTGGTCCCCAATTTTAGGAGGGGAGTTCACATCAATTCTATTAAATTCCATCAACGCCACCAGTTCAACGCCGTTTTCACGCGCTATGTCGGCCAATGATTTTCCTCTCGTCAATTTGACTACCTTAATGTAGCCCTCGTCTTCCATTCTGATGGCTTCAGTACCGTTGGCTGTCATCAGGGTAGGGAAGGGTAAGTTGTTGATAGGGCGGGTACCTGAAATTTCATCCTTTCGCTGATTGGCTTCTGCAATGGCCAGCAAAGCTTCCCTTCTGGATGCAGCTGCGGGTGACAGAGCCACTACATCGTTCATGGCATCATAAGCAATGGCAAAATCATAAAGCTTTGCTTCCGGTAAGGTCAAAGTATGTTCGCCGTTTGATCGTGGAATAAATCCTTTGGTAAAACTTGGATTCAAACGTTTCATGACTTCCCAATCAATTTCAAAGTCTTCAGCCAAATGCTTGAGGTCAATTTTATCTTTTACTTTAATAGTAGCAGTGAACACATAGTCATCTGGCAAAACATTGGGCTCCAGATCATGGAGGTAGTAATAGTTCATCATATAGGCTACCGCAATAAACTTGGGAACAAATTCCTGTGTTTGTCTGGGCAGGTATTTTTGGATGTCCCAATAACTCCTGGAATTGGATTTTCTCAATGCACTGTTGACCACACCATCTCCGCAATTGTAAGCGGCCAGGACCAGGGTCCAGTCGCCATAGATGTTGTACAATCGGTTGAGGTAGTGCATGGCTGCCTGAGTAGATTTGTGGGGGTCTCTGCGCTCATCTACCACATTGGTAACTTTGAGCCCATAGAGTTGTGCCGTAGGTTTCATAAACTGCCATAAGCCACTTGCTCCTACGTGAGAAGAAACATAAGGTACCAGGGCTGCTTCAATCACCGGAAGAAACTTAAGTTCATCTGGCAGGCCGTGGGTACGAAGCGCATCTTCAAAGATGGGAAAATACATGGGAGCTCTTCCCAGCAGGGTTGAACTCAACCCCCGGTGTTTTTCGACAAAAAATTCTATCTGTTCTTTAACCTGGTTGTTGTATCTGAGCTCCAACTTTAAGGGAAGGCTCATCACTCTTTTTTCGATCTCAGGGTCTGCTACATCAAGGCACGTATGTATTGATGCCGGTTCCGCAGGATTACCAGAAAAAGACAAAACCAGAAAAAAAACCAGATTCCGTAATGAAATCAATATGTTCATGGCAAAAAGTTAATAGGTCTTTGGGCAAAAAAAATCGGTGTTGAGTTTTAGTCTATTAAATTGCCAAATTGGAACGCAAAAGTATGCTATTTAGGTTTGCGCTTCAAGACAATTAACAAGGCATTAAGAACATTAACATTTCTATAATACAATGTTTTGTTTTAATTTTTAACTAAAAATCAGAATAAAATATTTGTTTTGAATTAATTGCCAAAATCGACCCTGTTATATATTAGACTATATGATAATATATAAGGTGTTCAAAAATTATGCCACGAAGGCTCGAAATGGCAGATTTAGATGAAAATGGGTGGATTCTCGGAGGAAAAATCAGGGTAAACCCCGGGAAAGGTTTTTGCGAATGCCCACAAAATAAAAGGCGATTCCTGAAGCTGGTTCAAGAATCGCACGGTTGGTAAACTGAAAATTGTACGGTTCTATTAATCAATTCTCAGATCTTCTATGTGGACACCAGGATGTTGCTTTACATTAAAAACAAACACTTCAGGTGCATACGTCTTATTGGGAACGATGCTTTTGACATTCAGCGTATACCTCGAACCATCTTTTGAAAACACTTTTATGCTTGTAGCTTTATTGGTGTTTTCAGCAACAGACAATCTGATTTTGGTGTACTCGCTGTTTTTATCTAAGGGTTTAAACTCAATTTGTGTTACTTTGGTTCCATTCTCCGTAGCATTTCCTGTTATGGCATAAGCATATTGACCGGATTCATATAAACGCAGCATCTCAGCGGGCGACATAACCTCAGAACCGGGGCCTTCTTCGAAGGAATTAATTTGTACTTCTTTATTGGATTTTTGGTA
>CALMWS010000234.1 GCA_937870795.1 uncultured Bacteroidota bacterium | reverse complement strand
CTCACCTGATTGATCATTGAGGGAAATGGTTTGTCAACTTTTACATCATATGAAATAATGACAGACTTACCTATAGGGATATCTCCGATGTTGACATTGACCTGGGAAAAAAGATAAACAGGAAGAATTAAGATAAGTGTGTTTATAATTGATCGTATCATGATAGTTATCTTTGTTTGTGGATTAATTAGGAGCACTTTGGCAGGTATTGTTGCCAACTACTGTAACAGTTCCAATGATTTCGGTTGTTGAAGCTGGGTTGTTGACCGCGATTACAATGGGAGGGGTTCCTGCAGAAATGCCTTGCTCCAAGTACACATTACCTGTATTGGCCTGCCGCAATCTTAGTCCAAAAACACCAGCAGGAACCCCATTGGGATAGGTAACTGTATTATTACGGATGTCACTACAGGCGGTTGCGCTCTGACGGGCTTGTACCGCAATACCATTTACGCCGGCTACATTATCCATTACACTTACATTGTTTCCAACTACTCTGGCTGTAAAGGAAGGACTGGTTCCTGAATCAGGGGTGTCGATTAAAATCCCTCTAGATATTCCTGATGTGCTATTTTGAATAACTGTATTATTTTCAACCAACAAATTTGAAATTGACACCTGACCAACAGTACTACTTAGTAAAGCTATAATAGCTGAATTGGTTGCAGATACGGGGTGTGTTATGTTGTTCCCTTTAACTACAGCTGTGAGTCGGCTCAGTGCCGAAGCATTGCCTGCTGTTTGACCCACAAAGATTGCAACTCCTCCAATGCCTGTAATGGTATTGTTGGTGACGTGGGCGGTAAGATTTCCATTGGATCCATTTGACAAAACAAAGCCTTCATTTCCTTGAACTGTTTTTTGAACGTTGCAATTATTGATGGTCATATCCAGCGTGGAATTGTCATTGGCAGCGGCCTGGACCGGCTGCGACTTATTATCATCAAAAAAGCAATTTTGAACAGAAATGGTAGAAGTTGCTGTCCCCTGCATTTCAATTTGAATACCATCACCACCACCTGCTATGGTATTATTTCTTACCTGACAATTGGAGATCGTTAGATTGAATGAACCCGACTGGTTGTAAAATTCCATATTGTGTTCTATGGCATCTCTTATGATACACTGATTGATCAATGAAGGATTTGCCCCATTGAGGCCATTGGTGCCAGATGGGTTTGTCTTTCCAAAAGCTATGGCAGCATCGTTTGATGCTGTGCTGGTGCCAATTGTGCCACTGATAGTGCAATATTCCATCGTGAAGCCATTGACAGAAGTACCAAATACACCCAGGTTTTCAAAATTACTAAGCGACATTCTTCTCAGCGTAACAAATGCAGTGTTGTTAAGATATATGCCAATTCCAGAGTTTAAGCTGCCATCGGATCCGGTTTTTCCTGTGATGGTGCCTCCGCTGGCATTACCTCCTTGGGTGGTATTTATGTTGTCTCCACTAACAGTAAGGCCTCCCATTGAACCAGTATTTTCAAGTCTTATTCCATAATTTGCTCCTGATCCACTTGAGATACTTTGGAAATTTAACCCAGCGGGTCCAATAGTTGTATTAAAAATGTCAAGACTAGTTCCTGAAGTAGAGGTAATTGAATTTCCATTACCTTGCACCGATAATGTACCACTTGAAAGTCCATAAAAAGCAGTTGAGCTTGTAACATCAACGTCCAAACCGCCATTGGTAAAATTTATTGAACTACCGGGGTTAGATGTAATTAAAATCGCCGAATTAGCACCTGTATTTAAAACTTTTGAACTTCCATTAAAACCTAAATTGATATTGGAATTAAATGATATTTGTATGCCAGAGCCTATTGACGAGATATTTCCATTGAAGTTAAACGTTCCAGAAGTATTTTGATTAAGTATTATTAAACTTCCAGAAGTTGATTTAGTTAACATTCCATCGTGGGATAATGTACCAATAGAGCTTGAATTTATAATAATACATGGTCCAGTAGGATTGGTTATGGGTGCATCGGCAAACGTAAATGATCCGGAACATCCATTCAAAATATCAATGCCTGCATCTCCACCATTGAGGGTTGTGGTTCCATTGAAAAGGTAGGTGCCGTCTGCATTGTTGAATAATAAACCTGTACCCGCTGTGGCTGTAAGATTACCGCTTTGAAAAGTGATGGCTCCTGTGGTGTGGTCTTTTACTTCAACCATTGTACTCGCACCTGTATGGTTTATACCACCACTGTAGGTAAAATTAAGGCTGCCTCCTGAAATGAAAACCGATTTTTGTGTAGCATTGGTTAGGTTACCTCCAGCAATACTTGTGCTACCAGCAATTGAGTTTAATTCCACGAGGGTATCGCCTGCAGTAGAAGTAAGATTGTTTATGGTTGCATTGAGTGTGCCGGTGGTAAGATCCAGAGCAGTATTGGCCACATTCATGGAAAAATCGCTGATGTTGCAGGTCCCAAAATTATTGCCATTTACAGAACCATTGGTTATTACATTGAAGCCACGGAGTGTATTTCCTGAACCCAGGTTAATAGTGCTATTTAAATTGACGAAAGTGCCATTGCCAGAATTGGTAGCAGGCAAAGATGCGCTATGGGGTGGCAATGTGTAACCTGTTATTGCCAATAAACTTGCAGTAGCATCTTGTCCAATCACTTTTTGGCCATTGAGCAAGTTGATGGCTCCTGAATAAGTGGTGGAGCTTTCATATAGGAAAATATTATCGTTGACACCATCAGAAGCAGCGCTATTGAATGCTGCAATGCTATTGAATGGTGTGGTTAAACGACCGTTGCCTCCGCCAGGGGCGTTGTTATTGATGAACCAAATCATGCCTGAAACCACTAGATTAACCGTTGCTGTCGAGGGAGTGTTGAAGCCATTATCTACTGTGTAGGTAAAATAGTCAGTTCCTTGGAAGCCAGGGGGCGGAATATAAGTAAAGAAGCCATCTGAAAAGGCAATTAGTGTTCCTCCATTGGCAGTGGTTATTCCCACACCAAAATTAGCTGCCGAGCCATTTATGGTTTTAGCCTCTATTGCATCTCCGCTGTCATTGGCCAGGAAGCCGGGGTTAGGAACCGTAATGCTAACATTGCCCAGCACATTATAACTATCATTTACGCCCATTGCAGGTTCACCTACTCTCATTTTGAGGTCACCAAAATCGGAGTTATAAAAACCTGTACTAACATTGTACCTGGCAAAATCAAAACCGGTGAAGTTGGCCGCAGGGCTGTAGGTAAAGTTGCCATTGGCCTGAATGGTTAGGTTGCCTCCACCATTGGAAAGCCCCGCACTGCCCGGAGTATTGGCATTGGGAAGCGCAACCGTACCAAAGCTGGTAACTGCTAGTGAGGGTAACCCAAAATCGTTGGTCAATACATTGTCTGAAAGAGACCCGGCAAACGGGACTGCAAAAGAATCCAATCTGGCCAATGCGGATGATTTTATTGACCCAACAATACCACTTGTATAGGAGGGTAGAGGGAGGGTGTAATTGACATTTCCGGCTTTGGCCCCGGCCACATTGATGGTGGTTTTGTATCGTATAACATCACCCGGATTGACCTGATTATTGCTGTTACTGTCAACAACGAGTGAATCCGTCATGGAAGATGTAACAACCTGGGCATTGAGAGAACTACACAGGAATAGGGTGAAGGATAAATAAATGGCAGTTTTTTTCATAATTGATTTAAAAATAAGAAAGCCAAATATATGACCAAAAATGTACAAAACCGATTATTAATTAGTGAAAATCAGCAGCTAAGATGCTGTATTCACACAAATGAGGGATAAACCCTATGGTGCAGAGTTTATAACTAAAATTAATAATAAATATGGAAAAATGTCGTTGAAACAAAATATTATATAGTTATATTTAGAAAAAACCAGTTAAAATACTATCCAATGATAAATTTTAATAAGCGTTTTATACCCTACATTATACTGTTTAACCTCATTTTTTTCCTGCTCGTCAGTAGCTATGGACAAACAACCGAGGATCATAGTTATCTGGCTGGCATTGAGAATTGTAAAGCCATACAGCATGCCAAACAAAAAGAAAAGCCAGACCAGCTATTTTTTGGAGGGCCCGAATGTATGATAGGTTATCAATTACCAGATTTCCAGCTTACTACCATTGAAGGTAGAGAAATCAGCAATCAATCACTGAAAGGTAAATTTACAGTCATTAATTTCTGGTTTTTGGCTTGACTCCCTGCCTTGCTGAAATACCTGGATTAAAAAACCTTGTTGATCATTATGGTAAAGATCAATTTAATTTTGTGGCAATGGGCACAGATTCAGCCGAAGAGATACAATCATATATTTCTAATCATCCCTGGCCCTTTGATCATGTAGCCAATGCAGGTGAAACGATTTTCACAATCTTTAAACACAGATGGGCTTATCCAACAACTTTTGTTGTGGATAAACACGGTATCATTGTTGGTGCGTTTGCCGGTGGATTTCATGATGAAAAGGCAGTAGAAGAGGTGTTTCAGAAAATAAGCTTCTGGTTGAAAAGTAACTAAGGAGGGGAGGCGTTTAAGCAGTGTATAGGGTGTGATGGCCTACCTTCACAATTCTTCACTTTAGTTTATATTTTTTTTGGAATACAAAAAATTCGTATTAACTTTGCAATACAAAGTACTTTAAATGAAAGAACAAAAGGAATACCTTCAGGACATTGCTGAAATCAAAAGTTTGATGGAGAAATCAACCCGATTTTTATCCTTATCCGGCATCTCAGGGATACTTATAGGCATCTATGCTTTGTTGGGTGTGGGCGTAGTTCATTTTTTAATGGGCTTTGATAGCCGGTTGAATTCAACTGAAGCCTTGGATGGTCTCAAGGGCAACAGTGATTTGTCTGCAGTAGTGATTTTGGCAGTAGTTATTTTACTTTTATCCCTTTCAACCGGATATTGGTTTTCTTATCAAAAAGCAATGAGTGTGGGGCAAAAAATGTGGAATTCAACCTCCAGAACCATGATGTGGCACTTTATGGTTCCCCTGGCGATGGGAGGATGTATGATGTTGCTGTTGCTATCAAAAGGGATGTATGAATGGCTGGCTCCATTGTCGCTTCTCTTTTATGGTCTGGGGCTTTATTCAGTAAGCAAATTTACATTTTCCGAATTACGGGGACTGGGTTGGTTGGAAATGGGACTGGGTTTGGTCGGTTTGTGTTTTCCAAGTACAGGACTCTGGTGTTGGGCATTGGGTTTTGGTGTTGGGCATATTGTATATGGATATTTCATCCACCATAAGTACGAGAAATGAAATTTTCCATAGCGGCCCTCAACAAAGTATTTGACAGTCGGATTCGGTTGGGCATCATGGCCATTCTTGCAGTCAACGATGATCTTGATTTTAATGGCTTGAAAGAATACCTGGAAGTAACCGATGGCAACCTGGCAAGTCACCTCAAAGCCCTGGAAAAGGAAGAATACATTGAGGTGAAAAAATCCTTTGTGGGCAGGAAACCCAATACCCGTTATGCAATGACAGCTAAAGGAAGGGCTGCATTTGGGGAGCATTTGAAGGGGCTGCAGTCTTTGATT
>CALMWS010000233.1 GCA_937870795.1 uncultured Bacteroidota bacterium | reverse complement strand
CTCACATTTCGAAGGCAAGGTAGGGATCGTTGACTTAAGAACGTTGTTTCCTTTAGATGAAGATTTGATTTACAGCGTTGCCAAAAAATACCATCGCATACTCGTTGTTACTGAAGAAGCGGTCAATAATGGCTTTGCACAAAGTCTTGCGGCCCGGATTCAGGAGCATTGTTTTGAACACCTGGATGCGCCGGTAATGACGGTAGGTTCGCACAACTTACCCGCCATTCCGCTGAATGAGACCCTGGAAAAAACCATGGTTTATTCCGCAGAAAAACTGGTAACTGCCATTGAAAAACTGATGGCCTATTGATGGGGTGCAACCGCTGCCGATTGTCATTCGTCTTTGAGGGTATCATTCACTATTAAAATTCATGCACATGAAAAAAATACTCATCGTCTTAATAGCAGTACTGCTGGTACAGTGGGAAATGTTTGCACAGTCCACACGAAAGGTAGACAATTTTGTAGCCGTGTATGCGGGTGGCAGTGTGAGGGTAGAGTTGATTCCGGCTTCCAGTTGCAAAGTAGAGTTTACCATGATCAAAGGCAGTGAAAGTGATCTCATTACCGAGGTCTCCGGAGGCCAGCTGAAGATTAAAATCAAGAATGGCTTGATGGGAGCGTCCAATGCCAAAGCCGATGTAAAGGTGTACTACACCCAATTGGAAGAAGTAGAAGCAGCTGCCGGAGCGAGTGTTTCGGGCAAATCCACGATCCAAAGCAGAAATCTTGAAGTATCCTGTTCTAGCGGTGCCAGAATCAGTTTGAGCGTAAGTTCCGACATCGTAAAGTTGGAAGGGTCCAGCGGCTCAAATACGGCCTTGAGTGGCGTAGTAAAAGAAAAACTGAATGTGAGCAGCAGTTCAGGCGCCAAGGTAGATGCTTCATCGCTTGAATCCAAAGCAGTGTATGCATCCGCTTCATCAGGATCCAATATCAAAGTATGGGCCAGGGAGCGATTGGATGCTGATGCATCGTCTGGTGGCAGGGTCAGTTACAAGGGCGATCCCAAGGATAAAAATTTCGAAACAGGGATGTCGGGTGGAAATGTAAGTAAGATGTAATTACTTTCATATATAATTGTTTTACAGTATTTTATGTATTAATAATTAATTTTTATAACAAACTATTCCCTTTTTTAAGGGATTTTCAGGGAGATAATTCAAAATTTGGTTATTTTTGCACTCCAATTTTAAATGAGGTATCATGAAGAGCGACATTCATCCAAAGGAATACAGACTTGTAGTGTTTAAAGACATTTCCAATGACGAGGCAGTTTTGACCAGGTCATGTGCAAATTCCAAAGAGACCACCGTATGGACAGACGGTAAGGAATATCCTTTGGTAAAAATGGAAATTTCTGCTTTCTCCCACCCCTTCTTCACTGGTAAGATGAAGTTTGTGGATACTGCGGGAAGGATCGACAAGTTCAACAAGAAATTTGCCAAATTCGGAAAGTAAGCAAAATTCAAAAAGAGATCAAAAGCCCTGCAAATTTATTTTTCAGGGCTTTTTTTATAATCCCTATCCAAATATCCTGTGATGAAAAACATCATCCTTTTTGACGACGACAATTGGAGAAGCTTGCTACCACTGACCTATACCCGTCCGGTTGGTGATGTACGCATTGGCATCCTCACGATGGCAGAAAAATGGGCCATCATCCACAAAGCAAAAGTCAGCTATATCACCCAGGACCATCTTGCAGGCAAGTTTCCGGCTGCTGTAGATGAAGACAATCTGTTGATCAACTCAGCCTGTTTTCCTACCGACAAGCTCATAGCCTATACCGAAGGATTAAGGCTCAATGAATCCATTGTTTACCACGATGAACTGATAGCTGCCCGACTCGATCGCATCCAGTTTGAAAAACTCATCAACAACGAAGCTGCCGATGAGATCAGGGCCATTGATATTTCAGAAGAAAAAGATTGTGTAGAAAAACTATCGCACCCCTATCAGATATTTGTGTTTAATGGCAGGGAGATCATTCGTGATTTTACCTGGCTGACAGCTGGCAGAACCTCTTTTCCCGTTGGCAGTGGCAACACCATCATCGGCAAACACCCCATTTTTGTGGAAGAGGGTGCAAAGATTCATGCCACCATTTTTAATACAGAAGAAGGGCCCATTTACATTGGAAAAAATGCCCTTATCATGGAAGGCAGCCTTATCAGAGGGCCCTTTGCCATGGGCGAGTTTTCGGTGGTGAAGATGGGTGCTAAAATTTATGCCAATACCACGCTCGGACCTGGTTGCAAAGTAGGGGGTGAAGTACAAAATGTGGTTTTCCAGGCCAATTCCAATAAGGCACACGATGGCTACCTTGGCAATGCGGTGGTGGGTGAGTGGTGCAATTTTGGTGCGGGAACCAACAATTCCAATCTCAAAAACAACTACGAAGACGTCAAACTCTGGTCATACATTTCAGAAAGATTTGAAAGCACCGGGCTTCAGTTTTGCGGACTCATTTTTGGAGACCATTCCAAGTGCGCAATCAATACGGTCTTTAATACCGGCACGGTAGTAGGCGTAAGCACCAACATCTTTGGCAGTGGTTTTCCCCGCAACTTCATACCCAGCTTTTCATGGGGAGGCAGCGCCGGTTATGTTACCTACGACATCCGCAAGGCACTGGAAACGGCAAGACGTGTGGTTGCACGCCGAAACATGAAACTCACGGAAGACGATGTGCGCATCCTAGAATATACCTTTTACGAAAGTGCCCGGTACAGGCCCTGGGAATAAAGATGCAGCAACCGTTCTACAAAAAATGGCTTTCTTATTTTACGGAAGTACCCATCCTTTCTACGGGAAGCGATTACAATGAGGTATTGGATCTTTTTTTGGTCAAAGGAAGGTACCAGCTCTGCACAGAAAAAGCCATTTATTCTTACGGAGACAAGTACGACAACTTTGCCAATGCTTTCAGACAGATAAGCTTTGAAGGTGTAAATGATGTTTTGGTCTTAGGCCTTGGTCTTGCCAGCATTCCTTACATCCTTGAAAAAATTCACCACAAAGATTTTGTATATACCGGTGTAGAAATTGATGAAGAAGTGGTTTACCTGGCCAGCAAATATGTGTTGGATGAACTCAAAAGTGAAGTAAACGTATATACCACAGACGCCTATACTTTTATGTGCATGAACGAAAGTCGTTTTGACCTCATCTGCATGGATGTTTTTGTTGACGATCTCATCCCCGAAGAGTTAGAGAGTCTTGATTTTACTGAGATGCTGAGAGACACCCTGGCCCCCGGTGGTAAACTCATATACAATCGACTCGCTTACACAGCTGAAGATAAGACTGGAACAGAACATTATTTCCAAAACGTGTTCTCCAAAGTTTTTCCAGATGGCAGAATCTATGAAACCGGCGGCAACCGCATGCTGCTCAATTTTTGATAAATGGATAGTGAGACCCTCATTCAACAGTGGCGTGACGCCAGGGATGAAGGCCGACTGCCCGATCTTAAAAAAACAATACCTCTACCCCACCCCAATCCTGCTGAGCTGGATAAAGAAATACTGGCCCGCCACGAACATTTCAGTGCCTGCATTGATTGCCTGGCTTGCGCCAATTGTTGCAAAACCACGGTCACTGTTTTTAATGATGAAGACGTTGGCAGAGCCTCTCGCGCCCTTGCTATTTCAAAAAAAGAATTTATCAAAAAATACCTCATCGAAGATCAAGGGGAGTATACCACCATCTCCACTCCCTGCCCATTTTTATTACCCGATAATAAGTGCGGCATCTATGAGGCCCGTCCCCACGCATGCCGTTCCTTCCCGCATACGGGTCGTCCTCATTTTTTGAAGAGATTGAAAGCTCATCAGCAAAATCTTAAGTTTTGTCCTATTACATTTCATGTCCTGGTAAATTTAAAAAGCTAATTCACAAATACCTATTTACCCTTTTTCACTTGTTTCCCGGGTTTTTTAATTTATTTTTCATTGTCTATGGCAATAAAACGTTGTTTTGTAGCAAGTTCCAATTAACATCCCTATTTCTGTGCTCCCTAATAAGTCTTTGATTGACATATGCAACATAGCTTGTCTACATATTGACTGATCGCTTTTTAAAAGAAAAAAAATCTCCTGAGATAGGATCATACCAACTATAGACTTCTCACTTCAGGAAGAGATTGACCAATTTCTGTTCAATGCACTACAAAACTGCGTTTTATAGGCACAGGCATTAAGCAAATTTAGGTGCATTAAGTTTTTAAATGTCAAAACAAAACTTAATGTGTCTTCATTTTCTGAATGTTTCAAATAAAAAATCCCAAATTCTTCTCAGGGGAAACCGTCTCAATGTGGAAAACCCAATTTAAACTACTAAGCCAATATATTTACTTTAATCCTCCTTATTCCAAGAGGCTATGATATGTGGTTGGGTGGTCCACAAAAAATATTCGAGTTTAGTTTTCAGGAAACAGGGTTGTTTTCGAAGAGGCTTTTCTGCATTCTAATTAAATTGAATTACGCAAGCAACTTTTCCACATTTTTCATGTCGGCCTATTCCATGAGAGGGCATTAGATAGGGGTTAGGGATTAGGGGCTAGGGGTTAGGGGTGAAAAAAAAATTTAACAGGTCTTGACAAATTGGGATTTTTTATACTATTTGAACTTCTTTAACCCAATATACGCACTATGGAAGAAGTAAAATCTTATCGCAATCTTATTGTTTGGCAAAAATCAATTGAGGTGTGTGCGCTTATCTATCAGCTCACACGAGATTTTCCAAGTGATGAAACTTTTGGAATAACGTCACAACTCAAGAGAGCTGCTATCTCAGTACCCACAAATATATCTGAAGGTCATAGCAGAAATTCAAGAAAAGAATACAGGCACTTTATTGGTATAGCCAGAGGCTCAATAGCTGAGGTTGAAACCTTAATCCTTCTTACCAAAAATCTTCAATTTACATCGGAGAATAAGATATCTGAGATTTCGGCCCTCTGCACAGAAATAGGAAAGATGTTAACTTCTCTAAACAGAAAACTCCAATCACCCCCCTAGTCCCTAGTCCCTATAACCTGCTCTAGCCCCTAGTCCCTAGCCCCTATAAACTATACTAGCCCCTATAACCTAGCACCTATCCCCTATAAAAGACTCTGGAGTTTCATCGCCAGTCCCATATCCCCCTTGATCTTTACCTTGCCGGTCATCACCGCCATCATGGGATTGAGGTCTCCGCTTTTCATTTTCATCAGAGATTCGCTGTCGGTGCTGATGGTACAATCGGCTTCTGCATCATCAAGACTGACGGCGTTGCCGTTGGTGCCATCGATGAGGATGGGTTGATCGTCGATGACAAATTTGAGTTTCGCTCCAAAGGGAGCTGTATTGAGGGCTTGTTTTTTTAGTTCTTCTACAACAAAATTGATATCCATTTTTATTTTTTTGTGGTCTTTAAATTTGTTTGCAAGGTAGTAATAAATCTTATCTGAATACTTCCTGCTTTTCCTGTACAATGGTCAGCTCTTCCTCATTCATGAGGGTGTCCATACAGGCATTGACCCTGGGCAGTTCGTATTTAAAATAGTA
>CALMWS010000232.1 GCA_937870795.1 uncultured Bacteroidota bacterium | reverse complement strand
TTGCAATAAAAGTTTACCCGAAGTACAGAATCGCAATATAAGATTTCTTTTTTATTTAAGCGTAAAATAAATTTTGTCGATTTGCGTGTTTTGTGCAATAAAATATGTTTAGCTTTGGTGCTTTAATAACCAAATTCAAATCAATCTGTATGAGGAAAAACTTACATTTTCCGTGGCTGGTCCTGGCAGGTATGTTGTGCATCTCCGCACAATTGATGGGACAGGCCAATTTCAGTATCAAAGGCAAGGTGACAGCAGGAGGCGATCCGGTGATAGGCGCCAATGTAGTCATTGCCAATACTGCCGTGGGAACCATCACTGACCTGGATGGTATGTACGAACTTACGGGCTCACTTGCAGCTGGCAGCTATACGGTAAGCATCAGCTACGTTGGCTATCAAAGCAGCAACCAGGCAATCGAACTAAAGGATGGCAAAAACATGTTGTCGGTAGATGCCAGTCTGGAAGAGGATGCCCTGAAGCTGGACGAAGTGGTAGTAACCGGTTCATCATTGGCCAGCAAGCGCCGCGAATTAGGAAATGCAATCAACTCGGTAGGAGGCGATGCCATTGCCAATGCAGGTACCGGCAATGCACTTACCGCCTTACAGGGCAGGGTAGCAGGAGCCAGAATCACACAAACCTCAGGTGATCCTGCCGGGGCCATCAATATCAACCTGCGTGGGGTAAACTCTATCTCAGGGGGTTCAGATCCCTTGTACATCATTGATGGTGTAATTGCCAGCAATAGTTCTACCGCAGTTACTCAAACGGGTGTACCAGCGGGAGAAGCCAATCTGGGTACACCTCGTCTGGCCGACCTCAACCCCAACGACATAGAAACCATCAGCACCATCAACGGAGCTGCTGCTGCCGCGGTATATGGATCCAGGGCAGCGAATGGTGTAGTGCTCATAACCACCAAGCGGGGCAAAGCGGGCAAACCTACCATTACAGTGGGAACCAGCATCAATATGAACCAATTGAGACAAAAAGTATACATCTCAACCTATGGCAAACAATTTGGATTTGCAGCGCTGAGGTTGGGCAATATTTCCAACATTACCGATGCACAGAAAGTAGCCAACCCCAATGTCACTACTGTTGAAATCATCAGGGACGGCGCTAAGTTTAATCTGGCCAACAACCTGGTAGATGTGACACGATACGACTATCAGGATAATATTTTCCAGACATCTTACGGAACAGACAATTATGTGAACGTTAGCGGAGGGTCTGATAAATCAAAATATTATGCCAGTGTATCTTATATGAAAAATGGAGGTATCATCAAAAATACCGACTTCAGCAGGCTCAACCTCAGATTGAACCTCGATCAGCAATTGACTTCCTGGGCATCACTTGCCATAGGGCTCAATGGCATCAATAGCAGGGCCAGCGAATTGCCAAGTGGCAACGTATTTTATAGCCCCATCAATGGTATCAACATTACCAACAACATTTGGGATGCTACAGCCAGAGATGCCAATGGCAACCTACAGGCGGTGGAACCCACCAGGATCAACCCATTGACTACAGTAGAGACCTTTGATTTTAATCAAAATGTCAACAGGGCCATCAGCAATGCAAAGTTGAGCCTGTTCCCCCTCGAGGGGCTTAAGCTGGATATCATTGGTGGTATAGATGCATTTTCACAATTGGGAACGCAATACATACCGGTTTACCCATATGCCAATGTAAATGTATTGTATTATGCCAACGGCTACGCCTCAACCACAACCAACAATTCACGCCAATACAATACTGATATCAACTTATCTTATGAAAATACTTTTGGTAAAATTTCTTCAACAACGGTGTTGGGATACAGCTACCAAAATTCAAGGGTAGATTACCTTACGTCCTTTGGTGAAGGCATAGCACCTGGAATCACCTCTGTCAATGGTTCGGCCAACAGGCAAACTTCGTATGCAAGGAGTCAGTACTGGATCGATGGTTACTTCTTGCAGCAAACCTTTGGCTGGGACAACAAGTTGTTCCTTACCGGAGCGGGCAGGATTGACAATTCTTCTATCTTTAGTGCAGGTCAGAGGAATCAGAAATATACCAAAGCCAGTCTGAGTTTTGTGCCCTCTGATTTTGATTTTTATAAAAACAGCGGCATTGCCAATGTAATGAATTCGGTCAAAGTAAGGGCTTCATTTGGTGAAGCGGGTGGTGTGGCAGCCATTGGACCTTATGACAGGTACAACCTCATTTCATCTGTCAACTATCTCGGCAAAAACACCTATGTGCCCAATGCACAGATAGCCTTTGAAAATGTAGCTCCCGAGCGTACGCGTGAGGTAGAAGCAGGACTTGA
>CALMWS010000231.1 GCA_937870795.1 uncultured Bacteroidota bacterium | reverse complement strand
CCTTTTTACATGCTGCCTCCCAATATCACTCAATCGAAAAAAGCTTAATCTATTAAACTTTTTTAGGTGATTTTACGTTACTTACGTATTAACATTACCATAATATATTTAACAAATTCTTATTTCCTGAGCATAATTTTTACAAAGCTTTAACACTTTTCTGTTTTTTGGCACAGCTTTTGTTTTTAAGGAAAAGTATTCTGTGATCTAATAAACAATCTTAAATGAGAAATAAGAAAAACGAAACGGTAACTTTAAGGAAGGGGGACAAGGAAATCCAGCTCGACTATTCCGATTTAAGAAAGGCAGTGCTCGTATTAAGAGCTGTCAATCACAAATTGCGCCAACGCGTAATAGATTTACTGGAGGATGGTGAAACACTTACGGTAACGGATATTTATATCAAGTTGCGACTTGAGCAATCCGTAGCTTCTCAACATTTAGCTATTTTGAGAAGGGCAGGGGTAGTAACCACAGAGCGACAAGGCAAATTCATCTACTATTCCATCAACAAAAACAGGTTGGCCCAAATTGGCACCCTGGTGGAAGACCTGGCAGGTTAATTTACCCAAATCCTATTCCTTAATTCCAACTTAGATCATTTGGTTGTATTTACACTAGCTTGATTATCAGTTTTTTGTAATAAGTTGTAAAAAAAATATTAAAATTTTCTTTAATATATTTTCCAACTTATTACTTTTTTTTTGATCTTTGCACAAGGTCAAAAAAATAAGAAACTAATTATGAGGGACACGAAAGTTGTAATAAACAGCCAAAAACTCGATTATTCCTGTGAGCTCATGAGAGCTCTTGCTCACCCCCTAAGGTTAAAGATTTTGTCATTTATTGATTCCAACCAGGAAATCAACGTAAACCAGATCTATAACGCCCTTGAGCTGGAGCAGTCACTTACCTCTCAACATCTCAAAGTGTTGAAGATGGCAGGAGTCGTCAGCGTAGAAAAATCAGGCAAGTTCATGCGGTATAGCATCAATTACGATGTGCTGGAAAAAGCACAAAGAGGAGTTGATCGCTTTATGGCTGCTATCTAAAGATAAACTACATTTCAACAGCTGTAACCTGGTTACGGCTGTTTTTTTATTTAAGCACAGTGTAAAAATCGGGTTTGCCATTTTTTAATGGTAACCAAAACTTCGCAGGTTTTGATCTGTATTCCTCCAATTTTCTTTTACCTGCACGTATAGTTCCAGATGGACCTTTTCATCAAAAAAAGATTCAATTTCTACCCTCGACTGTGTTCCCAATTTTTTAATTGAACTTCCCTTGTCTCCAATGATAATGGCCTTTTGCGTCTTGCGGTCCACAAAAATGGTAGCATAAATGTGAATCATAGGACCCGATTTTGAGGTCACGTGCTTAAATTGATCAACCGCAACTTCACAAGAATAGGGTACTTCTTGTTTGTATAATGATAGTATTTGCCCCCTGATGATTTCACTTACAAAAAACCTCTCAGGCTTGTCTGTCCACTGATCTTTTGGATAGTAAACTGGTCCCTCGGGCAGGTATTGTACAATCGTATCCAACAGCTTTTCGGTGCCTGTACCTTCCCTTGCAGATATGAAAAAAGTCTCTTTAAAACCAATGGTTTCCTTCCATTTTTCGGCCAATTCGGCAGCTTTTTCATCTTTATCAAGATCCGTTTTATTGATAATCAGAAAGCTGGGCGTAGCCGTAGATTTCAAATGCTGTATTACTTTCTCTTCATCGCCATAAGAGTCAAAAACGTCTGTAACAAACAATATAATATCCGCATCTTCAAAACTGGAAAAAGCATAATCGTTCATTTTTTTTTGAAGCTCATACGAAGGCTGTTCGATCATGCCGGGGCTGTCGGACAAAACAATCTGATAGTGGTCTTCACTGATAATGCCCAGAATGCGATGGCGGGTTGTCTGAGGCTTGGAGTTGACCACCGACAAACGATCTTTCATCAAAAGGTTACACAAAGTCGATTTGCCAACGTTGGCATGACCTACTACATTGACAAAACCAGAACGATGCGCCATTACCATTTGGCGATAACGGTTCTGTTGCCCTCTACTTTATCTCCTATGGCTACCATTATTTCAGCAGTCAGCGGAAGATAGATATCTACCCGGGACCCAAATTTTATAAAGCCCATTTCGCCGCCCTGACTTACTTTTTCACCCTTTTTAGCATAACATACAATGCGTTTGGCCAAGGCTCCGGCTATTTGCCTGAGTACAATGGTTCCATGCGTTGTCTCATACGCTACCGTAGTTCTTTCGTTTTCAGTAGAAGCCTTTGGATCCCAGGCGGGCAAAAACTTCCCTTCATGATGCTCACTGTGCAGGATGGTGCCGTCAATTGGGTGGCGATTGACGTGTACATTAAGAGGCGACATAAAAATGCTCACCATTTTGACTTCTTTTTTCAGGAAGCCATCTTCCAATGTAGTTTCATTAACTACAATTTTCCCATCTGCCGGCGCATATAGAATATCCATACTCTTTTTCGGAATGTCTCTTTTGGGATTGCGGAAAAAGGAGATCAGGAACAGATAAATTCCTCCCGCCAGTACCAAAATGACATCAGAGAGCATCGGAATGGTCATTCTGACCACAATGCACAAAAGGGTGAGTACTAAAAATGAAATGATCAGTGTTGGGTAACCTTCCCGGTGTATCATAAAATCAAATGTTTAAACCACAATAATGCGCAAAGGTAAGGTATCACTACGATCAGGCTATCAAATCTATCCAAAAATCCTCCATGTCCTGGCAAAATAGTTCCGCTATCTTTTACGTCAAAGCGCCTTTTGATGGAAGATTCAAACAAATCACCCAACGTGCCCATAACCCAGACGATGGTTGCGGTTAAAAGCCAAAAAAACAGGCTCTGCTCTTTTTGAAAAAGTGAAATTAGTGCCCCACCTCCCAGGGTAAAAAGTCCGGCCCCCAAAAAGCCTTCCCACGTTTTTTTGGGTGAAATACGCTCAAACAACTTTGTCTTACCCAATTTTCTGCCTACCAAATAGGCTCCACTATCTGATATCCAAATCAATACAAGAGACCAGGCCCAAAAATGCATATTCCATACTTCAGGAGCAGATACAAATGAGGGTAACAAAAGAGAAAGACCCGGGTAAAAAAGGGCAATGGCCAGAGCCAACCGATTGTGTGGAAGTTGGTGACCTGTAAACAGGGTACTCACAAAATAGGTGTAAACCAAAATGGCAGTGCCAAGAAGTATGGGAGTAGCCTCAGCATTTGTCC
>CALMWS010000230.1 GCA_937870795.1 uncultured Bacteroidota bacterium | reverse complement strand
ATTATTAAATTTGTTTATTCGTCAATAAATAGAAACAGTACCTGTTAAATTATTAGATTCATTTGAACCCAATTATATTTGGGCCTCAATCAAAACAATGAATCAAAGAATCGTATTTTTATCATTCGTCGCCGCAGTCTCAGGCCTGCTCTTTGGCTTTGACACAGCTGTGATTTCAGGAGCAGACAAGCCCATACAACTAATGTGGGCATTATCAGATTTTGATCATGGCTTGTTCATCATGTCGTCAGCTTTGTGGGGCACAGTACTTGGAGCCATGTTTGGTGGCATACCCCTTGATCGTTATGGCCGAAAAAAGAGTTTGATCTGGATCGGAGTCCTGTACCTTGTTTCAGCTATTGGCTCAGGCCTGGCATGGAGCCCGGTGTCATTTGCTGTTTTTCGTTTTATTGGAGGACTGGGAGTAGGGGCTTCTTCTGTAGCTGCACCAACTTATATTTCAGAGATCGCACCTTCCCGATACAGAGGTCGATTGGTGGCCTTGTACCAGTTTCTAATAGTCTTGGGCATCCTTGTGGCTTTCTTTTCCAATTGGGTGGTCGATAAAACCTTTGATGCCAGTACCGCCTGGAGATGGATGGTAGGCCTGGAAGCGGTGCCAGCAGCACTTTACCTTTTGTTTGTGGTGGGCATTCCTGAAAGTCCCCGATGGCTGGCCGTATACAAAAAAGATTTTGACGGAGCCAAAGCTATTTTACAAAATCTGGACGCCAACAACGATGCAGCTGCACTCGTCGAAGAACTCAAGGGACATGACGCTCAAAAGGCAGGTGAAAATATTTTTACTGCTAAATACACAAAACCATTGTTGCTGGCCTTTTTGGTTGCCTTCTTCAACCAGGCTTCAGGTATCAATTTTATAATTTATTATGCACCACGTGTGTTTGCAGAAACAGGCATGGATGCTTCCTCATCACTCATGGCAACCATTGGCATCGGAGTAGCCAATCTGATTTTTACCATGGCTGGAGTTGCTTTGATCGATAAGCTGGGAAGAAAAACGCTCATGATCATTGGTTCTATCGGTTACATTGTTTCATTGTTTTTGGTTTCAAGTGCATTTTACAACAATGCTTTCAATGGAGTGGAGTGGTTTGTATTCTTATTCATTGCAGCCCACGCTATTGGCCAGGGAGCAGTCATATGGGTATACATCTCAGAAATTTTTCCCAACCAGTCCAGAGGCCAGGGGCAGTCTTTTGGTACCGCAGTACACTGGGTGGGTGCTTCCATCATCACCCTCATCATGCCCTACGTGCTCAACCGCTTTCAGGGAGGACCTATCTTCCTCTTTTTTGGTATTATGATGATCTTACAATTGATTTGGGCCGTATTTTTTATGTACGAAACCCGTCACAAATCTCTGGAACAAATTGAAAAGGAACTGCTGCGTGATTAACAAATTTATCTGGATTTTGGCCTTGATGACCTTAACTTCCTGTGCCACAAGCACAAAATCTATAACTTACCAACCAGTTTTTCCTGATGATTGGCTGGGAGTGTGGGAAGGAACCCTTCAAATTTTTAGCACTTCTGGTAAAACCATGGATGTGCCTATGTCGTGCGTACATCGACGAAGAAATGATGGAAGGTACGACTGGCACCTGATCTATGGCAAGGCGGCTCAGGCGGATGAAAGAACATATACACTCGTGCCTGTCAATCCTGCTGCCGGTCACTACCAGGTAGATGAGGGCAATGGCATTCTGCTGGATGGTTTTGTATTAAATGATAGATTTATTTCCACCTTTGAAGTGATGGACAACGTCATTCAAACCCAATACATCCGACACAAAGCTGGACTTGACTTTGAGGTTACCTTGCACGCCAAACAAACCTTCCATACTTGTGGTGATACTATTGTAGGGAATGATACCATCCCTGCCGTTTCAACATTTCGCAATTCGGTTTTTCAAAAGGCCAGCTTGAGGCGAGTAGAATAAGACTTGGCTAAAATTAATTTATATATCTGTTAATCAATTATATATAAATTAGATATAATTATTATATGAAATTTGAACGAAAAACATATTAAAAAATTTTCTAATATGTTTTTAATCCCTACTTTTGCCTAAACTTGGAAGCAAGACCAATGAGTAGGGTAGCAGCAAAGGCCGCTATTTACCTCCCAATCCCAGGGAGACTCTTGTGCCTGTTTCCTTTAAAGGCATCTTACATTTCAAAAATCGATTAATCCATGAGTGCGAAAAAGGAGAAAACAAAATCCTCGCCCCAAAACAACACCTGGTCCGACGAAAGATGGAGAAAGGTATTTGGCATTGTTAGCCTGCTGGCAGCCATTTATCTGGCCATTGCTTTCGTTTCTTACCTTTATACGTGGAAGTACGATCAGGACAAAGTTTTACATTTCACCTGGTCATCTTTTTTTCAAAAAGACCTTGCCGTTGAAAATTGGTTGGGCAGATTGGGTGCCTACATTTCCAATGCCTTCTTTTACTATGGCTTTGGACTTCCATCAATGGTGGTAGTTATATTATTGCTACGACTGGGTGTCGATTTGATCAAACGCAATTCGCTGAAACCACTGCTGATCCTGGCGAGAAACCTGATCGCAGCCATGGCATTTTTCTCCCTCTTACTTGAATTTACTTTCAGAAGTTCATCCTTCACATGGGGTGGAGCTTTTGGTGAAAGTCTGTGTATATGGCTGACCAATTTTGTTGGCAGCGTAGGATTATTCCTGCTATTGTTTGCCTTTGCCTTTACCTTTGTAGTTTGGAGATTCAACATTAATTTGGATCAATATTCGTTCGCCATGAGCGGTATCCCCGTTCCAGCCCGATTCACCGGTTTTGCTGAAAAAATGGATACATGGATACAGGCATTCAAAACAGAGTATCCGGATCCCGAAGTCATCGTTAAGGAAAAAACAAGAAAAAAATCCAAATCCGACAGCATGGAAGATGCCATGCCAAAAACCGACGAAGTAGATAGTCAGGAAGCTCCGGGTGCACAACTGGACTTTGAGCTTCCTGTCACTGCTGCCCGCACCAAAGCTGCTTATGTACCCCCTGCCCTTGAAATGGATTTGCCGGAGGTCAATGAGGTGCCCCTTGATGATGAAGGCGAAGAGCCCACCGGCTTTAGTGGAGAAGAAGTGAGCGACGAAATGGAAGAAGATGATTTCATCATTGAAAACCTGAGTGATGACATCAACGCCGCCCAGGCTCCAGCCCTCAATGACGTCATTCGCGAAAAAACTGCCGATGATGTATTGAGTTCTGAGCCCTACGATCCGACCCTGGATCTTCGTAACTACAAGTATCCGGGACTAACTTTATTGCAAAATTACGAAGAAGAAAATACAGAAGTTGATCGCTCAGAACTCGAAGCCAATAAAGACCAGATCATTAAAACGTTGCTCGATTATAAAATCGAAATCGTTAAGATTAGGGCTACCATCGGTCCAACAGTCACCCTATACGAAATCATCCCTGCTCCTGGTGTAAAGATCAGTAAGATCAAAAACCTGGAAGACGACATCGCACTTTCACTTTCAGCCCTTGGCATTAGGATTATTGCGCCTATTCCCGGCAAAGGTACCATCGGTATTGAAGTGCCAAATAAAAATAAACAAGTAGTAAGCCTCAAGGAAGTATTGGCCTCTGACAAATTTCAGAACGCCAAGATGGCCCTACCCATAGCCCTTGGCAAAACCATCAGCAACGAAGTATTTGTAGCCGATCTTGCCAAGATGCCCCACCTCCTCATTGCAGGTGCCACGGGTCAGGGAAAGTCAGTGGGCATCAACACCGTTTTGATGTCGCTGCTATATAAAAAACACCCTTCACAGGTAAAGCTGGTTTTGGTTGATCCCAAAAAGGTAGAATTGTTCCCATATGCCAGTTTGGAGCAACACTTCCTCAGCTTCCTACCCAACGAAGAAGAGCCCATTTTAACAGAAACATCCAAGGTAATTTACACCCTCAACAGCTTGTGTATTGAAATGGATAGCCGTTACGACCTGCTCAAAGCAGCGCGTGCAAGAAACATCCAGGAGTACAATGAAAAGTTTGTTGCCAGAAGGCTCAACCCGCTCGAAGGCCACAAATTCCTTCCTTACATTGTACTTGTAATCGACGAATTCGCAGATCTGATAATGACAGCCGGCAAAGAAGTGGAAATGCCCATCGCACGTTTGGCACAGTTGGCCAGGGCCATTGGCATTCACCTCATCATCGCTACGCAACGACCTTCAGTCAATATCATTACAGGGATCATCAAAGCCAATTTCCCTGCAAGACTTGCTTTCAAAGTTACTTCCAAAGTCGACTCACGTACCATCCTCGATGCGGGTGGAGCAGAACAACTGATCGGTAGAGGAGATATGTTGCTGAGCATTGGCAGCAGTGTAGTGCGTTTGCAGTGTGCCTTTGTAGATACACCGGAAGTAGAAGATGTAATCAAATTTATCTCTGATCAACCCGGCTTCCCCGAGCCATTCTTCTTACCGGAAGTCAAAACAGATGACGATGCCGGCAGTGGCATGATCTCTATGGATGAACTCGACGATATGTTTGAAGAAGCTGCCCGTGTTATCATAGGCAATCAACATGGCTCCACTTCGATGATCCAGCGCAAGCTCCAGCTAGGCTACAATCGCGCCGGCAGGATCATGGATCAAATGGAAAAAGTAGGCCTCGTAGGACCCGCCCAGGGCAGCAAACCCCGCGAAGTCCTTGTGTACGGCCTCGAAGAGCTTGACAATATTATGAGAAACCTAAAAAACCGTTTTTAATACCCCATTAACCAACAATTGGGGGCCGGTTCGCCGGCCAACTTGTGAATGACGCATCCCTTATCGTTTCACCGCGGTAAGGGATGTTTGGTTTTGTGGTAGGGGATAGGTTATAGGGGCTAGGTTTTATGTTGTCTGTTGTCTCATAAAATAGCTTGACAGTCCCCTTTCGTGTGTAAAGTGTCCCCCGTCGCAAGCCGCCCGTCATAACTGAGTGGTTTCAGCAAGGCTGAAAAAATTGATTGGCAGATCAATTTAACGAGGGCACCACGCGCTAATCGCGTGGCATCAACTAAACCTCCTCAAGCCCGTCCCCTGTCCCCCCTCTTTAACTCCCCCCGACAATTAGTATAATAACCCCTAACCCCTAACCCCTTATTATCGTATATTTGTAAAAAAGAGAGAGAATGAAAAGGATGGGTATAGTTGGGTTGTTGTTAATTTTCTGCTTTGGCTTAAATGCCCAGATGGTCTACATCGATCCGGCATCGGGTGGAGCAGATGATGAAATTACCCTCTATTTCAATGCTGCCCAGGGAAACAAAGAACTGATGGGAGCTAGTTCAGTATATGTGCACCATGGTGTAGTTACTGATAATGCCAACGGAACCGTCTGGAAATATGTAAAAGGCAATTGGGGCAAAGACGATGGCATTGGAAAAATGACCAAAATTGGAACAGATCTCTGGCAACTCAAGTTGAGTCCCAATGTTAGATCTTATTTTGGAGTGCCCGTAGCGGAAAAAATATATCGCATATCCTGTGTGATCAGAAGTGCAGATGGCAGTAAAAAAGCAACCATGGCTCCTGGTAATTATGGTTGGGGTACGGTGACCACCAATCAAGATATCTATATCAATCTCAATTCAAATGCCTGGGTCTCTATAGACGCCCCATCTTCCAGCCAGTTGGTTGCTGCAGCAGGTGAAAAAATAAGTTTTAAAGCTACTGCCAGTTCCAATGTTTCAACCATGAAATTGCTCATCAATGAAGGCAATGGCTGGGAAGAAAAAGCAAGCGTAACAACAGGCAGAAATATCAATTACGAATACACAGCAACCGCCAGTAAAGTTATAAGCACAAGAGTAGAAGCTACCATTCAGGGGCAAAACCTCAACACAGAAAAGACTTTTGAGTTAGTTGTCAGAAACCCCGATTTGATTGACCCCCTGCCCTCATGGTATCTGCCTGGCATCAACATAATCGATTCCACGTCTGTAACCCTTGTGTTGGAAGCACCCAATAAAAAATATGTTTATGCCGTAGGTGATTTCAGCAATTGGAAATACCAGGAACAATACCAAATGACAATGACACCGGATGGCAGGTATTACTGGGTGACCATTGATAGCCTCCAGCCTGGTAAAGACTATGTTTTTCAATACTGGGTGGATGGCAATATTAAGATTGGAGACCCGTATGCCGTACAAGTTGCAGATCCATGGAACGACAATAGCATCGGTTCTGTATTTCCCAACCTCCCAGCTTACAATAAAACAGAATATGGCATTGCCACCGTTTTAAACACAAAACCGGCACCTTACGAATGGGGAATAGGCGAAAGCTTATGGCAAAGACCAAAGGCCGATCATTTGGTGATTTACGAATTACACATTCGCGACTTTGTTAAATCGCACTCATTCCTCGATCTGATTGACACATTATCTTATTTGAAAAGACTGGGAATTGATGCCATTGAGCTTATGCCCGTCAACGAGTTTGAAGGAAATGATTCCTGGGGTTATAATCCCTCTTATTTTTTTGCCGTTGACAAATATTATGGTCGACCCAACGACTTGAAGGCATTTATTGAAGCTGCCCACGAGCAAGGAATCGCCGTGATCATGGATATAGTACTCAATCATGCCTTCGGTCAAAATCCCATGCTGCAACTGTATTTTGACGGTAGCAAACCCACATCAGATAATCCATGGTTTAATCGAGAATATGTGGGACAATATCAATGGGGTTATGACTTCAATCACGAAAGTCCATACACCCGCAACTTTGTAGACCGTGTGACCCGCTACTGGTTGGAGCAATTTCATTTTGATGGCTTCCGCTTTGATTTTACCAAGGGATTTACCAACTATGCACCCAATGGCAGTGTAGATGGATTTGACCAAAGCAGAATCAACATCCTTAAGAGGATGGGCGATAAAATAAAGGAATATGATAAAGACGCCTTTATCATCCTTGAGCATTGGGCACCGGCAGCTGAAGAAAATATACTGGCTGGTTATGGCTATAAAATGTGGAGAAACCGATCTTATGATGTGGTGCCAGCTACTACCGGAGCAGGTGGGGGCAGTTTTGCCGATATGGGCATCACCAGCCACGTGAGTTATTTCGATAGTCATGATGAAAGACGATTGGCAGAACATGTGATCACGGAAGGCCTGTCCAAAGAAGGTTATAATACTAGACTCGATGAAGTCATGTATGAAAGAGTGAAAATGGCTGCCGCATTTACTTTTTTATTCCCTGGGCCTAAGATGATTTGGGAGTTTGATGAACTGGGCTACGACATTGACATCAACTTCAACGGACGATTGGGAAGGAAGCCACTTCCTTGGGGCAATGGTGGTCTGGGTTATTACGAAAATGAGCTGAGACAGCACATTTTTACCACCTATAGAGAGATATTGAAACTGCGTAAAACATTCGGACCAGAAAAACTGGCGGCTGCCAGCCAGTCACACAAGCTTACAGGCAATACACGAAGATTGGTTTTCAACATGACAGGTACCGATCTGGTGGTTTTGGGTAATTTTGGCTTAAGCAAAGAGAGCCTTAGCCCTTCTTTTACTGCCACTGGATGGTGGTACAACTATTTTAGCGGCGACAGCATCCAGGTGACCAATGTAAGTACCCCCATTGAGTTGTTGGCCGGTGAATGGCGTGTTTATACCTCAACCAGGATGAGTTCTGGCTTTGGCGATGCTATAGCAGTATATCAAAATCCGGTCTCCATCACGCCGGCGTCTTTTACGCAGGATCAGGAAATAACCCTCGTTTTTGATGCCAAAAAAGCGAGTAAAGCGGGCACAGCCGGTTTGGTGGGTGCAAGTAAGGTTTATTTCCATAGTGGGGTGGTCAAGGATGTCACTACAGGTGTTTGGTCAAAGGTAGTTGGTACCCTTAAAGATGATGGCCTGGGTGAAATGACAGCCCTGGGTGACGACAAATGGCAAATTAAGTTTACGCCCGCCCAGTACTACGGACTCAACGCTTCAGAAGACATTCAGCAACTGGGCATGTATTTCAGAGATGCTTCCAATGCAAACAAAGGCAAGGGTTTTCGCGACAAAGACATCTACTGGGATGTAGCTTCCAATGACCCCCTGATCACCGTTGATCCACCCGCTTTTGACATCGATCAGGAAATAACCATTACCTTCAATGCAGCGCAGGGCAACAAAGAATTGCTCAACGCCAATGCCATTTACATGCACAGTGGCGTAGGGCTGGTAGACACACCCAATCCACAAACTACAGCATGGAACAAAGTAGTAGGTAACTGGGGGCAGGATGATGGTGTTGGTAAAATGACGAGGGTAGCAGGTACCAACAAATACCAGATCAAAATAAAACCAAGGACCTATTATGGCTTAAAGGATGGAGATTTTCCTTACTGGATCGCAGCAGTGTTTCGAAGTCCCGATGGCAGCAAAAAAGGAACCGGTAGTCCGGGGCCTATTGCTCAGGGCTTCATTGCCAGTAACCTCGATTATTTTTTAAAAAATCAAGGCACAACAGCAGCCATTGAATTATCTTCAACCAGGCTTACAGTTTATCCCAATCCCGCTACAGACCGAATCTACCTTTCGGAGCCTGCTGAAAACATCCGTGTGTATGATATCACAGGTAAGTTGATTTGGGTTGGTGAAGATCAGGAAATTGAAGTTACTAAATGGCCAAAAGGAAGTTATATTATAAACGCAAATGTTAAAAATAGAATTTTGTCGACAATATTTGTGGTGAAATAAAATTTGTTGTATAAATTTGTGGGAGAACTATAGTTAAGTTGCCACCCCATCATGGCAACTTCACGTCGCAGTCAGACAAGACAGTCCCGACTGCAAAGCAGTCGTATGTTACAAAAACCGCACGCAGACCAACATGTGGTCCTGAAGGGACCACATAAATCACTTTAGCCCCGCAAGGGCGTATGCCTCAATCTTCCAAAGAAAACTTTATCCTGCCCTGAAAGGACAGTAAAGATTTCGCAGCAATCCCATGTTACAACCTCTGTACAGTGGCACCATGCATGTGGTCCTGAAGGGACGCCCCGCAAGGGTTAAGTTGCCATCTCATCATGACAACTTCACCTGGCAGTCAGACAAGACAGTCCCGACTGCAAAGCAGTCGCATATTACAAAAGCCGCATGCAGACCAACGTGTGGTCATGAAGGGACCACATAAATCTCATTTGCCCCACAGGGGCGTATGCCTTTACTCTTTCAAAAGAAACCTATACCTGCCTTGAAAGGGCAGCAGAGATTGCGCAGCAATCCCATGTTACAATCTCTGTACAGTGGCACCTGGCACGAAGTCCCTTCAAAGGTCATTTCTTAAAAGAATCGAAAATACATAAATATTACACACCATCCACATTTTATTCAAATGTTAAATAATTGGGTATAATGTAAAAATTACTTAAAATAATTTGGAGGATTAAAATTAGTGTATAATTTTACACTGTTATAATTATTATTTACTATTTAAATTTAATGCTATGTATTTAAATCCAACCTCCACCAACGCAAGAACGCAAGAACGCAAGAACGCAAGAACGCAAGAACTCAAGAACTCAAGAACGCAAGAACTCAAGAACGCAAGAACTCAAGAACGCAAGAATTTAATGCTTTTTTAAACTTAAAGTATAAATATTTTCTATTAATTTTTTCATTTGTCTTTACCAATAATTTGAATGCACAAATCGTTGAGATTGGAATTTCATATGATGAATATTTTGCCGCTATACATAAGTCTAATTCAGAATCTGTAATTGAAGATAATTTTGAAAAAGTAGCAATTTTCTATCAAAATAGTGGTATTACACTTAGTTTAAAAAAAATAGTTAGAATCAATGCAGGATCAAAATATTCATCTGGCCAATTGCCCTTTAACGAAAAAGGTGAATTTCTTAAAAATGTTGTATCATATGGATGGTCAAAAATATGTTTTGATAGAGATTTGGTCGTCCATATTACAGGTTTGGATTTGCCGCAAGTTGGTGGCTTTAGCAATGGAGGCGACCTTTGCGAATCTAATGCAGAAAATTACAATCCCAATATAGAAAATGGTGTTTTTGGCAGCATAGTTGAAGGCATAAGACCTGTATTTGATGTTAATTTTGCTCATGAACTAGGACATGGATTTGGCCTTATTCATACTGAAAATAATCCCAATAGCGCATGCGCTGCTCAAGCTTCACAAAATGCACTTATGGCTTCATCTCCTTCATCTATTTTTTTAAATGAATTAGAATTTAAATTTTGTGAACAAGAGTTTCTTAACAATAAGATGTTGCCATCAGTTTCTCCATGTGTCTTTACAAGCATCGAGGAACCTTGTATTTTTTGTAAATTTGATCATGATGTAGTAAAGTATACGTCGGAATTTAATTCTGGATGCAATTCACAAAATATTATGCCTTATAATTTCACTTTAACAAATAATTGTATTCAAAGAGACATCACAATATCTTTTAAATTTTACCCTGATGAAGTCGAAGTTTTAGAAAAACCAGCTACATATCAGACCATAACAAATGAAGCAGATGGGAGGAAAAAAATATCGTTTATTGGGCAATTGGGCATTGCACAACAAATAATGCATGACTTTAAATTTAAAATTTTAAAAGGTGAATGGAATAATGATAATTCTAAATATTCCACCGAAATTATATTTAGAGTGGATTATAATCCTGTACCTTCAGGTTATAATCCATATCTTGGATTTGGGCCAATTTATTTTGGTAAAGAGTATATTAATCTTTCAACTGCGGGGAATCTCAACGCTAATCAACTTTCTAATTTGTGTAATTGTAATAATAATCTAAAATCAAAAAAGATTGATTTGAATGGCACAATTACGATTGATAATGATTTTACATTTCCGCCCGGTTCAGAATTATCTATGTCTCCCTCTACTAAAATTGTAGTAAAAAATGGCAAGACATTGGACATTTCTGGTTGTAAGTTGTATTCATGTAATAATCCAAATGCTGAATTATTATGGTCAGGTATTGAGGTTGAAAGTGGGGGGCAACTTATTGCGAATGAAAAACTGGTGACTTACACACAAGGCGGTCCTAGCAAAAAATTTGATTGCAGTATTTCTGATGCTTATTATGCCGTGAATTTAAAAAATGGCGGCATAGCGTCAATAAGTAATACACAAATAAACGACTGTTACATAGGCATTAATCTTGAAACTGGTGCTTTCCTGTCAGGTTTTAAAAACAATACTATCCAAACTCTAAATGGTGTAAAACCAACTACCTTTGCTGCACCACTTTGGTCAAATAATACTTACATAGGTATAAAAGCTGATAATGCAGCTCAAGGCTTCATAGGTGGTTTGGCAGTAGACAACAACTATGGTAATAATTTCAAAAACCTACATTATGGTATCAAGTCAGAAGGTGCTGACCTTATTATCATAGGTAATAGATTTGAAAATATGCTCATCCATTCCGGTGAACTGGCTCCAAATTCCAATTATACTTATGTATCCGGCACAGCCATTTACGATGTAGGATCAGTATATACTTATGCCAAAGGCAATCAAGTTGACAATTGTAGATATGGTATCTATGGACTGCGTACGGGTGGTGATTTTATCAGCAATGAGATCAGTAATTGCAGTACAACAGGTATATTACTTAGAGACAATCGCAGTAGAAAAATCGGTGTTGCAAACAATATTATTCATGCAGGGTATACAGGGGTAGAGTTTTTTAACATCAATGGTGGTGCAGTTGTCAATAACGTGATTTCGACCACTGCCTCTCAGGAAGGCGAATCTACCACAGGTGTAATATGCAGATTTGGCAGCAATAATACCATTGCCGACAACAACATTTCTTTCTTAAATCAAAAACCTATACATGTAGGCATTGCATCATCTAATGGCAAAACCCATACCATCACCAACAACACCATTTATGGTTATACCTCACCTACCAGCAAGGCCTTAGCACTACTCGGAGGCAACACACATACGGCCAATTGCAACTTTTCTGTAGACTTTAAGGATGGTATTTATACGGATAATTCAACGGGCAATACCTTAGACTGTAATATCTTAGAGTCAGAATTGAATGACATCAATATAAATATCAATAGCCCATTCCAAATTTTAAAAGGCAACTCATTTTCTTATAATACCGATGTCAATTTGGTGCTTAATAGCCCATTGGGTCGTCAGGAGCATCATGGAAACAGTTGGTTTGAAAATAGTCTACTTGGTGCGGATGCAACAGCACTATCTGGTATTGAAGTGTTTAACTCTAAATTTTTAGTAGATTTTACTAAATCTGATAGTCAAAATAAAGGTTGGTATCCTAAAAAAAATGGCTTGGTCAATAGTAATCCCGCTGATTTATTTGACAATGTACTTGAGCCAATTGGTAAACCAACTTATGAATGCAGTGGTTGTACCTATGGTTTGGGTGGTTTTGGTTCTTGGTTCAATGGTAGCCCATCTCCAGAGGCCATTTGCAATTGGCTTAAGACCACAACCTTGAGACTCAGACCAGCCCAGATCAAATGGTGGCAGGCGTATATCTATCGTTTGCTTAAGAAGACAGGTAGATCCTATGAAAATCTATCGCCTTGCCTTAAAACAATTTGGGATAGTATTAATAGCACCAAACAGAAAAATGTTGAGACAATTAACGATAAACTCAATACACTATCCTATTTGAATCAAAGTAGTACTGCCAGTGCTTACACTCAGGTAAGTAATATAGTAGCAGATGCGACCTCAGGTCAGCCATTTGATCAAATTGCCTTCAATGCTGCAATCGTTAGTATTAGGACATCAATTGCGGATAACAATTCTACAGAGAGTAGTTTGTTTAGTGAAATCAATGCAGAACTTATTGAGCTTGGTACGGATCAAAGTTATAGTGATGAGGCACTGTTATACACTGCAATGTTAGATTATTTACAAAGTACTATTTTGCCAGGTAACAGCAGTATAAAACTCATAGCTGAAAAATGTACCGATGACAATGGTGAAAATGTGTACCTGGCAAAAGACCTCATGTCACTCATTGGTGAAGTCAATCCCTTAGGATATGATTGTCATGACGCCCAAAACAGATCATCCAGGCCTGCTAAAGTAAACCAGACTTTTGCTAAAGTATATCCTACATTTTCTTCCGGAATATACAACATTGATTTGATGGGTAGTGATCGATCCAGATATGTTATTACAGTTACATCTTTGGTTGGTGAAAAGGTTAAAGAAATGATTGCGGATGGTGGTATTGTAAGTCTGGATTTAAGTGATAATAACAATGGCTTATTCATTATCAAAATCAAAGATGTTGAATATGCTTCTAATGAGTACATTACAAAAGTAGTAAAGGTAGAATGATAAAGATTAATTTTGGCACTAAGGCAGTAATATTTACTGCCTTAGTAATATTTACAATAAAACTGGCGGGTCAAGAGTTGCAGGATGCAAATTGGTTATTTAATCATCCAGCATATAAAGACTCAACTTCTAGTGAAATAATCATTGCTTCTCAAATTATTGATTTTAGCAAAAATCGTTTTGACTTGCGGGTTGAAGAAGCCAAATATTCGATATCAACAACAGTAGCGAGTGTCTCAAATAATAAAGGCGAATTGCTCTTTTATACCAATGGCTGCCAGGTGCTTCAGGCCGATCATCAATTGATGGAGAATGGAGATAGCCTTAATTTTGGCAAATATTATGTAGAATGGTGGCAAAACTGTAAAGACGGGTACAATGGCATGCAGGATATACTTATACTAAATGATCCTAGCCATGAGTATGGATATTATATTATCCATAAAACAATAAATTATATTTTAATTCCTACTCGATTTTATGTAGAAGGTATAAAATATTCGTATGTGGACATGACTATGAACAATGGCAAAGGAAAGGTGACAATTAAAAATAAAATCATACACGAAGATACTTATGTATGTTCTTCATTTTTATCTGCCGTTCATCATACAAATGGAAAAGATTGGTGGCTGATACAAATGGAAGAATACGACAATACCTATTACAAAGTGCTAATTGATGAGAATGGTGCAGCTGTAAAAGACAGCCAGGACATTGGCCAAAAGACCACAAGAAATACGAGTGCGGGTGGTATGTCAAAGTTTAGCCCTGATGGTAAAAAATGGGCCTGGTACACATGGGAAAATGGCCTGAATTTGTTTGACTTTGACAGACAAACTGGCCAATTATCAAATCATAAAACTAAAATTGTTCCTTTTGGTATTAGGAAAGTTTTCACAGGATTGGAGTTTTCTCCAAATGGTAGATTTGTCTACATTTCTACAGTAGATACCTTGCTTCAGGTAGATTTATGGAAAGAAGATTTGCCCTATGAAGTTATTGGTACTTATGATGGTTTTCAAAACCCATTTAGCACGGATTTTATTTTGATGAATTTGGCCCCTGATTGTAAAATTTATATGAATTCTTCCAGCAGCACCAAGTCGATGCACTTGATCAACTATCCCAACAAAAAGGGAAAAGCCTGTGATTTTCAGCAACATGCCATTGACTTGTTTTATACCAATGGCGTTCTTAATTTGCCTAATTTCCCTCGCTTGCGTGTTGATGAAGAAGACCTCTGTGATACTCTGGAGTTGTACACCGATGTCAAAGATGTATTTCAAAATCAATCTGATCTAAAAATTTACCCCAATCCCATTATAGATGTTGCTAAAATAGAGGCTGAAATTAGCGGATTTTTATTTATATATGACCTAAGAGGTGAACTTGTAAAAAGGCAGAAAATAAAGCAGGGTGACAATTTTTTAGACCTGGAGCATCAAGCCACAGGTGTATATTCTGTTGTTTTTATTAATGATAAAGGAATTAGTTCTTCTATAAAGATAGTTAAAGGAATATGAAGGCAATCATTGTTTTTAATGTGCTGTTTCTTGCGTCATTTTTATGTGCCCAAAACCCTTGCACCGGAAACATCGTTTTCCGCAGGCAAAGCCAGGTTGATAGTTTTCAAATATTGAATCCCGGTTGCAGTGTAATAAATGGTTTTATAACCATCACAGGAAATGATATAACCAATATTGATTCATTGTATTCTATAAAGGAGATCAAAGGTGATTTGGCAATTAGATATACTGGCAGGCTTAAGTCAATTAGCGGCCTGTCAAATCTTGAAATTGTGGCACTTGGGTTTATGGTAATCTTTAACGATTCTCTGTTGGCAATCGATCAGTTTAATGAATTGAGATCAACAAGTTATATAGATATTCAGGACAATAATCAAATAACGGCTATTAAAGGATTTAACAAGGTTGAAAGCACCGGTAAAATCATCTTACAGGATCATAAGAATCTGGGAGACATTAATGCTTTCCATGGTCTGAATAGGGCAGGTGACATAATTATAACCAATAACAAGATATTGAAAAGTATAACAGGATTCAATTCAGGCATAGAATACGGGGCATTGAGAATTGACAAGAATCCTGTTTTGGAAAAGATTGTGGGTTTTGATATGGTAAAAAAAATAAAAAGCATCAGAATCGGTGACAATGCTGTAAAAGAACTACATGGGTTTTTCGAATTGGATTCTATTTGGAAAGGCGGGCTTCAAATAGAAGATGAAATATTCTTGGAATTGTTTAAAGGATTTGATTATTTAAGATATACTCAAGGGTTGCAATTTTCAAACATGTATGTTTTAGCTGAACTGCCCAAATTTGAAAACCTTATAAGAGTTGACGGATCTCTTTATATTTCTAATGCATATCAACTTAATTCAATATCAGCATTTCAAAATGTTAAAATAGTTGAGGGGCAATTAGGATTGACTAGTAATATCGAAATGGCAACAGTTGATGCTTTTCAAAATTTGGATAGTTGTTATAATAGTGTTATTATTGAAGGAGCCAATAAGTTGAAGACCATCAATGGCTTCCAGAATTTAAGGTATATTGACAGAAGTTTAACCATATTTTCGGCGTATTTGGAAGAAATTAACGGATTCCAATCATTGGTAGAAATTGCTGGATTAAAGAATCAGGAAGTAGATACCACTCAATGGATCAATTTCCAATTTCAGGCGCACAAGCTAAAATCAGTAAAAGATTTTTCCAATCTGCGAAAAGTAAGAGGCATGTGGGTGAATAGAAATCATGAGCTAACTGACCTGAGTGGATTTGATAATATTGATACTTCATACATCAGGTATATCGTTTTAAAAGAAAATGAAAAATTGGAACTATGCAATTCAAAATTTCTTTGTTCTTATTTGGATAACCCCAAACACAAAGCTTCAATTTTTAGCAACGCCCCCGGCTGCAACACCCGCGAAGAAATCCTCGCCTCCTGCACCACCGGCACCGATGAAGAGTACACGAGCTCCAACACTGCAGGTGTATTCCCTAATCCCTGCCCATTAAACAGCAGCCTATGGTTTACCGGAGAAGAAACAGACTTCCATCTAACCTTGTACAACAGCACCGGCCAAAAAACATTTGAAGGTAAGGTAAGCAATCCCGTTAATCTACCCGTAAATCAATCTGGTTTGTATTACTACAAATCGACCAGCGCTGGAAAGCAAAAGAGTGGGGCATTGGTGGTAATAGAATAGGCGTAGTCAATGGCCTTATAGTTGACTACTTCATATAGCATATAATTGTGACGATAGCGACTGCAAAGCAGTCGCATATTACAAAACCAACATGCAGACAAGCGTATAGTCCTGAAGGGACCACATAAATCTCGTTAACCCCGAAGGGGTTTTTGTCCTCACCCTTCCAAAGGACACCTCTTCCTGCCCTGAAAGGGAAGTAGAGATTGCGAAGCAATCCCATATTACAACCTCTGTACAGTGGCACCTGGCAGGAGGTCCTGAAGGGACCGTATATATCTCGTTTGCCCCGAAGGGGTAGGTTTGCCTGCCCATCATGATGACTTCCCATCGCGGTCAGACAAGACAATCGCGACTGCAAAGCAGTCGCATATCACAAAAACCGCAAACAGAATAATATTTGCTCCTGAAGGGACCACATAAACCTCTTTCCTCACATCACATCTTCGAAAAGATACTTCTCTTCATATGTTACCCCCTCTCTTTCAAGTATCTCCTTATATTCTTCTCGTACCGTCTTGTTACGATGGTATTCTTCCTGCTTTTCAAAATTTTTAATCTCCTCTTCAGGCCGGCTCCCATCACAGGAAAATGCCCCATATCCACTTTGCCAGGAAAACCGACTCTCAATAAAACCACTCTCATTAATCCACTTGCTGGTGCTCCCCTTAATGTCCTGCACCAAGTCCGATATGCTTTGAGTAGTATGAAACTTTATTAATATGTGAACATGATCAGGCATTGCCTTGATAGCCACCAACCTGTGACCATGGTTTCGAATAATGCCTGCCATATAACGCTGCATATCTTCTTTCCATTCCGGTTTGATTAAACATTCCTTTCTGCTCACCGCAAAAAGTATATGCACATACATTTGGGTATAAGTACCTGCCATTTTCATAATGATTTGGGTGAAAAAAATTGGTTCGGTCAAGGCTAATGCAATTTTTGGCTATTCCTGCATTAACACTTTTCAAATTTATTCCAACAACCTCCATTTGTCAAGCTCCATGGATATTATTAACCTTAATTTAACCCTTCTAATGCCTAAATCACCTATTTTTGATAAAAATTTGCACTATGCACAGGCTTATCTATGGTCTAGTTTTTATATTTTTTTCCCCACTTATTATTCTAGCTCAAAAGAAAGTGGATAAGCAGGAAAATCTACCTCGTCCCAAACTGGTCATAGGCATCGTAGTTGACCAAATGCGCTGGGACTACCTGTATAGATTCTACGATAGATATGGCAAAGGAGGCTTTAAAAGACTTCTAAATGATGGCTTCACTGCAGAACAAACCTATATCCCCTATGCACCTACCGTTACCGCCGCTGGTCATACCTGTGTTTATACAGGTTCAGTACCCGCTGTCCATGGCATCGCTGGCAACAATTGGTACAACTTAGAAGATCACAGGGTAGTCTATTGTTCTGAAGATACACTTGTGAAACCTCTGGGCACTGACCATAAAAGCAACGGCCACATGAGCCCTGCTAATATGAAGGTAACTTCCATTTGCGACGAATTGAAACTGGCTACTAATTTTCTAAGCAAGGTGGTAGGAGTTTGCATCAAAGACAGAGGTGCCATCTTTCCGGCAGGCCATACCGCTGATGCAGCTTTTTGGTTTGACGCTTCTACCGGCCGATGGATCAGCAGCAGTCATTATATGGAGGCTTTGCCCGAATGGTTGATCCATTACAACGATTCAAAACCGGTTGATCGATTGTTGCAGCAAAATTGGTCAACCCTTTATCCGAAAGAAACCTATTTGCAAAGCAGTGGTGATGAAAAAATCTATGAGGGTAAATACAAAGGCTTTCATTCTACTTCCTTGCCATACAAACTCGACTCTTTGGGAAAAAAAGGCAATGCCATCATTGCAGCCACTCCATGGGGCAATACCATGACCGCCGAAGTGGCCAAACTTGCCCTCGAAAACTATGGACTGGGTAGCGACAACATCACCGATTTTCTGGCCGTTAGTTTTTCATCACCCGACTACGTAGGCCACCAATTTGGACCCAACTCTATTGAAGCAGAAGACGCCTTTCTAAGACTCGACAAAGAACTAGAAGCATTGCTTTCATTTGTTGACCAAAAAGTAGGTTCAGGAAATTATACAGTATTCCTCACCGCTGATCATGGTGTTGCCCACGTTCCAGGTTTTTTAATAGAAAATAAAATTTCGGCAGGCCAGTGGAACAGCACAAGATCAATTGTAGACATCAATGACAAGATCACACAGCGATTTGGTATAAAGGACGCCATTTTATCCGAGCAGAATTATCAGCTTTACCTGGATTTAAATGCCATCAGTCAGGCCGGTTTTGAAAGAAAAGTCATTGAAACCTTTATCATTGATGAACTCAATAAGTCACAGGGTATTCATCAGGCATTTTCCTTGGATCGTCTCTCGGAAATTCAACTGCCGGCACAAATCAAAGAAATGCTTGTCAATGGTTTTCACCCCAGGCGAAGTGGTCACATCCAGATCATTTTGGAGGCAGCTTGGATCGACGGTTGGTTGACCGGCACTACCCATGGTCTTTGGTACAACTACGACAGCCACATTCCTATGCTATTTTATGGCTGGGGCATCAAACCGGGAAAAACCTATCAAAAACACGCAATGACCGACTTTGCTCCTACCATTGCAGCCTTGTTGCACATCCAGGTTCCCAGCGGCAGCATTGGTCGTGTAGTCACAGAGGCATTAAAGTAATAACTTAACAAATCATTCGGAATAAAATTTGGAAATTCAACCTTTATTGACCTAATTTTGCATTAATATTTCAAAAAATCAGGTAAATTATGAGAAAAATATTGGTAAATGACGGCATTGAAAACTCAGGAAAGCTCATGTTGGAGCAGGCAGGATATACCGTCGACATGAATAAAGTCCCGCAAGAAGAGCTGGTCAATAAGTTAAACGAATACGACGCTATTTGTGTGCGAAGTGCAACCAAAGTGAGAAAGGAACAAATCGATGCAGCACCCAACCTCAAAGTAATTGCCAGAGGTGGTGTTGGCTTGGACAATATAGACGTTGAATACGCAAAATCCAAAGGCATTGCGGTGGTCAATACTCCTGCTGCCTCTTCCAGATCCGTAGCAGAATTGGCCTTTGCCCATATTTTTGCACTTGCGCGTTTCATCCACCTGGCCAACAGAGAAATGCCCGAAAAAGGCAGCAGCCAATTCAACGAACTTAAAAAGCAATTTGCTGCAGGCATCGAATTAGAAGGAAAAACCATTGGCATAATAGGCATGGGACGCATTGGTCAGGAAGCTGCAAAGATTGCCATTGGTATGGGTATGGATGTGGTGGCCTATGACCCCTTTGTAAAAAGCATGAATTTGCAGATCGGCAACAAAAAACACCAAATGACGGTAACCATAGATGGTTCTTCTCTTGAAGAAGTTTTGGCTTCCGCGGATTTTATTACCCTGCACGTCCCCGGTGTAAGCACACCAATTCTTGGAGAAAATGAGTTTTCAAAAATGAAAAAAGGTGCCTTCGTAATCAATGCCGCCCGTGGAGGGGTCATAGACGAAGACGCCTTATTATATGCCTTAAACAGCGGTCATTTGGCAGGTGCGGGCCTTGATGTTTTTGTGAGTGAGCCCAATCCGAGGATCGATTTACTGCAACACTCCAAAATTTCCCTTACCCCGCACACCGGTGCTTCTACAGCTGAAGCCCAGGAAAAGGTGGGTGGTGAACTCGCATCCCAGATCATTTCCATCCTGGGTTAAGCCATAGATTTTTAGAAGGCGCGTTGACCGCGGTGGAAACCTCTTCCTTTGCGACCCCCTCTTTGGCCCATACCTTTTCTTTTTAAGGCCTTATTTTTGGCTTTTTGACGAAAGGCATAGTATTGTTTTTCGGTAAGTATGGATCTCAGTCGCTGGTCGTACTTTTTGCGCATTTCCATCCTGTCATTACGCATCCGGTCAGACATGCGGTTGCGCTCCATAAAGTGGTCATCTTTGAGTTTTTTCATCTCCATGCGCTGTTCCTCTGTGAGGTCAGGTATGCCATTGCCCTGCCTTTGGGCTATGACTTTATTGGGTTGAAAAGTTACAGCAAGCAGCAAAAAAGTTGCAAGTAAAAATTGAAAGGTCGTTTTCATGGTGTGTAATTTGTTTCTTTGATGCTATTAACGATCAGGGGTTTAATGGCCATTTGTTACCATTTTCTTAAAGTAGTCAGGCCATTTATCTTTTCACATCTGTTCAAAAACGGCTATCTTCGTGCAAATAATGATTTTGTATGTATCCGGATCTTTCCTATTTTTTCCATGATGTATTGGGCAGCCCAGTTGACAATTGGACCTCTGTGTTCAAGAGTTTTGGTTTGATGCTGGGCATTGCATTCCTGGCATGTGCCTGGCTTTTAAAAAGTGAATTGCAAAGACTGGAAGGCCTCGGATTAATTTTGCCTGCGGAAAAAGACAACCCGCTCAAAAAAAGAGCATCCATTCAGGATCTGGCCCTCAATGCAGTAGTGGTGGTTTTGGTAGCTGCCAAATTTCCATTCATATATAGCCACTTTGCAGATTTCAAAGCCGACCCTGCTTCTGTTTTGTTTTCAGCCAAAGGAAATTGGGGCGTTGGCTTGCTGGTAGGCCTGCTTTATGGCCTATTTCTCTATTATACCGAACAGAAAAGAGACCTTGGTAAAGAGCCTGACAGGATAATTGTATATCCGCATACAAAAACGATGGACATTATTCTGATCGCTGCGTTGAGTGGGGTAGTGGGGGCACGCCTCTTTTCCATTTTTGAAAATATGGATGATTTTTTCAGGGACCCGCTTGGTCAATTGCTCTCAGGCAGCGGACTGACGGTTTACGGTGGCTTGATCCTCGCGTTTATTTCGGTCTATTGGTATGTAAAACGAAATGGCATTAAACCTGTTTACATGATGGATATTGCCGGCATGGGCATCCTCCTGGGTTATGCCATAGGAAGAATTGGGTGTCAGATATCGGGTGATGGCGACTGGGGCATAGTTGCCGCTGCACAACCCTCCTGGTGGTTTTTACCTGACTGGCTTTGGTCTTATCATTATCCCAATAATGTTTCAAATGAAGGAGTCACCGTTGCCGGATGCAATGCCGATCTCATCTCTGCCGCCAAAGGTACCATAGAAGAAAGATGTAAGGTCATTTGTGGCATGCGTTATTGCCATCAGCTGGTTCCCGGGGTTTACCCTACACCTATCTACGAAACGGTTCTTTCTTTGGTAGGCTTTGGTATTTTATTTGCTTTGCGCAGTCGCATTAGAATAGCAGGCATGTTGTTTTTTATGTACATGGTTTACAACGGTGTGGAAAGGTTCTTTATCGAACAAATACGCGTCAATGACCGCTATGATTTCATGGGCTTAGACTGGTCGCAGGCACAATACATTTCAGTGGGCTTTGTGCTCGTGGGACTTGCAGGAATTTACTATTTGTCGCGAAAAAATGAAGGTTGGGAACGCAATTAGTTCCTATCTAAGTTTTTTCATAAAAGTGGCATTGACAGTTTCGATTTTAAGATTTAATGTCTGAGACTTCAACCCGGTAATGTCGATGCGGTGCTTCTGGCCAATGACAAAAAATTGCTGAATTTGTTCACCAAGTGCATTCATCAATGTCAAAGTGGAATGGCCTGAAACCTGCACAGTGGGTATTTCAATATCTACCCAACTATTATGTTCTGATTGAAAAAGTTGCACAGAAATTTGAGAATTGTTCATCTTGTTTTGTTGTCACTTTTTGGGCTCAGGGTCAGTGTGTCCACTTTTTTTCAGCTTTAGATCTCTGGGTTTTAAAGCTGGCACTTCATCATTTCCGGATTTTTCGTCTTGCCTATTTTCTTTTTGAACCTCTTTATACGGGTTGGGTAAAGCCCCGCAAGGTTCAATGGATGCTTGAAAGGTAGATGTGGCATTGGCAACAAACCCTGGTATAAGTCTTATATAATTGTTTTCTGCTGTTACTTTTACTTGTGTCTCAACCGAGGGTAACAAATTGTAATTAACCACCATTGAATCCAGGGCAGATAAATTGTACTTTTGTCCGATTGAACCAAATACATATCTATAGGGCGCGCAATCTGAGATACTAAACAAATCAGACTGAAATATACCCCTGCCAAAACAAGAAGCTGCAATTTTGGAAAATCCCGGGTTGATATACAAATCATATACCGGACACAAAGGAAGCCCATTGTTAAATGCGATCCATCGATTGAGTCCTGCAGGTCGTACAAACACACCCAAATCAGTGCCAACATAAAAATCTCCGGTTGTTGGGTCTAGCTCTCCTGTCCTAATGTCGACATTAGGCAAGCCGCTGGAAATGTTTTGCCAGCTAACCCCTGCATTGTTGGTGAAATATACTTTTTTGCCGCTTACATTTCCCATACAGGTAATGTAAAAATGATCTTCATTGGTTTTACTTAGGATTACATCAGATACATATAAAAATGGTTCTGGCCATGAAATGGAACTAAAGTTTCCACCTTGACTGATCGATCTGTATAACACATTGCTAGAGGAAATAAAATAAACCCTGCTAGGATTGGCTTTGCTTAATTTGATGAGCCTTATAGGATCTGTTTGTCCGGTAAACCAGGTTGTCCACGTATCTCCTTTATTGGTGCTGGTGTATATATTCCTTTTTGCCAAGACCAGACGACTCTGATTGGTCTCATCAATTTCAATACACTTACTGAATTCTCCATATCCACTGTATGGAAGGGTATCTTTGCACATACAAATTGAATTGATAACAAGGCCAGTAGATACCCCATTGTTCCACCTTGTCAATAACTCTCCGTTTTGTATTGAAGCATAATATATATCCTTATTGGTCTGGTCAATTTTTACTGCAGTACCATCCCCTCCTATCAGATTTGTGTAGCTGGCTGCAGAAGTTCTAATGTTGGAGCCATTATCCTGACAACCATATAGGAATAAGTTTATATCCTGAGGCGAACCTGCTATAGCATAAGCCTGGGTAATCTCAATAGATTGGGTAAGATCCGTCCAGGAAGTATTTGTGCTAGAAAAGTTTTTTAATTGTCTGGCAACGCCACCGTCATTGCATACATATATTGAACCATTGTACTCATACATATTCGAAACATCGACGTGAAAATTGACAGTGTTGTTTCCGCAGTTGTAGTCTTTTCGGGTCCAATGTACTGGATTGGAAGATAAGCCCTGACTGGAGGTATAAAACCCCAAACCTGCAACCATGATGTTGAGCGAATTGGTCTTGTCGATAATCACATCTCCGTACCCCCTTCCCAAACCACTTGCCCATATGGTATCAACTTTGCTGCCGCACTGGCCTCTCATGGCTATGGTAGCACCTGAGGTGTTGAGTGTACCATTGGCATTTGCTGTCATCGACTTTGCGTAGAGGGGTACGCCAAAATCTATCGTTGTATCCTGTACCCCTGCAACAGCAATCAAGAGATTGGGTTGTACAGGAGAAACAGCTAGCCTCGTTTGGTAAACTTGTACAACATTGATGGCTTGCCCTGATCCTATCTGTAAAAATGAAAAGGCTTGTACAACCAGGGAATCACTGCTGAAATGGGTCGCATACTGAATGATACCCGCATCTCTGGCAAGAAAAACGATATTACTATTGTCGGGCTTGAATTCCAGATCGTACACAGGAGTAGTGGTTTGCCTTCTCCAGGTATCGCCTCCATTGATTGAAATATATAACCCTTGATTTGTGCAGGCATACAAGGCCAAATGATTGGTGGGATGCATCATCAATTTGTAGCCATACAACTCCTGATTGTTGCGTTCTATGGTATCGGTCAAACCGGTAAATTGCCAGGTGCTACCCGCATCCGTACTTTTTAATATGCCGATACTGTGCACATTTTGACCATGAAAACCACTTCCGGTAAGCATGTATACAATGTTGGGATCTGTATAGTCTACCACTATATCCGCAACACCACTGCTGGGTATATTATCAGTTAAAGGTACATAACTGTTGCCCCCATCTGTTGTTTTCCAAATGCCACCACCTCCGGTACCAAGATAGTAGATGTTGGCATCAGTGGGGTGAAAACCAATACAATCAGTTCTTCCCATTGATCCTTGTAATTTTCCCTGATCAACCTGCGTCCAGGTGCCATTCAAAGTGTTGTACAGCGAACTGGTTGTCCCTTCTGACTTTTGCCAGTCTTCAAGAGCCCGCAGTTTTAGTGCATTTCGGTTTTTGTTGCGAATTCCATTTTTTTCATTGAAAAGCTGTACGTATTTTTCCTGTTCCTTTCTTACTTTTTTTACAGACTGCCCCTCATGTCCTTCGTTTCTTTTTTCTATGGTTTGTCCATACAATGAAATGCCAAAAAATAGCAGCGCGAAAAGTGTGATCGTTTTTTGCATCTTACTTCGACTTTAAGGCTTGAATTTCTTTTTTGATGTTATCATTCTCTTTTTTGAGCTCAATGATATACAGGGTTAGTTCTTCGATTTTTTCCATCATCTTTCGCTGCATTTCCCCCACCTCTAATCCATCTTTTTCAATCTGCGAAGCACTGGGTATGTTGGGTAAGTGTTTGTTTTCTTTGATGTACACCTCCAGTTCATCTAAGCTTTTTTTCTGATACTCCGGACCAAAAACATAGTCGGGCCAGGCTGCATACAGTTGAACCTTAACTTCCTCTGAAATAATTTTTCCGTTTACCCTAAGCATGTAACCATCACCTTTGGTTTCATCTGTGGTACCTATCAATACATGACCATCGTCTGTGATGCTCATCCTTTCTTTTCCCAGTATGGTTGATTCCGACAATGAAGACCAGGTATGAAATGCCAGCCTTGCTTTGTCTGTGGTAGTGGCCACGGTTCTGATTAAGGCCGTATACCTTCCGCCTGTGACAAAGGCCATTGAAGTAGCCGTTCCTGCAGTGTGGGTATTTGAATTGTCCAGAGTAAGCATGCGACTATTGGCCGCCTTGTAATGGTGCTGGTACGAAGAGGATGTGATGCCTGTCAGTAATTGGCCACCGGCGGTCAATCTTGCCTTTTCTGTAAAATCTGCGGCTGCTGCACCGGTACCAAATGAGAAATAAGTTACCCCGGCCGGCACATAAAACTGCATGGTATTATCAGTGATGCCCATACCGTAATGACTATCCGGATTGGTCCCCCACAGAGCTATCTTATTGCCCAGACCATTGTTGAAACTCAATGGCATCTGTGGACTCATATTGGCAATTCCCAAATTTCCGTTTTTTACATTGATGCCCAATCTCCAATTGGCTCCTCCACTATTGCCATACAACCCAAAGATGGTATCGTTGTACATTCCTACAAAAGCTTCTTCTACATTGGAAGCATTGGTATACCATGCTCCAGCAGTTGCCCCATTGTGTCTTAGCCTCATTCGGCCATTTACATCCAAATGCCTGCCGGGACTTAGTGTATTTATACCTACATTCCCGCCAGTTGTTACAAGGTTGGTAGCTCCTGAAGTTGAAAAATAACCCGCAATCCCGCTGGTTGCCGTAAACTTAGAGGCATAGCCGGCTGTAGTAAGTCCAAAAACTCCCGTTCCCAGCGGAGCATTTCCATAGACTCCTTCTCCGCTTCCTGAGGCTTCTCCCCAGATGGCGGTACCTGCGCCAGCTGACGTATTGGTTATTTTAAATAACTGGGTTACACTGCTACCACTGCCCGCATATGGCAATGAAAGAGGTGAATTATTGGTATCATCACTCAATTTTTGCCAGGCACCATTTTTTCTCAAATATAAAAAGTGATCGGTAGTATTATAGATGACCATGCCGTTTTTGGGGTTGGTAATATTGGCAGTAAGTGAGGTGCGCGGAATAAGTATGCCTTTTGAACTGGATACGAAATCTGCAATGGCACTTGTATCCGGTGAGCCGGTTCCAACACCTAATGTGCCCTGAGTAGTCAATACCATATCTGCAGCACCCCCGTTGGTGTAAAAATAAAGAGGGTGATTACTCTTGGTGCCAAGCCAGCCGGCATTGCTGCCCACATAGCTACCCACCTGTATATTGTTGCTCAAATCAGTATGCAGAATGCCATACCCACCAGCAGCTACTGTAAGTTTTGTGGAAGGATTACTGGTGCCAATGCCAATATTTCCGATATTGTCTGAAGTAATATCATTGGTATTCACCAGACTGCGCGACCAAAAATTTTCATCTTCCGATAGGATAGACCAGTTGGGCACAGCCGGAATTGAACTTCGGTTGACATAAAATCCTGTCGTGCCATCGGTTTGGTACACCAATAATCCTTGGGCAGGCAGAGATATTGCCAGTCTTTGAGCCTGTGTCATTCTTGGAATCAACAATCCTCTGTTGGTAGCGGTCAAATCCAGCATGGCGCTGGCATTGGGTGTATTGGTTCCTATGCCCACATTTTGACCGACTGCGCTTAGGGCAGCTGAAAGAAGAGTTAAAATGAAAATATTTTTAAGCATACTTTGAAATTTGATACAAAAATGAAGGTTGAGATTTATATAACAAGGTCAATTGAGCATTGTGCACTTTTATCCAGAATCCGGTAATATTTATTGAGAATTTGGTCTTTTATTTCCTGTTAAAAACAGTAATTTTACTTTCAATGATGTACATGCTGAAATATCTTAAAGGTCAATTTTCTGACCCCAGCCATCAAAGGAATTTTAAGTTCATAGATGAATTGTATTCTAGGCACAACCTTGTCACTCATTTGGACGGCTACCACCAGGATTCACATTTTATTCTTAGATCAATGATTAACCTTTATACCTGATAGGCATGAAAATTAATGTTTATATCTTGGATGATGAGCAAAATGCGATTGATGGCTTACAGGCTATGCTGAAAAAGAAATTTTCAGACCAGGTTGTTATTACCGGCAGCTCTACTTCTGCTGAAAAAGCAATCCGCGAGTTGGACGAAATTGAAATTGATATCTTGTTTTTGGATGTGGAAATGCCAAAAATGAATGGACTGGAAGTGTTAAACCAATTTCCAAATAGAAAATTTCAGGTAATATTTACTACTGCTCATGATCACTATGCAATTTCTGCCATCAAATCTGATGCCGTAGATTATTTGCTGAAACCGCTCGCACCCTCCGAAGTGGCAAATGCCATTCAACGTTGCCTGCAACGCAAATCTTCTTCTGCTGACAAATCATCAGGAAAAATAACGCTTTCTGTCACTGGTGAGCTTATCATTATTGAGATAAAAGACATCATTAGGGTAGAAGCTGAGAATAATTATTCAACATTTTATTTCACCAACAGACCCCGAATTATCGTAAGCAAAACCCTCAAAGAATTTGATGAACATCTAAGCCCTTTTCAATTTTTTAGGGTACATCAATCCCATCTCATCAATATGAATTTTGCAATCGGCATTAAGTCTGACGAAGGGGATAAAGTTTTACTTTCCAACGGTGATAAAGTAGATTTAAGCAGACGCCGAAAGCAGGAATTTATGGAAGAATTAAAAAAGATGATTGGCCACTAAACCGATTTGTTACCAATTTCCTTTCCTGTCTTTATTTTACTGATAAAGAAAATTACTGCATAGCGGATTAGCAAAAACCAGGGTGTGCCGTGCATTAAAAAATCAAAATAATCCATGGCTTTCATTCCATGTCCACCCCCCATTATCCATCTGACTTTGCCCCAAATATGGGGTTCTGGTATGAAGGGCGCCAACCCCAGTGTCAAACACATTACGATCAGGAATTTGGGATCGTTCCAAAATTTAAGGGTTTGTGCTTCATTCATTTTGCAAAAATATGGCCTAAAATTGGCACACTATGTAACCGGGGTTACCTTTCTCACTTGAGCGAAATTTCTGTTATTTCTTGCGAAATGTTGCCCCCTGCTTCTACTTCTTTGATGTTGTAAGAATAAAGATTCCAGCCATAATCGTAATGAAATAAATTTACCAGTCTGTTTTGTACAAACATCTCCGGGACTTCTTCTGCATTAAAAGATTTTTGTTTGTCCAAAGGAAGCATGGATTTTAAGACCTCGATGGTCTCATTTCTAAACTGGGCGCCATCAATATCCGTGATTATTTTTAACATGGCTGTTTTTTCCAGACTGTCAATTTCCAATAAACGGAAGGTACGCACTCCATCAAAAGGAACCCCTCCACTTATGCTTGGCATGTGGATGTCTTCTTCATAATCTTTGTATAAAACATACTGAAAACCAATACCCGTGTGTAAGAATTGAATTTCGTCAATGCCACCCGCTTCAATTCCTTCCTTGGTTGCATATCTGTTCAACATTGACTTTAAAACCTGCTGTATTTCGGGCTTGTCGGCAAACTTTTTTTCCAGACTTTTATAGGACTGTTTTACTTTTTTAATTACCTGGTCGGCATTGCTAATTCCTTCAAAAACTCCAAAATTATTAGTTGTGTATTCTACCACTGTTCCTTCTCCTGATTTGAGTACTTCTTCTAAAAGAGCATCCTTTAGCTTACTTTCATAATGATTGTACTCTGCCTTGATTTTAATTTTTGAACCCGCTGTATCCAGTACAACTAATGTCAGATCGTATGTGTAATGTTGCGTTGTGGAGGTGTCAACCCCCATAATCTTCAATTTTTTCTGGGTCACCTGGTATACAAAGGTATCTTTTGGTTGAAGATAATTAACCCACTGCAAAGTGCTGTCGTCAACTATTTGAGCCTTTACGCCATGGCTCGATCCAATGAACATCAGCATTAAAATGAATGTGTGAATAAAGTTTGTTGCAGCAGACTTAAAGTTTATTATCATCACCTTTTGGCTTGTTTATCCAAAGGTACATTTTAATTTGACGTTTCATTCCAAAGCCATGGATGATTTACCTGAATTATTATCAAAGCCTAAATTTGGCACCAATTTCTGGTCTTTGTTTCCAAAACCATCCTTTCACAAATATTAAAATCCAAAATTTCTACTTGGGCGCGCTGTATTTTTCTATAAACTCTTTCATCTCTTTTACCATGGCCGGACTACCCATTACTACCGTACACCTTTCATGCAGTGATCCTGGCGAAAGGTCCAAAATCCGCTTGAGATTGCAATCCATTGATGCACCACCGGCCTGCTCAACGATCATGGAGATGGGAGCGCATTCATACAATAGCCTGAGCTTTCCTTTTGGATACTTGCGTGTGCTTGGATACAAAAATATGCCACCGTGAAACATAATCCTGTGGATATCAGATACCATACTTCCTATATATCGAAGACCCAAATTGAGGTCAGAACAATGGTCAATATACCTGCGCATTTCTAGGTCAAACTTCAGATAATAACCCTGATTCACGGAGTAATAATTGCCTCTTTCCGGTATTTTAATATTGGGGTGTGACAAACAAAATTCACCAATGCTTGGATCCAGTGTAAATCCATTTACCCCTTCACCTGTAGTGTAAACCAGAATGGTTGATGTGCCATATAATACATAGCCTGCTGCTACCAGTTCTGATCCTTTCTGCAAAAAATCATTTATATCACATTCTCCGGTGGCAGGAGATTTCCTCCTGAATATGCTAAAAATAGTACCAACACTCACATTTACATCGATGTTGGACGAACCATCCAATGGGTCAATAATTACCACATAATTGGAGTCTTTACCCGGAATTTTGGGCACCTTTACAAAATCTTCGAGTTCTTCAGATGCGATGCCACAAACTTCACCGCTCATGGTCAAACATTCCATCATCCGCTCATTAGCAAAGATATCAAGCTTTTTTACTTCATCGCCCGATTGATTCTCTACATTGGCCACACCTATGATGTTGACCAGGCCTGCTAAGTTTACTTCTCTGTTGATGATCTTTGCCGCTATGCCAAGATCCCTCAAAAGCCGGGTCAGCTGCCCTGTAGAATCAGAATAGGTGGTCTGCGAATTGATGATAAATTCGTCAAGGGTTACAATTTTTTTCATGGAAAACTCATTATGATTAAGGTGCTGTAAAGATACACCTTTCCCCATTCATTTCCCCTTGAAATTTCTTCGATATTTAATTGTAACTTATTGTATTTCTGACAATAACAACTTAAAACTTGGTGTCGATAACATAGGGCAGCATCTTTCTCCAGGTTGGCCAGTCGTGCTTCATATCGTAACCCCAAATATCCAGATCATGCGGTATGCCTTTGTGATTTAACAAAGATGACATAGCCCTCGACGCATCAGGTGCCTCATAGTCTCCCTGACCTGAAAGTATGTGGATTTTGCCTTTTCTTATTCGTGACAAGTACCATTCATCAGATAAATCTGGAAGATAGGACATTGGGCTGTTGAAATATACATCCTCATCCGTATATCCTTTGGTATAATCGTGCAAATCATAGACACCACTCATGGCAATCACACCATCAATCAGATCCGGCCTTTTCAAAAACAAGTTCATCGAATGCAAGGCTCCAAAACTGGCACCGGAAACAATGATCGGAGTTTCGGCACTGGTCATTCTTTTGATGTGCGGAACCACTTCTTCATAGACATATTCATTAAATTGAACGTGTCTCATTGCTTTGTGTCTGGGCCACATCTTGCTATTCAGCCAACTTTCAGAATTGATGCTGTTGATGGAAAATACCTTCACTTTACCAGCCAAAATATAGGGCTTCAACACATCAATCATCAGAAACCTCTCATACTCAAGGTAATCGGCAGCTGCAGTGGGTAAAAGGAGCAATGCAAAGCCAAAATGCCCATAACTCACAATTTCCATATGTTTGTTTAATGCAGGACTGTGCCAGCCAAATATTTCTTTTTGCATACCAAATTTGATTTAAATGCTAAGATAAAACGATTTCTGACTTTAGTTTTCAAATCGGAGTTATTCTTCTTAGGTCTTTGGCAGGTCAGCATGAAAATGCAGAAAAATCATTAATTTTGAAGTTTTAGGAAAAATATGATCAATATTTCAAATGCAATAGTTAATGGTTTGATAATCCACAGGGGTCATAAAAATGGCACTGAGGTGGAATGGGATTATTCCACGCAAACTTCTGAATTACCCGAAGAACAGGCAGCCACCGACTTACTGGACCATCTTACCTCCATGTATAAAGAGCCGTTATTTTTTCAGCTGGGTACGCTGGGACCTCTTTTTACAGCATCCGGTAAAATATTTGAAAATCCATCCCGGTTATTCGAAGAAAGTGTTCACCTGGCCCGTAAACTGGGAAATACTTTTCCGGAAGACATTGCCGGTGAATCGGTTTTTTTGATGGCACATCTATCTGATGTGTTGATTGAAGATGAGTTACTCGATGTTTTAGCTGTTATCGTAATGCAAACAGCTCCCAAATTCTACAAGCTTCAAAAAAACGATGCATGTTTTGTGTTACACACGGATAAAGGCTATATCATCGGCAAGCCTGAGAAAGCCTGTCTCATTCTTCCGGGTAGCGATGAGCAGGGAGGGAGGGTACTTTGCCATGAAGCAGGTGGTTTAAAAGCAGAAGGTTACTGGTACAAAGATTTCCTTCAGTTGAGTCCTCTGGGCAATGAATATTCATATACAACGGATTACATCAAACTTACTTCACAGTTCCTAAAACAAAGGAAGCCCCTCGATCAGGTTTTGGATAAAAAACAGGGTGCAGAAATGTTGGGCCGATCCCTTGATTATTTTACCCAAAACGAAAAATTTGAAGAAAAAACCTATAAAGAAGAGGTTTTTCAGGACGCCGCCGTTATTGAAGCTTTCGATGATTACAAACAAAGATGGGCAGAAAAAAACCAGAGACCCCTTGCCGATGCCTTTGAACCTTCATCTGAAGCACTCAACAAACAATCAAAGGTTTTCCGATCGGTAATTAAACTGGATCGGAATTTTCATATTTATGTGCACGGAGATAGTTCAAAAATTATGAAAGGCGAAGACAATGTCGGCAGGAAATATTACATTTTGTATTACAACGAAGAATCATAAGCTTATATTTAACCATGGCAAAAAAACTGGATTACGACAGCGCTTTCAGCGAACTGAGAGACATTGTGAGCAAATTGCAGGACAGTGACATAAACATTGAAAGCCTCAGCGTATACCTTAATCGGGCAAATGAATTGAAACAATTTTGTAGCAACCGATTGAGAGAAATTGAAGAAACCATTAATCAAACCCTACAAAATCAAAATACCAAAGAACAATGATTCGACTCTCTGAAATAAAGACAGATGCGCCCAAAAAACTGAAAAAGGACGACATCAAAAAGGAGGTTAAAAAATTGGCCAAACGCATTGGCGAATTGCAACATATCATGTACGCCCAAAAGAAATTTAGTGTTTTGGTAGTGCTTCAGGGCATGGATGGTAGCGGCAAGGATGGAGTGGTCAAAAATGTTTTTGGCGATTGCAATCCTTCCGGCATTGATACCTTTGCCTTTAAAAAGCCCAATGAAGAAGAATTTGCCCATGACTTTTTGTGGAGATGTCACAAAATTGCCCCTCGCAAAGGCAATCTGATGGTATTTGTAAGATCTCATTATGAAGATATCCTGATCCAGCGCGTGCACAAGTGGATCGATGAAGATAGAGTGGTCAAACGGATGAAAGCCATCAACGCCTTTGAAACCTTACTCCAGGATGATAATGATACCACTGTTTTAAAATTTTACCTCCATATTTCCCAGGAAAGGCAGTTGGAAAAACTACAGGAGCGCATTGACATACCAGAAAAACAATGGAAACACAATGAAGCCGATTGGGAGGAACGCAAACTTTGGCCTCAGTACATGGAATGTTATGAATATGCCATCAACGAAGCCGTTGTGCCCTGGCACATTGTACCTGCCGACCAGCGCTGGTATCGCAACTATATGGTGGCAAAAGCCGTGGTTGAAGCCATGGAGAAACTTCCGCTCGTATTACCTACATTGGCTGCAAAATAATAGATGGCAGACACCAAAGTTAGGATTGATAAATGGCTCTGGTCTGTAAGATTGTACAAATCCAGAACCCTGGCTGCGGATGCCTGCAAATCAGGAAAAATCAGGATCAACCAAATTCTGGTAAAAGCATCTTCTGTGGTCAATATCGGAGATCTCGTTGAATTAAAGCGAAAGGGATTTACCTTCACATTTAAAGTTGAAAAGCTGATTAAAACCAGGGTTTCTGCCGTCTTGGCTGCACCTTGTTATAACAACCTAACCCCCGAAGAAGAACTCAACAAATATAAAAACTGGTTTGTAGGTAAGGCAGGAACAGAATTCAGGGAAAAGGGTCTGGGCAGGCCCACCAAAAGGGAAAGACGGGAAATCGACGATTTCAAAACAGATTCTTTTGACCTGGCTGATTTTTGGGAAGAAGAGTAATTGGAAACTTTATGACCACCGGCTTCGTTTATATGTTGGAACAATAAAAATGGCAAAATTTAAGCTTATTTTCTTCTTTCTCTTCGGTTTCTGGCAGCCTGCTTTTTGTCAGCTTTTACCCGAAATGGAGTGGGCAGGCAAAGACAGTGTTGTTACCCTTTATAGCCAGGTTGACCACCAGGTGAAAATAAAACCCAACCAGGCCGATGTAGCCATGATGCAGCTTAAAGCCAAAAGTGCTACAGTTATAAAAATATCTGACACGCTTTACCAACTTCGGTTTCAGATTCCGGAAGAAGAGGTAAAAATAAAACTCTACTATAAAAATTTACCCGTTGACATCATCACAGCGCGCGTTGTCAACCTGGAAATGCCCAACATAAAATTCGCAGGCCTTAAGGGAAATGATATTTCTAGGGCTGATCTCAATAAAGTTAAAAAATTTGAACTGGTATTTCCAGCATTTGGAGATTTAACTGCAGGCCTTGAATTTTATACCTGCAAAATGAGTATTATTGAACCCGGCAAACCCAATCCTTTTTTCATCAATTTGCGTTCTCCTGATTTGCCCGCTCAATTGCAGGGCATCATTGCCAATCTTCCTATCAATAGCTGGATAGTCTTTGAAGAACTGAAGGTCAAAACACGGTCTAACAATATTATGAACATGGATGGCAATCCCGTAAAATTTAGGGTTGTCGAATAAATCAAAACATCATGAGTCTGGAAACAACCAAAACAAAAGCTAAAAGTATCTTTAAAAAAACACTGTGGATTCTTTTCATCACCGCACTTTTGTGTGGTGTCACTTATTATTTCTACCGAACCTATACATTGAGTGAAGGCACACGCACAGGCATGCTTTTTAAAATTTCAAGAAAAGGCAAGATATTTAAAACCTATGAAGGACAGATCCAACTCGCAGGTGCCACTATGATGAGCAAACAGAGCATATGGGAGTTTTCTGTGACCAACCCTAAAACGTATAATGATTTGCAGACCCTTGAAGGCAAAAATGTAAGACTTCACTACAAAGAAGTGGTAGATGCCTTTCCCTGGCAGGGTGAAACCAATTATCTGGTCTATGATGTAAATGAAGTCAGGTAGGTTTAATTTATGAGGCCGCTTAAGATAGCCGCAATTGTCAGAAAGGAGGGCATGCTTGAATTCAGACGGAAAAATGCCTTTTATGGTATTCTTCTCTTTTGCCTCGTTTTGGTTTTTTTGAATTACAAAGCATTCAATGTATTAAGAGGCCTCGAATGGGATGTGATGTTGTGGATGACTGTTTTGTTTTGTGGAATCAATGCCATTGCCAAAAGTTTCATTCAGGATGGTGCCGAATCAAGGCTGTATTATTACACACTTTTTGACCCCAAAGAAGTCGTGATTGGTAAGCTTATTTACAATTTTATATTTCTGAGTGGTTTGTTTATCTTGGTTTATTGGGGCTTCCGTTTCTTTTTTGACGCTGGAATTCGCAGGGATGGCCTTTTTTTTGCCGGTGCTGGTTTGGGATTGTTGGGCTTATCCATTATTTTTACTTTCATCGCAGCCGTAAGTGGAAGAGCAGAAGGCAATCAGGGTGTAATGATGTCAGTAATGTCTCTTCCCTTGACACTACCTGTACTGCTGTTATTGATCAAGATCACAGCCGTTGCCATGGCTTTGATTACGGATACATCCGTAGATGGAGATGTTTGGATGCTTTTGGGCATCGATTTATTGTTAGCTGGTTTGTTGTTGTTGCTTTTTGATTTCCTCTGGAAAGATTAGAGCTTCTTTTTTATAAAAAATGATTTAAAATGTTATTGTCCTGGTGGAAAATTCTCGGAATCCTGATTTTACTCTATGTTGTCATTGGAGGTCTAAGTGTGCCATTAAATCCTGGTATTACAGATTTGAATCCGGGCCAGTTATATGCAGGCCAACAAAAAGAGGTGACCATCACTGCATATAACACTCACTTTAAAACAGCACAACCTACCCGCATTTGGCTGAAAAGCGCCGAAGGAAAATTTTTGGAAGCACAAAATGTGCAGATATTAACTGAAAATAAACTGACTTGTCATTGGGACATTGCAAAAAACATGGAGGGTCAGCAATATACCGTTATTGGATACAATAATATTGACGGTAGTTTTCTGGTTCCTGATGGTATAGTTATACTGAAGAATGATTCTGCGGAAGAAGCCAATACTGCTGAAGCCCAATTCACAGATGTCAATACAGCGGATTTTGTAAAACCGTCCGGCCTTCGTTTTCCCTATCGAAGTATTTTAAATGAAACCATTAGAAACACATTTTTCCACGTAGCCTTGTGGATGGCCATGTTTGTGCTTTACCTGCTAGGTTTATATCATGCCATCCAATATTTGAGAACAGGAAAAAATGAGCACGATTGGTGGTCTGTAGCTTACAACAAATCGGGCATCCTGTATGGCATCCTGGGACTTATAACGGGTTCGCTTTGGGCCAGATTCACATGGGGTGGCTGGTGGACCAACGATGTAAAATTGAATATGGCAGCTTTGTCTATGTTCTTGTATTTTGGTTATCTATTATTGAGAAATTCATTCAATGATGCAGAAGCAAGAGCAAGAATTTCTGCCAGTTTCAGCATTTTTGCCTTTGTGGCACTCATCCCGCTGGTCTTTATTATTCCTCGCCTTACAGACAGCCTTCACCCCGGCAATGGCGGCAATCCTGCTTTGGGAGGTGAAGACCTTGACCACACACTGAGATTGTTTTTTTATCCCTCAATCCTGGCCCTAATACTTCTGGGCTGCTGGATGGCCCAGTTGAAATTCAGAATGCAAAAATTGGCAATTAAGGCAGGGATTTACACGTAAAAATCCTTTAAAAATTGAAAATAGTTCCCTGTCGTTACACAGTTTTTTATCTCGTATAATTGATGATATCCATAGATTTGCGAGGTTTTTATTACTTACGCCTGCTACCTTATTGGGTGAGGCTCAAAAACACAAATTACTATTTTCCATCATGTAAAAAAAATACCACCCTCAAATCAAAAGTCCTTCTCAATAAATTTTGAATTGTGGTAAAATGTAGCGACTTTTGAGGGGTAAATGCCACAATAATCCTTTATGCCAGACCATTCATTTAAGTGCATAATGTGGAGTAGTATTGCGCTACTAATGTTTCCATACACAGCTTCTGCTGAGGTGTCGGATTTGGATTTTCTCAGAAGTACAGGTAAAATTTATTCCGTTATAGCAGGAGTAGTAATAGTCTTGTTAGGTATAGGTGTTTATTTGTGGCGTATTGATAACAAGCTAACCAAATTAGAAAAACAAATAAAAGATGAGCACGAAACAAATTAACTTTTATGAAAGCGTGCAACGCAACTTTGATAAAGCTGCTGCCATTTCTAAACATCCAAAAGGATTGTTGGATCAGATCAAGGTATGTAATGCTGTTTATCAAATGAATTTTCCGGTTAAGATCGGGAAAGACTTTCAGGTGATTGAAGCCTATCGCGTTCAACATAGTCACCACCGCCTGCCAACCAAAGGAGGAATTCGTTTTTCACACCTCGTAAACCAGGAAGAGGTGATGGCGTTGGCAGCATTGATGACGTACAAATGTGCCATTGTAGATGTACCTTTCGGCGGTGCCAAAGGAGGTGTAAAGATTTCTCCTCGTCAATACACACCTGAAGAACTGGAAAGAATAACCAGAAGATATACAGTAGAATTAATCAGAAAAAATTTCATCGGCCCAAGTCTTGATGTACCTGCACCAGACTACGGTACTGGAGAAAGAGAAATGGCGTGGATTCTGGATACTTACCAGACTTTTAAAGGAGGTGAGATCGATGCAGCGGGCTGTGTTACCGGTAAACCTGTAAATCAAAGTGGTATTCATGGAAGAACAGAAGCTACAGGCCGTGGTGTATATTATGGTTTGAGAGAACTTTGCAACGATGCCAAAATGATGGCCAAAGTAAAATTGGAAACAGGCATCGCAGGCAAGACCATGGTCATCCAGGGCCTGGGTAATGTAGGATCTTATGCAGGAAAAATTTGCCAGCAGGAAGGTGGTGTCAGGGTAATTGGTGTTTCTGAACAGGAAGGTACCATAGTATCTGACAAAGACATCAACATTGAAAAACTGGTAGAATACAGAAAGCAAAAAGGCTCTATTATGGGCTTCCCTGGCACAAAAAAACTGGAAAACAGAGAAGATTGGGTGAAAATAGAATGTGATATTCTTTTGCCTGCTGCGCTCGAATCTCAGATCAATAAAGAGAATGCAAAATTTGTAAAAGCCAAAATCATCGGCGAAGCAGCCAATGGACCTGTTACTGCCGATGCTGAAGCAATTTTATTGAAAAAAGGCATCCTCATCATGCCGGATATGTATCTCAACGCCGGGGGTGTAACGGTTTCTTACTTTGAATGGCTCAAAAACCTTTCTCACAGAAGATTTGGCAGGTTGGAAAAAAGATTTGACCAAAACACTTACAGCAATTTGCTTGCAACCATGGAAAAAATGACGGGCAAATCCATCAGCCAAAGGGAGAGAACTTTCCTTACAAGAGGTGCAGATGAAGTGGATCTGGTTCGTTCCGGACTGGAAGAAACCATGATCAATTCTTACGACCAAATCATGGAATATTTCAATAGGTATAAAAGAATTGAAGACCTGCGTACTGCTGCCTTCTCATGTGCCCTGGATAAAGTTGCCAATGACTACCTTACTTTGGGCGTTTTCCCATAATAGTAGTGGTAAAAAACATACGACGATTAAAAGCGGTTCCTTTGGGGCCGCTTTTTTTTTGGAATTTACTGTATCAATTCCTTAATAGGAATACAAAACCCTTAAGGTGGGGAATAGAAAATACTTTTGTTTGGAGGGTAAAGGCAGGGCTGACTAATTCAGACAAATTTCATTCAATTCAGCAACCTGAACATCAAAGTGTGATGCATCAAATATGCACTCACCATCTTTTATTACAAGTACTTGTGGAGATTCGTGATGGACTGAAAAAACATCAGCAACCAGATTGGATACTTTTCTATAACTCTTCAAATCAAGGAAATAACTGGGCACACCAAAAGCCCACTGCTGATCCAGTCTCATTTTAACCATAAGACTTATGTTACAGCTGGTGCTGTGTTTAAAAACCAAAATTGGACCTTGAAATGACTTATTCCTGATCTCTTCCACCTGTTCGGGTGAAGAAAGCTCAATCCACTTCATTTAAAAAGGATGAACTTATTTTGCCAAAGAGAAAAGTGAAACAGGTGCTTTCAATTCGTAAGGACAACCATATCCACCCCTGTTACAAGATGACATTCCTGCCAATACAGCAACGAACATAAGGGCAACGGCAACGGTCTTAACGGACTTCTTCATTTTAATGTTTTATTTAATTCAACTAATTAAGGGACATCCCTATAACGTAGAACCCTGCAAAATTAGTGCTAAATTTTAATTTTTGACGAAAATCATGTCAAATCTGCCATGTTTTGTGAAAATTAACGAATTATTTGCAAATTCTCAGGGTAAGCCCTCTATTTTATTGTCATACTCTTTATAAGCTGGCTGTATTTTAAGGCAAGATTTTTACGACTGTATTCAGAAAAGCCAGAACTACTGATCTGCAATTCACCTCCCTGAAACTTGTTGAAACTCATTAGCAACATCGATTTCAAACCATTTGCATCATCATAGGCCAGCAAAGTGCCGGCTGCCGTTTCCTTCAGCAATTTTGCCGTATCACTGTCTGGCCTGCCAAATGCAAGTATAGGCCGACCCGCTCCAATGTACTCATACATTTTACCAGGCATAACACCTTTTTGCTGCGGAATATCGTTGATGGGCAATAAAAGCAACTGTGCTTTTCTCATTCTTTCGATTACAGCCTTATGTTCCTGTTGACCGGTTACTACCAAATGTTCTTTCAGACCCTGGGCCTCTATAGCGGAGATTATGCTGCCATCTACAATGCCTACCAGCTCAATTAACAGGGCTTGTTTAAAATTTTCATCTTCTTTAACCATTTCCCCTAGAATTTGCCAAAGCAGTTTTGGATTGCGGTCTTTGTTCATAGAGCCAATGTGTACGATACTAAATTGGCGATCGGGTAGGGGAGCTTCACCCTCAAAATCCTGCTCGTCAAAGCCATTATTGATGACAGTTATCTTTCTGCCCGCCAGTTTTTGAAGGTCATCTGCACATGATGGACTGATGGTTACAATTTCATCTGCCCATTTGAGTACGCTTGCTTCTTGTTTGTGGTGTACCCGGTCTGCAAGCCAGGTCAATCGGAGGTCTTTATAAAAATCGATCATGGTCCACGGATCTCTGAAATCTGCAATCCATTGGGTAGCGGGGAATCTTTTCTTGATGCCCAACGCTATGAGGTGCATGCTGTGGGGAGGCCCGGTAGAAATGATGACGTCTTGAGGGTGCTCTTTTAAGTACCCTGATAAAAATTGAATGGAAGGTCTGATCCAAAAACAACGCGCATCGGGTATAAAAAAATTTCCCCTTAGAAATACGGCAAGATTTTGTTTCCAACTAATTTTTTTCTCCGCATTAATAAGGGCGTTGTAACTGTTGGATCTGTTGCCGGTAAATTTTTTAAAGAGATGATAGGGCTCCCAAATGGGCTGTTTGACAATTTTAATCCGACTGTCAACCTCATCCACCAACGAGGTATCGTAACCGGGAAATTCGCCGTTATCTGGCGTATAAACAGTTAGCTCAATGCCCTGGTCGGGAAGGTACTTAGACATTTTCAACCAACGTTGCACGCCCCCTCCTCCTGAAGGTGGCCAATAATAGCTGATCAAAAGTACCTTTGTCATGGTCTACATTAATTTGCAAAGATAACTTGTGAAAGGCATAAAACGGTCGCTTACATATATGAAAAAAGGTTATATTTGCCAACAAACTAAGCCAATGAATTTTTCCTTCAAAAAACTTTTGCCCTATTTAGGGGCTCTTGCTTTGATGCTTTTGGTAAACATCATATATTTTTTACCTCAGTTTCAAGGCAAAGTGCCTGAGATGGGTGACATAGTTCAATACAGGGGCATGTCAAAGGAAGCCGCCGACTACTTGGAAAAGACAGGCGAGGAGACACTGTGGACCAATTCAATGTTTGGAGGGATGCCAACTTACCAGATATCAGCAGCCAACCCATCCAATTTGCTCAAACACGTGCAGCAGGCATTGTTTTTGGGATTGGACAGGCCCGCTGGCTACTTCTTTTTTGGAATGCTTTCCATGTTTGTTTTGATGCTTACATTTGGCACCAATCTTTGGGTAGCTGCATTGTCAGCGATTTTATTTGGCTTATGTACCAATCATTTTATCCTCTTCGAAGCAGGGCACTCGTCCAAAATAATGACGGTATTCACTGCTCCTTTGATGATAGCAGGTATGGTTTTGTTGCACAAAAAATCTTATCTGGGAGGGGCCGCTTTATTTACCCTGGGTGCAGGCCTCAACCTGTACGCCAACCACCCTCAGATGACTTACTATCTGGCAATGGCGCTTGTTTTTTACGTAGCCATAGAAATGATCCAGTCAGCCCGTAAAGCAGAATGGGTACACATAGGCAAGTTGATGGCTATTTACCTGGTTGGATCTGCCCTGGCTCTGGGAGCATCGTGGTCAAAGATCAGCGCCACCATTGACTATACCAAGGATACAATGAGGGGTACACCCATCCTTACTACCAAAGGCGATGGTGGTGAAGCCAAAAAGGGGGAAGGACTGGAATACGATTACGCTATGGCCTGGAGCAACAACAGCGTTGACATCCTGGCTTCTTTTGTACCCTATGCAGCAGGTGGAAGCTCAGGTCAATGGATAGAAAAAAATTCTAAGCTGGCAAAAAAATTGCAACAAAATACAGCCTTCCAGGCTCCAACTTATTGGGGTGGATTGCCATTTACATCAGGTCCAGCCTACCTTGGCATTTTTGCCTTCTTTTTAGCTTTTATAGGCTTCTTCACCACCAGGCACTGGATCAAGTTGTGGTTGCTTGGAGCAGTAATTCTCACTTTCATTTTGTCAATGGGCAAGAATTTTGCGTTGATCAACGACTTATTCTTTCATTACCTGCCTTATTTCAATCGTTTCAGAACGCCCAATTCAGTATTGTCGGTAACTACCATCTTTATACCGGTAATGGCTGGCCTGGGCTTGCAGGGTTTGATCAATCTCACTGCAGAAGAAAGAAAGCAACACCTCAAATCACTTTACCTTTCCACGGGTATTGTAGCCGGAGCTTGCGCTTTATTAGCCATCCTCGGGCCATCCATGTTTTCTTTCAGCCACGCCACCGCCGATGCCAATTATGCCCAAATCATAGACGCATTGTTGGAGCAAAGACAGAGCATGTTGTCCTCTTCGGCATGGAAATCATGTTTTATCGTGTTGGCTGCTGCTGGGGTATTGTGGCTTTACATCAAAAATATAGTGTCAACTTCCCTTGCCATTGGTTTACTGGCAATTGTAGCCCTGATCGATCTTTTTCCAGTTGACAAAACTTATTTTTCAAACAGAAATTTTGTTTCATCCCGCATTTATGAAAGGGGTTTTGAACCGCGTCAGGCAGATTTAGAAATTTTAAAAGACAAGGACTTAAGTTATAGGGTTTATGATGCTTCGATCAATACCTTTAATGCGGCTTCGACATCTTATTTTCACAAGACCATAGGTGGCTACAGTGCTGTTAAATTGCAAAGATTCCAGGACCTTATCGACAAACAAATTGCCAAAGGCAATCAAAGGGTATTGGATATGCTCAATACAAGGTATTACATTGTTCCTGCCAACGGAGGCCAGGGTGAGCCAATGGTTCAGCGAAATCCCAATGCATACGGTAACGCCTGGTTTGTGGACAGTCTGGTTATGGTCAATACTCCTGATGAAGAAATAGCAGCGCTTGACAGCATAGGCAGAAACGTTGCCATTGTAAACAAAGAGTTTTCCTCCTATGTCCAGGGCCTCAATCCCGATGGCCAGGGCCAGATAAGTTTGACCGCATATCAACCTAATAAACTGACCTACAAGGCAGACGCACAAGCTGAACAACTGGCTGTTTTTTCAGAAATCTGGTATGGCCCCAACAAAGGCTGGCATGTAACCCTGGATGGAAAAGAAGTAGATCATATACGAGTCAACTATCTATTGAGAGCAATGAAAGTACCTGCGGGTAATCATACCATAGAATTTACATTCAAACCTGAAAAATATTACAGAGGAGAGCGCATTAGTCTGGCAAGTTCGGGGTTGATTTTGTTGCTACTGATCGGTGCCATTGGCTTCAATATAAGAAATGTGCTGAAACCATAACTATGGATTTTGGATGGCATTCAACAATTGTTGAGAAAATCGCTCAGCACTTAAGTTTGCCTGGTAATACCTTTTAGCATTTTCACTGGTAGTTGTGTAATAGTTTGAATCTTCTATTAGCAATTTTATCTTATCTGATTCATGAATGAAACAGCCACAACCTGCTAGTATTTTTTCCTCCGTCGTCCTTCTTTGGTTGCCTATAAATGGAATGCCTAAGCTTAAATAATCGGCTTCTTTATTGGCCTCCTGGTTGGCATAACTTTCGTTACTTGATTTGATCAGACTAATGCCAATGAGTCTGTGTGCTTTAAAGATAATCTGGAGTTCTTCATACAATTGCTCAAGGGGCATCCTGTCCATCCATGTTACAAGAGGTCTATCAGGAACAGCAAATTTTTTATCTCCAAAAATATACAGGGGGAGCTCATATTGCTTTTGCAATTCAAGTACGGTATCTGCCCCCTTATCTTCGCTAAAGATGCCCAAATATAAAAAAGCAGGATTTTGCCCCATCGAAATTGGCTTTGAAAGGCTGTATTGTTCGAATGGAGACGCATAAATATTTACACTTGTGGGCACCAGACTCCCCAAAATTTCATCCAAATATTGAGAATTTACAATTAAATGATCAGCGTATTTTCTGATGTATTTTTTTTCCAGATTTCCAACGATGTTTTTAATCAAATCTGAAAATGGATGAAGCCAAACAAATCTTTGTTCCAAATGAAAAAAAGTCAATGCTACGTTGTTATCGAGCGTTTCATATATAATCCTATGGTAGGATTTCCTGAGGTTCTTAAGCAATGGTAAGAGGCTCAAATCATAGACAATGGCAACATCTCCCTTTATAGTTTTTGCTTTGTATAAGTAGATCAAATCCCACCTGAAATAAGATAAGGTCAGATAATAAAGTAATTTTAAAAAGGCAGGCATTTTTTGCTTTGGATAGGGTGCTCCACAAATTTCTACTTCATGACCCGCTGCTTCCAAAATTTGTCTTTCCATCCTGATTCGGGGTGGAATGGCCACAGCAGGCTGCATTGTAAAAATGACCACCTTCATAAACTTAAGATTTGGTTAAAACGACAGCGTAATTGGCTTCAAAGTGTTTCCTGAATGACCTGAAAACAGGAAATATAAGGGATTGTAATATCTTCATATATAATTTTTGGGGCTGATCATACTCTTTGAGCCAGCAAAAAGTATCAATCTCCATCCCTAAACGATTGGAAATTTCTTTAAAATTGATGGGATCAATAAAAGTAGTGTGTTCAGGGTTTATACTCGGCAAGCCAAAAAGTAGAATATTGAAGAATTGTCGAACATTAAATGGATTTGGAGTAGTGATTACCATTTTGCCTCCTCTTTCCAAATATACACTGTAGTATTCTAAAAATTGGCAAATATCATTGACATGCTCAATGACATCTAACATGGTAATGACATCAAATGTTTTGTCTTTCAATTCATCAACATGTAAAATGTTATATCCCAATTTCCGGGCTTCTTCTATCCCGGCTTTATTAATATCAACACCCAATAATGAAGCGGAAACAGATTTAAGGTGTTTGTGCACCCAGGCTTCGCTTGAAAAATCATTGTCCTGACCTACACATCCAACATCCAGGACATTTTTTGTTTTACATATGTCTTGAACAAATGGAATTTTTTGATTTACTCTTGCGTTTTTAAAATTCATATTGAATAGATATAAAATAGTATTGTCTCTTTCTGAAATACCGATAGATTGCTATAACTATTTCCTTTAGTGACCGTGATGAAAATCCAAATTTTTTATATGGATAAAAAATGCTGCATTTAAGTTGGTGTTCAGCTTTAAGATAATTTAACCATGCCGATAGCTCCCTTTTCGTGTGATTGTGCCAACCGGTAGGAGCCTTGCCAGAAAAATCAGAAAATGACCAAATGACAAAATTACCTTTTTTTTTGCCATATAAATGAATCAAACGCAACAGCTGATCCGAACATTTTTTAACATCTGCATCGTTAAACAAAGACAAGCCGTTGGCTACAATGTAATCGAACTTTTCGTCTGATGATTCGGCCTTATTTAAATCAACTGTGGCAAAAGTTAAGCCCCGGTCACTGCTCAACAATGTATTGACTTCAATAATATTGTGCGCAAAATCTACCCCTACTACACGATCAAAATAGGATTTCATGATGTGACTTTTCATTCCAAATCCACAGCCCAGGTCAATCAGGCTTTTTTTCGATATATTTTTATCATCCAAATGTGCCAAAAACAACTCAAACTGATACCCGTAAAATTGCTTCTCCTCTTGATAGTAGGGGAGGTATGCAAAACTGCTGTATTTATCTTCGTATATAGCCTGAATGTCCATGCACTGCAAATTTACAAAAAGTGATGCATTTTAAATTGAATGTTTACAAGGTGATTTAGCAATTACTTTCCAATTTAAGTAAGTCGTCAAAATCAAGGGTAGAAAAGCCACTTTCCACTATATACTTTAGCACCTTTTCATATTGTTGCAAATACCCTTCGTATTTTCCATCTGTGAAGAACGTGTTGTGCCATAGAATGGATATTACGGAAGACTCCCTGTTGGATTCAATAAATCTCACAATGGTATCAGCTGTTTCCTCAACTGGAACGTGAAGATAATTCCTAAAAGTTGCATCCATCAAATGCAGTGGAACCGACAAATGTTTGAATGCACTTTTTGTTTTGTGATTGTAGGGCCTGAAAATATAGCCGTAAGAATTTCTAAAGCCATGATGTTCAGCGAAGCCCAGTGATGCGTCTATGGCTATTCCTGAATCATCCAACGCATGCCAATGGTGTGGAAGCTCAAACCTGAGAAAGTGATTTCTATTGGCTATGCATTTTATAGGTAGAGATTTCATTTCGTCGACATAACTCATGGATGTACTACTTTTGTGCAACCCGCTGGTGGCACTGCTGTTGCAGTATTTTGCTATTTGATCAACACCATAATCCGCATTTTTTATTCCATTCGAAGTCGCCTTGGTAATCAACCAAAAATATACATGTTTAACATTGTGATCGTCGTGCAATTTATTGATGACGTCCATGTTTGCCCAGCCTGGCTTTCTTAGCAGGAAATTAAAGATGATATTTTTCAATTTGGCAAATTGCATAGTTCTTAAATAGTACATTCCATTTTGGGTCAACTCACCAAAAATAGTGTCAACATCATGAGATAGAAATAAAGAAGTTTTAAATGATTTCCACCGTAATCCTGCAAAATGGACAGAGATAAAATCTTTCATCAATTCAAGTACTACATTGTTTTCTATATTTCCATTTTGATATTGCCAGGATTGTTGATAGGTAAATCTACCAAATTGGTCACCTGAATGTGAACTAAACTCTTGAATACAATTGATAAGATGGAAAATTTTCTCAAGCCAGAATTCTTTTTCTTGGAAGAATGAAAAAATCTCGTGGCACTGACTGTAATTTTGGTGTTCATAAGCTAGCCAGTAGGATTCAGATATTGTATAACCTTTTTCGCTTGTTAATTTGGAGAATGTAAACTTGTCAACGGAGTTGTCAGCTAAGTTGAATTCAATGCCTAAAACTGGTTTAAATAAAGACAATACATAGTTTAATTCACTGTAGCAGTGTAAGTCCTTATCAATAAAAACAGGGATTTGGGTATTAGCCATATGAAAGCAAATTTAAATAAAAGTTTGACTTTAAATCTCCCAAAAGGTTAACTGTGGGCAAATCACTTGGCAGACCGGACTCCAAACCCTATTTTTGATACCAGAATCAAACTTCATTGCCATTTATGGGTGTAATCAAGGGGCAAAGCATTCGATATTCTATTTTTAATGCCATGGCCATAGTGTTGGGAGCATTGGCTATACTTTTTATCATCCCTTATGATAAGACGTCGTATGGCATTGTGAATATGGTGTTTGCAGCAGCCTATTTGTTTTCTCCTGTTATAGGTCTGGGGCTGCCTCTGGTTATAATCAAATTTTATCCCCAATTTACCCGGGAAGAAAACGAAGCTTCTTACCTCAGTTTTGCTTTGACTATCACCATTGCAATCACAACTTTGCTTGGTGTTTTACTCTCTTTATTTTATGAAGAATTCGTTTCTTTGGCATCCTATTTTAAGCTCGATGCTGAGTTTTTAAATGGTCATAAATACACCATCATCTTGCTGGCAGTTTTGTTGGTATTCAATTATGTGATCATCTCATTTTCTTCTTTGTTCAAAAAGATTGCAATACCAGAGTTATTAAGCAATGTAGCTTATAAAATTGCGGTGCCTTTGATGGTATTATGTGTTTATTGGGGTATTGTTCCGCAGGAATATTTGGGCATAGGCCTAATACTGTTCTACATTGTTTCCACAGGAGCTATTTTGGGATACGTCTATTCACTCCGGACATGGAAGTGGTCCTTGTCAATAAGTTGGTTCACAAAAGAAAGAGTCGTAGCACTGCTCTCTTTTCTGTTACAATCAGGCATCCAAACCCTGGCCAATGGCTTGATTCTGAGATTGGATATACTTATGGTAGGCTTGGTACTTGGTTCTTATCAGGCAGGTATTTATGGCATTATTTTATTTATGACCAGTACCCTTGAAATTGCTTCAAAAGCCATTTCTCAGATTTCGGCTCCCATTATTGCGCAAAAATGGTCTGAAGGGAACATTGCAGAAATTGAAAAAATTTATGCGAAGTCGGCAGTGGTGCTTACCGTAATCAGCTGCTTTCTTTTTCTGATGTTGTATTACAACTTTCCATACATTTTTGAGATTATGCCCAACACCGAATACCATCCCGATTGGAGGTGGGTCATGGTTATTCTTTGTGTGGCAAGAATTGTCGACCTGGGTTTTAGCCTCAATGGTGTCATCCTCACTTATTCCCGATTGATGAAGGCCAACATCATTTTGCTTATTCTAAGTGGCATCCTTTATTTCATTCTGCTGGTTAACTTGTTGCCGCACTGGGGTATGGCAGGTGCAGCCATTGCCTATTTAACCATCATTTTATTTTTTAACCTTGCAAAACATGTGCTCATTAAAATCGTATGGAAGCTGGACCCTATTAATTACAATTTGGTCAAAGTCATATTTATTACAGCAATTTGTTTTGCAATAAATTGGTTATTACCTCCTTTTGGTAATCCTTTTGTTGGAGTCATCCTCAATTCTCTGTGCATAGGCATATCTTACTTAGGCCTTATTCTAATCATCAGGCCTTCTGATGACATTGAACAACTCCTTAAAAATATTAAAGCCCGACTTATTGCAATAATAAACCGGGCTTCAACCTAATCTTAATATTTATTTTACCAATTCTTCTCTATCAGTGCCTTGGTTTTTTTAATGCCCTCTATTTCAGCATCAATTTCTCCTTCATATTCAACACCAATAAAGCCAGCGTATTTTGATGCCTTTACCAGGTCGAGCATCTTTTTATAGTCTATTTTGGTGTCATTGCCCTTGGCATCAAAGTCGTACGATTTGGCACTTACACCCTTGGCAAATGGTAAAAGCTCTTCTATGCCCTTATATCTGTCGTATTCCTCCAGACAAGGTTTTCCCCACATCGCACCTCCTTCTCGTTTTAAACAAAAATTGCCAAAATCAGGCAGGGTGCCACAATTGGGTAGGTTTACCTTTTTCATAACATCAGCAAGCCATGCCCCGTTACTGGAGTAGCCACCATGGTTCTCAACTATTACGTTGATGCCGTGTTGAGCGGCAAACTGACTAAGTGCGCTTAATCCCTTGATCACGTTGACCGCTACTTCTTCAGCCGTGCCCTCGCCATGGGCATTGACCCGAATGGAATGGCAGCCCAGGTATTTCGCGGCTGTCACCCATTTTTTGTGGGCATTGACAGCCGAGTCTCTTCTGACTGAATCGGCTTCACCAAGGTAACCCTCACCATCAATCATAATAAGTACCTGCTGCACTCCGGCGCTTTTGGCTGCGGCATTGAGTGAATCAAGGTAGGCAGTGTTTTCTGCCTTGTCTTTAAAAAATTGGTTTACATACTCTATGCCACCAAACCCCAACTCTTTTGCTTTTGCCGCAAATTGAAGATTGGTCATTTTGCCATCAAATAGTGTTTTGTGCAACGACCATTCTGCCAGTGACAATTTAAGTTCCGGCTTTGTTTCATCGGCTTTTGGACCATCATTCTTGCATGAAGAAAATAAAACCAGAGCAAGAAATGTGGTTAGTATACTTAATCTCATTTTGATGTAATTTATGTGGAAGTATTATTAATTTAAAGTGCCCAAACTCCGCCAACCGTTGCTCGATCTATGCATCCTTTATACGGTCCGGGGATGGGGTCATATTTTAATAGTTGTTTCGCTCCTTGCTCACTTGTACAATAGCCGCTCACCGTGAGGTCTCTCATTTCTTTGAATATGTGAGGATCCTTTTCATTCTTTTTCCACTCTTCAGCCATCATCTTTAATACGTCGTCCTTATTTTCATCAGTCAACTTTGCAAAGGTCTTCTTGTATTTGTCTGAGGCATATTTATCAAATTTACCCAGATTATCGAGAAATTTTTTCTGGTCTTCTTCTTTGTAAAATTTGTTTACGGCCAGTGATACATACTGATCAACGCCTGCATCAAGGGCACCCGGAGTGTCGGTCTTAGGCAAGATACGTTCAACCACCGCTGCAATGGTTTCCATTTGTTCTTTACTCAATATATTGGCTTCACCGGTGGTACTGGCAGCAACACCTTCGCTCTTACACCCGGCAAGAAAGGCAGAAGCCGCGCCAGCTGTGAGTGTATATCCTGTGATCAGGGTCAATGTCTTTAAAACTTCTCTTCTGTCTATTGTATTTGAATTTGACATGTTACTCTTTTTTATGATGATTACAGGTTTCCTTTTTTAAGTTCTTCGACCGCAAAATTGGCGGCTCTGGCTGTAAATGCCATATAGGTAAGTGATGGATTGACACAAGAGGCAGAAGTCATAAAGGATCCATCGGTGGCAAATACATTTTTTACGCTGTGTAGCTGATTGTTGCCATTCAATACAGAGGTCTTTGGATCTCTTCCCATTCTGGCAGTGCCCATTTCATGTATACCCAGGCCCGGATTACAACCCGCATCGTAGGTTTTTACATCCTTGAAACCGGCCGCATTCAACATTTCTTCTGCAGCTGCCATCATGTCTTTACGCATCTCTTTTTCGTTTTCTTTCCACTCAGCATCCATGGTGAGGGTAGGAAGTCCATATTTATCCAACTTGTCTTTGTTGAGTGAGATTTTGTTTTCATGATAAGGCAAACATTCTCCAAATCCCATCAAACCTACACTCCATCTTCCGGGTTGGGCCATGGCTGCTTTAAAGGCTGTTCCAAAATCAGCTTCTTTGATCATACGGGCCCAGTTTTCTACAGATCCTCCTCCCTGGTAACCAAAGCCCCTTAAATAATTCCTTTTGGATGATTTATCCAGATTTTGGAAACGGGGCACATAGATGCCGTTTGGCCTTCTGCCTTTATAATATTTATCTGAAAATTCGTCGTCAAAGCCATTGGCACCCAGTCTGAAATGGTGGTCCATTACATTGTGCCCCAACTCCCCACTGTCGTTACCCAAGCCATT